>NZ_FNSM01000001.1:6387500-6687500 GCF_900105415.1 Streptomyces sp. TLI_105 | reverse complement strand
GCGGACGGGGAGATCAGGGTGATGTCGGCACCCGCGGCGATGAGGGCCGGGAGTCGGCGCTGGGCCACCTGACCGCCGCCGAGGACGACGACGCGGCGGCCGGCGAGGCGCAGTCCGACGGGGTAGGCGGGGTGCTCGGCGTTCTCGGCGTTCTCGGCCATGGGTGAGCGGCTCCTCGGAGAGCGGGCGGTGCGGTGCGGTGCGAGGGGGCCGCTGCGGCGGTGGAGCGGCTCGTGCACGATCACGATAGCTGTGACCTGGGGTGGGGAGGGTGTGACGGTCGTCCCCCGCCGGTGAGTGTGGGGTGCGCCTTCGCCCATGGGCGTGTGGTGTGGCCCTGCCCGTGGGCGTGGGCGTGGGGACGCTCCGGAACCGGGTTCGGGACCGCATGATTTACGGCGCCTTCGGGGCCATGAATGCTCAAGGCGCGTACGCGCCACACGTCACGCTTGACGGCCCGAACCCGGTTCCTGCGCGTCCCCCACTTCCGTCGTGGGTGGGGGACGCGTCGGTGGTGCTACTTCTCGGTGACTCCCGCCGAGTCGAACGTGGCCACCTCGTGCATCGCCCGGGCCGCGCTCTGGACCAGGGGCAGGGCCAGCAGGGCGCCCGTGCCCTCGCCGAGACGGAGGTCCAGGTCGACCAGCGGGCGCAGGCCCAGCTTGTTGAGGGCCGCCACGTGGCCAGGCTCGGCGCTGCGGTGGCCCGCAATGCACGCCGCGAGCGACTCGGGGGCGATGGCGCGGGCGACGAGGGCCGCCGCGCCCGTGGAGACGCCGTCCAGGATGACCGGGGTACGGAGCGAGGCCGCGCCCAGGATCAGGCCCACGAGGGCCGCGTGCTCCAGGCCGCCGACCGCCGACAGGACGCCGATCGGGTCCGCCGGGTCCGGCTTGTGCAGGTCGAGGGCGCGCCGGACCACGTCCACCTTGCGGGCGTGCGTCTCGTCGTTGATGCCGGTGCCCCGGCCCGTGACCTCGGCGGCGTCCACGCCCGTGTAGACCGAGATCAGCGCGGCGGACGCCGTGGTGTTCGCGATGCCCATCTCGCCCGTGAGCAGTGCCTTGTTGCCGGCTGCTACGAGGTCGCGGGCCGTTTCGATGCCCACCTCGATCGCCGCCAGGACTTCTTCGCGGGTCATGGCCGGGCCCGTGGTGAAGTCGCCCGTGCCCGGGCGGACCTTGCGGGGCAGCAGACCGGGAGTGGCGGGGAGTTCCGACGCCACGCCCACGTCGATGACGCAGACCTCGGCGCCCACCTGGTTCGCGAAGGCGTTGCAGACCGCTCCCCCGCCGAGGAAGTTGGCCACCATCTGGCCCGTGACCTCCTGCGGCCACGGGGTGACGCCCTGGGCGTGGACACCGTGGTCGCCGGCGAAGATCGCCACGGCGGCCGGCTCCGGGATCGGGGGCGGGCAGACGCGGGAGAGACCCGAGAGCTGTGCGGAGATGATCTCCAGCATGCCCAGCGCCCCGGCGGGCTTGGTCATGCGCTTCTGCCGCTCCCACGCCTCGCCGAGCGCCTTGGCGTCCAGCGGGCGGATGTTCGCGACGGTCTCCTGGAGCAGGTCGTGCGGCTCCTCGCCGGGCAGCGCGCGGCGGCCGTACGTCTCCTCGTGGACGACCCAGGCCAGCGGGCGGCGCTTGGACCAGCCCGCCTGCATCAGCTCGGGCTCCTCGGGGAACTCGTCGACGTAGCCCACGCAGAGGTACGCGACCACTTCGAGGTGCTCGGGAAGGCCGAGCGTACGGACCATCTCGCGCTCGTCGAAGAAGCTGACCCAGCCGACGCCGAGGCCCTCGGCGCGGGCCGCGAGCCAGAGGTTCTCGACGGCGAGCGCCGAGGAGTACGGGGCCATCTGCGGCTGCGTGTAGCGGCCCAGCGTGTGGCGGCCGCCCCGGGTGGGGTCGGCGGTCACGACGATGTTCACCGGGGTGTCGAGGATGGCCTCGATCTTCAGTTCCTTGAACTGCTTCGCCCGTGCCTTCGGCAGCGACTTGGCGTAGGCCTCGCGCTGACGCTGGGCCAGCTCGTGCATCGTCTGCCGGGTCTCGGCGGAGCGGATGACGACGAAGTCCCAGGGCTGCGAGTGGCCGACGCTGGGCGCGGTGTGGGCCGCTTCGAGGACGCGCAGGAGCACCTCGTGCGGGATCGGGTCGCTGCGGAAGCCGTTGCGGATGTCGCGGCGCTCGCGCATCACACGGAGGACGGCCTCGCGCTCGGCGTCGTCGTAGCCCGGGGCCGGGGAGTCGGGGCGGGTCTCCGCCTGCTCCTCCGCCGGCTCTTCCGCCTGGGCCTCCGCCGGCTCCTCCGCCTGGACCTCGGCCGGCTCTTCCGCCTGGACCCCGGCCGGGGAGTCGGGCGCCGGCTGGTCGTCGGCCTCGGGGGCCGGCGCGGGTTCGGTGATCGGCTCCGGCTGCTCCTCCGCGACCACGGGGGGCTGCTCCGTCACAGCCTCCACCGGCGCTTCCGCCGGCTCTTCCGCCGGGGCCTCCGTGGGAGCTTCGACCGGGGTCTCCACCACGGCCTCGACGACGGCGGGCTGCTCGACGGGCTGTTCGATCGCGGGCTCCACGAGGACCTCCGCCACCGGCTCCGCGAGCTCGGGGGTGATCTCGGGAGCGGCCTCGGCCTGGACCTCGGCGGGTGCGGCTTCGGTGGTCGGGGGCTCCACCGGCTGGGCCGGGATCGGCTCCTGCACGGGCTGTACGGGCTCGGCCGGGGCCTCTGCGACGGGTTCGGCCGCCTGCGGCTCGGCGACCTGCACCGGTTCGGCGGCGGGCTCGCCCTCGCGGGGCGCGGGCACGGTCGCCTGAGCGTCCACGACCTCCGCCTCCGCGACGGGCTCGGCGGCCTCCACGACGGGCTCGACCACCTCGGCCGGGGCCTCCGCCACCGGCTCCACGGACGCCTCCGCCACGGGCTCCACGGGCGCTTCCGCCACCGGCTCGGCCGGGAGCGACGGCTCCTCGGCCGGAGCCTGCTCCGCGATCGGCGCCGACTCGGCGACCTGGGGCGCCTCGGCGGGGATCGGGGCCAGGTGCGGGGTCGTCGGGACGGAGCCCTCGACCTGGACGAACTGGGCCGTCGGCGGCACGACCGTTTCTGCGGGTGCCTGCGGCGCGGCCGGCTCCTGCGGCTGCGCGACCCACGGTTCGGCGCCCTGCGGGGCGAGCTGCTGGTCCTGCGCGATCTCGAAGTACTCGGGGCCGGTGGTCGGCGGGCCCGGCGTCCGCACCGGCATCGGGGCGGGGGCCGTGGCCACGACCGGCTCGGGGACCGGCGCGGGCTGCGGGGCCGGAGCGGGTGCGGTGGCCGGCCCGCGGTCGGCGAGGGAGAGCACGACGCCACCGCCGGCCTCGGGCACCGGCGGGCCCATGTGCAGCGGGCGGCGGGCCGGCTGCGGGGTCGGGGCAGCGGCCGGCGGGGGCACGCGGACACCGCCGAGGTCGACGGAGCCGGAGTCGCGGCCGGCCGCCTCGTGGGCGCCGGTGTCGAGGATGCCGGGCTCGTAGCCGTGCTCGGTGGCCACGGGGACGCCGTGCGCCGGGGTGCCGAGCGGCACGCCCTGCGGCGGGGTCTGGCCCTGCGGGGCGGTCAGCACGTCGGCGAGCGCGACCCCGTCGGGCAGCGGGCCCGTGAGCGGGTCCGGCAGCGGGTCGGTGAGCGGGTCGCCCATCGGGACCTGCGCCTCCGGGACGACGGGGGCCGTCGGCGGGGCCGGGACGGCGACCGGCGGCGCGGGCACGACGCCCGGCGGGTGCTCGCTCCAGGCGCCCTGGGCGCCCGGCATCAGGAGCAGGTCGTCGTCCTCGGTGGTGTGGCCGGAGGGGTCCAGGAAGGTGTACGCGCCCGGAGCGGGGATGCCCGGCTGCTCGACCATGCCTGAGTTCTCCGGCAGCCCCTCGCCCGGGACCTGGCCGGTGTCCGTCATGCGTACCCCTCGCCCATCGCTTGTGCTCCTTCAGACCTGCGCCCGTCGACAAGAACGAGCGCGCGCGCCGCGCGGCACGAAACACGCGCGGACACCCACACATTGTCGCGGCCTTCGGCCATCGTGGCAGGGAGATCTGCCACGGTGCGCTGTGGACTGCGCCACGTCGCGCGGTCCCCCCGTTGTCAAGTACCACATCAGTGGCACAAAGCGGCCACCAATTCGGGACATTGGCGAACAGAGTGCCGAACATCCCGGTGCGGTACAACAATCGGCCAGCCTACCCTGCCCCGGTGGGGCGGCCTGGTCATGGGGCGCGATCGATCCTGCGCCCGGACAGCAGGAAGACGACCGAGCGCTCGCGTTCCGACCAGTCGTCCGGGTCGAGTCCGACGGTCTGGAGGAGGACGGTCTCGACGGCGTAGCCGCCGTCGGCGAGGGCGGTGGCGATCGCCTCGGCCTCGTCGCGGGTGGAGGCGTGGACCACGATGCGCTCCGGGCGCCGGTCGGTGCAGGCGGTGACGACGGGGACGCCGCCGGCCGCGATCCGTACGACGTCGGGTTCGGGCAGGCTCTCCAGGACGTGCGGGGCGCGGCCCGGGACGGTCTGGAGGAGGACCCCGTGACGGCGGGCGGCCCGTTCGGTGCGGGCGCAGGCGGCCGGGTCGGCGTCCACGGCGATGACGGCGGCGCCGAAGCGTGCGGCCTCGACGGAGAAGGCGCCGCCCGCGCAGCCGATGTCCCAGACGAGGTCGCCGGTGCGGGGCCCGAGGCGGGCCAGTTGGGCGGCTCGGAGGGCGGGGTCCGCGCCGGCGCCGGTGTGGGCCGGTCCGGTTCCGGGGCCTTCGCCCTCGGAGTCGTACTCCTCGGTGGGAAGGCCCCAGCCGCGTACCGTGCGCGCGGCCGGGTCCTGGCCCATCAGCCAGGGGGCGGTGGGGGTGCCGCCGAGCGCGCCGCCGATGACGAGGACGACGTTCGGGTCGCGCCAGGTGTGGTCGGCGGCCTTGTCGGAGGTGAGGACGGAGACCTGTTCGCGGTCGGTGCCGAGCTCCTCGCAGACGACGAAGGTGCGGTGGACGCCTTCGAGGAGGAGGGCGAGTTCGGCCGGTCCCGCGCCGGGTGAGGTGAGGACGGCGACCTTGGGGTGGGCGCGGCAGACGTTGACGGCGCGGCGCAGGGTGCGCTGGTGGGCGACGACGATCCGGGCGTCCTCCCAGGGCATGCCGGCGCGTGCGAAGGCGGCTGCCACGGACGAGACGGCGGGGACGACCTCGACCTCCAGGCCGTGCTGGGGGGCGCGCAGGGTGCGGACGACGCCGAAGAAGCCGGGGTCGCCGTCGGCGAGGACGACGGCGGTGCCGCGGTGGCCGGCGATGCGGCGGGCGGCGAGGTCGACGCTGCCGAGGCGGATGCGTTCGGCGCCCGGCGGCACCTCGGGCAGCGTCAGGTGGTGGCCGGCGCCGGCCACGAGGGTGGCGGCGGAGAGCGCGGACCGGGCCGCCGCGGTGAGGGGCGAGCCGTCCCAGCCGATCACCGTGACGCGGTCGGCCATCGTCGTCTGTCTCCCTGGTGTCGTCGCAGGTCGGGGGCGTGCCGAGCGTACCCCGGGATCGCTGTGGGGCTCAGCTCCAGTCGGTGTACGAGGAGTAGCCGGCCTCGGCCATCTGGTCGGCGACGCCGTCGAGGTCCTCGGGGAGGAGGCCCCAGACGATGAAGTCGGTGCGCAGTTCGGTCCAGCTGCCGTCCTCGGTGCGGGTGCGGGCTATGCAGGCGTTGCGCAGGACGCCCTCGCTGATGCAGCCGATCTTCTGGGCGACCTGCTGGGAGGCGGTGTTGTCGGCGGCGGTGCGCAGTTCGAGGCGTTCGAACTTCTGGTCGCCGAAGAGCCACTGGGCGGTGGCGAGCGCGGCTTCGGAGGCGTAGCCCTCGCCGCGGGCCCAGGGGGCGATGATGTAGGACATCTCGGTGGAGCGGATCCGCCAGTCGGTGTTGCCCAGCTGGACGATGCCGACGAGACGCTGGGTCAGGAACTCGGTGACGGCGAGGTCGAGGCCCCGTCCCGCGGTGCGTTCGGTGGGGGCGTACTCGGTGATCCAGCGGTGTGCGGCGGCCTCGGTGTAGGGCTGGGGCACGGCGGTCCAGGCGGCGACCATCTCGTCGTTCATCATCTCGGCGAGGGCGGGGGCGTCCGTCTCCTCGAGCGCGCGCAGCACCAGCCGGTCCGTGTTGATGGAGATGTCCGGGAAGGTGGTAGTCATGCGCAGCTCCATGCCGTGGACCGTCCGAATCGACCGTGAACGCACAGCATGCAGCATGCGGCCGCCGGTGCGCATGGCCGGGTCGGGTGTGCCGGGGGTGTGGGGGTGGGCGTGGCGAAGGCCCCGCGCACCGGACGGGATGCGGGGGGCCTTCTGCCCAAGGACTGTACGGGGGAGCCGGTCTGACGGCCCCTCGGACGCTCGTCCTGCTCGGCGGCCTTACTCGGCGGCGCCGAAGGCCGGGACGACCGAGCCCTTGTAGGTGTCCTCGATGTACTTCTTCACCTCGGGCGAGTTGAGGAGCTTGGCGAGCTTCTGCACGCGGGCGTCCTTCTCGTTGCCCTCCTTGACGGCGAGGAAGTTGGCGTACGGGTTGCCCTCGGACTTCTCCAGGGCGAGGGCGTCCTTCGCCGGCTGGAGCTTGGCCTCGATGGCGTAGTTGCCGTTGATGACGGCGGCGTCCACGTCGTTCAGGGCGCGGGGCACGGTGGCTGCCTCCAGCTCCTTGAACTCCAGGCCCTTCTTGTCGGTGATGTCGGAGAGCTTGGCGTCGGTGCCGACACCGGACTTGAGGGTGATGAGGCCGTTGTCGGCGAGGAGGTGGAGGGCGCGGCCCTCGTTGGTGGTGTCGTTGGGGACGGCGACGGTCTGGCCGGCCTTGATGTCCTTCACCGACTTGACCTTCTTGGAGTAGAGGCCGAGCGGCTCCAGGTGGACGTTGACCACCGGGACGATGTGGGTGTTGTTCTTCTTGTTGAAGTCGTCGAGGTACGGCTTGTGCTGGAAGAAGTTGGCGTCGACCTGGCCGGACTCGGTGGCGGTGTTCGGCAGGACGTAGTCCGTGAACTCCTTCACCTCCAGCTTCAGGCCGGCCTTCTCGGCCAGGTTGTCCTTGACGAAGTTCAGGATGTCGGCGTGCGGCGTCGGGGACGCGGCGACGACGAGGGGCTTGTCGGCGGCGCCGGCCGGGTCCTTGGCGGAGGACGGGTCCGAGGAGGTGCCGCAGGCGGTGAGGCCGAGGGCGAGGGCGGCGGTGGCGGCGATACCGGCGGTGAGCTTGATGTTCTTACGCACGAAGAGTGCCTCTTTCCGGTGGAGCGGTGGAGGCCTGGACAACAAGTCCGGGCTGTTCTTCGACAATCGAAGTCTGGTGTGGCCGGGGGTCGTTACGCGGTGCGGCCCCGGCGGGCGAGGAGTCGGACGACTCCGTCGCCGATGAGCTGGACGACGGTCACGACGAGGACCAGGACGACGACGGTGACCAGCATGAACGTGGTGTCGAAGCGCTGGTATCCGTAGGTGACGGCCTTGGAGCCGAGGCCCTCGCCGCCGACCGCGCCGGCCATCGCGGAGTAGCCGATGAGCACGATCACGGTGGTGGTGACGGCGGAGACCAGCGAGGGCAGGGCCTGCGGGAGCAGCACCTTGCGGACGATGGTGGGGATGCCGCCGCCCATGGCCTGGACGGCTTCGACGAGTCCGTGGTCGACCTCGCGGATCGCCGTCTCGACGAGGCGCGCGAAGAAGGGGATGGCGCCGATGGCGAGCGGCACGATCATCGCGGTCGGGCCGATGAAGGTGCCGACGACGAAGGTCGTGAAGGGGATCAGGGCGATCAGCAGGATGATGAACGGCAGCGAACGCCCGATGTTCACGATCGCACCGACGACCTTGTTCACCGGCCGGTTCTGCAGCAGTCCGCCCTTGTCCGTGAGGACGAGGAGGATGCCGAGCGGCAGGCCGCCGACGATGGTGACGACGGTGGCCCACAGGACCATGTAGAGGGTGTCGACGGTGCCCTGCTCCAGGAGGGGCTGCATCTCGGACCAGGTCACTTGGCACCTTCCTTCACCAGCACGGGCGCGGCGGCCTGCTGTGCGTCGTCTTCCACGAGTTCGACCTGGAGGCCCTGCTCGCGCAGGAAGCCGACCGGGACGACGTTGTCCTCGTACCGTCCGGGGAGCTCGATCCGCATCCGGCCGATCTGCTTCCCGCCGACGGTGTCCATCGCCGCCCCGAGGATCGAGATGTCGATGTTGTACGTGCGGGAGAGCTGCGAGATGACCGGCTGGGTCGCGGCCTCGCCGTGGAACGTGACGTCGACGACGGTGCGGTCGGGGCCCGTGGGGGCGCCGCTGACCGGGAACAGTTCGGCCGCCAGCTGGGAGCCGGGGGTGGCGAGCAGTTCGCCGACGGTGCCGGACTCGACGATGCGGCCCTTCTGCATGAGCGCGGCGGAGTCGCAGATCGTCTTGACGACGTCCATCTCGTGCGTGATGAGCAGGACGGTGAGGCCGAGCTGCCGGTTGAGGTCGCGCAGGAGCTGGAGGATGGAGCGGGTGGTCTCCGGGTCGAGGGCGCTGGTGGCCTCGTCGGAGAGCAGGACCTTGGGGTTGCCGGCGAGGGCGCGGGCGATGCCGACGCGCTGCTTCTGGCCGCCGGAGAGCTGGCCGGGGTAGGACTTCGCCTTGTCGGCGAGGCCGACCAGGTCGAGGAGTTCCAGGGCCCGGCGGGAGCGCTCGGCGCCGGAGACGCCGAGGATCTCCAGGGGGAGCTCGATGTTGTCCTTGACCGTGCGGGAGGACAGCAGGTTGAAGTGCTGGAAGACCATGCCGATGCTGCTGCGCGCCCGGCGCAGGTCCTTGCCGGCGCGGCGGCTCTTTCCGGCCAGTGCGGTGAGGTCGACGCCGTCGACGGTCACGGTGCCGGAGGTGGGGCGCTCCAGGAGGTTGACGCAGCGGATGAGCGAGGACTTGCCGGCGCCGCTCTGACCGATGACGCCGAACACCTCGCCCTCGCGGACGTGGAGGTCGACTCCGTCCAGAGCGGTGACCTGTCGGCCGCGCGACTCGTAGACCTTGGTCAGGCCCGAAGTGGTGATCACAGGGGTTTCCGTCACTGTCGAGTGCGCGACGCGGGGTCCGTCGCGCACGGGGCATTCGTCTTCGGACAGTCAGGCGCACGGGAGGCTGTTCCGGCCGGCTGGTGGCCGGTGGGCAGCGGTGCGCGGGGCAGGCACGGTCCGGCGCCGGGTGGCGGGCGGATCGGCTCGGCCGTCGGGGTCTCGCTTCGGGGCGCGAGGCTCGGCGGGGGCCCTCAGATGGCGCACATTCGACACATACAACGAGCACCGGGCGTCGTGTTCGCCTCGGTCGCAAGGGTGCGGTTGCTCGTCGTGGTCATGGCTGCAAGTAAAACATGCGCAGCTGCGAAGGGAAGCGGTCCGTCCGAATAGCGGACATCACTGAGACGCCAGGCGGACGCGCCGGGGACGGCGCGCGGTGCGCCTTCTCGGGCGTGGCCTGGCGCGAGCCGTCTCCGCTCCGGCCGTGGCGGGGACCGCCGCGGGGCACGGGATGTGGCCAAGACCACGCGGTGAGCGGGGCGCCGGGGGAGCGGGGGGCGAGCGCATCGGGGCGTTCGGGCCGTAATACCCTCGGGCGCATGCTTGACGCCCTGACGGTCGCGGTCTCCGTGGCCGCGCTCGCCCTCGCCGCCTGGTGCGGCTTCGCCGCCTTCCGGGACCAGTCGACCAAGGACTGGCACTTCGTCGGCATGGCCGTGGTGACCTTCCTGGTCCTGGTCCAGCTGATCGTCGGCATCGTGCAGCTGGCGCGCGGCGAGAAGGCCGAGGAGGGCACGACGATCTTCGTCGCCTATCTGCTCGGCGCGCTGTGCGCGGTGCCCATCGCCGGTTTCATGTCGCTCGCGGAGCGCAGCCGGTGGGGTTCGGCGACGGTGGCGGCCGGCGCGGTCGTCCTGGCCGTGCTCGAAGTGCGCCTCTACGACATCTGGACGGTGGGCTGACCATGACCGAGACGCAGGAGAAGACGGCGGGCGCGAAGACCCGTCTCGTCACCGGCCCTGGCATGCTGCTCGTCTGGCTGTACGGCGTGATGTCGGTCGGCGCGGTCTCCCGCTCGATCTACCAGATCGCCACCGAGTTCGACCGCGCGCCGCTGGCGTACGCCCTGTCGGCGGTGGCGGCGGTCGTCTACGTCTTCATCACGTACACGCTGGTACGCGGTGGGGAGAAGGCCCGCAGGGCGGCGCTGGTGTGCTGCGCCGCCGAGCTCGCGGGCGTGCTGATCGTGGGGACCTGGACGCTGGTGGAGCCGTCCGCCTTCCCGGACGCCACGGTCTGGTCGGACTTCGGCTACGGCTACGTCTTCATCCCGGTGCTGCTGCCGCTGACCGGCATCTGGTGGCTGCGGAGGTCGAAGGCCGCCTAGGCGGCCTTCTCCAGGGTCACCAGGGTGAGCTTCGGGCCGAGCTCGCGGGTGGCGACCTGCTCGTACCCCTTGCTGCGGTAGAGGCGCAGATTGCCCTCGCTGCGGTGGCCGGTGAAGAGCTGGAAGCGCTTGGCGGACGTCGTCGCCTCGGTGGTGGCCGCGAAGTGGCGCTCGATGCCGTCGAGGAGCCGGCCGCCGAGGCCGTGCCGCCGCATGCGCGGGTGGACGATCAGCTTGGCGATCCGCACGGTGCCGTCCTCGTCGAGGCGGGCCCGCACGGAGGCGACGACCTCGTCGCCGAGCCGGGCCACGAGTCCGTGTCCCTCGGCCAGTTCGGCGCGCAGGGCGTCGAGCGACTGGGTGAGGGGCTCGATGGACCAGTCCCCGTACAGCTCCGCCTCGCTCTGGTAGCAGAGGTACTGCAGCTTCAGGATGTGCTCCGCGTCCTGCGCGTCCGCTGCTGAGATGGTCACACTCAGGCCCATGTGTGCACGCCTCCCGCTCATCTGTCGATCATCGGTTTACCGCACCCTTCCCCGTCGACCGGGGGCGGGAACCTCCGCAGCCAGCATTCTGCGCAGGCATCCCAGGCAACGGGAACGCATCGGCCCCAGACTGCCCTGTGAGATACCCAACTCCCCTGCGATTTCGCGGTAGGTGGGGTCCCCCGGGTCGAGCATCGCGGTGAGCACCTTCGGGCAGCGGCCGGGGGTCCTGGTGACGGCGGCGCGCAGGGTGCGGCGGCCCTCGGCGACCAGCAGGGAGTGCTCCGGGGAGCCGTGGGGCTCGGCGCCGCCCGGCTCGTGGGCGGGTTCGTCCCGGTAGGGGCGTTCCCGGTCGTGGGTCCTGCGGGCGCGGCGCGCCTCCGCGCGGACGGCGCGGCGCAGCCATTCGGCGGGCCGTTCGGGAGCGGCGCCGGTCTGCCGGAGCTGCTCCAGGAGGCGGAGCCAGACGGCCTGTTCGAGGTCGCCCGGATCGACGCCGGCGGCCGGCGCCTCGGCGTCGGACTCGGCGGAGAGGAGGGGGGCGAGGGCGGCGAGGAGGCCGGAGGCGGGGAGGCCGGAGGCGAGGAGGCCGGAGGCGGGGAGGCCGGAGGCGGGGAGGCCGGAGGCGGGGAGGCCGGAGGCGGGGAGGCCGGAGGCGGGGACGACGGCTTGGTCCTGGGCGTCCGGGGCCTCGGAGGCGGGGGCGGCGGCTTGGTCCTGGGCGTCCGGGGCCTCGGAGGCGGGGGCGGCGGCTTGGTCCTGGGCGTCCGGGGCCTCGGGGGCGGTCTCGGGGTCCTGGACGGCCAGGGCCTTTGGTGCGGGGGCGGTCTCGGGGGTCGTCATGACCGGCACGATGCCGGGGTGCGCGGTCGTGGTTGCGGTACGGCGCGTAAACCACCCGGGAGGGGGTCGTACGGTCCGGCGGCCCGGCCGTACGGCCCCCTCTTCGGATCAGTCGGATCAGTCGCGGGCGGCGAGGTCCGCGGCGGCGAGCAGGGCGGTGTCCGGGTTGTCGGAGAAGATGCCGTCGATCCCCGTCTCCAGGTACCGCTTGAGCGCTCCGAAGGCGTCGCCGTACGCCGTCGGGTCCGTGCCCTTGCGGAAGTCCGCGGGCAGGAAGGTGTTCTCGTTGCGGTGCGTGTACGGGTGGAGGATCAGCCCCTCGGCGTGCGCGTCGCGGACCAGGGTGGTCGGGGTGCCGAGCCGGCCGCTCGCGTCCTTCGGGATGACCAGGTCGAGCGTGGGGCCGATGCCCTGCGCGTACGAGGCGATCCAGGCGAGGCCCTCGGGCGTGACCAGGTCGGCGACCGTGCGCGGGTCCCCGGCCTCGACGAAGTCCCAGGGGCGGCTGCTCGCGCCCGAGAGCAGGACGACGCCGGGGGCGTCGACCAGCTTCGCCAGGCGCTGGATGCTGCTGGGCTCGAAGGACTGGAGGAAGACGGGGGAGTTCGCGCGGTGGCGTCCGTAGCGGCGCAGGAGCTTCGCGAGCGGCTCCTCCAGGCCGAGGCCGAGGGAGCGGAAGTAGCTGGGGTGCTTGGTCTCGACGTGGAGCCAGATCTCGCGGCCCCGGCGGCGGCCCTCCTCCTCGGCCCAGCGCAGCACCTCCTCGAAGGTGGGGACCGTCCAGCGGCCGTCGTAGAGGGTGTTCTCCTGGCGGGTGCCGGGGATGCGCTCCTTGGCCCGCAGGGTCTTGAGCTCGGCGAGCGTGAAGTCCTCGGTGAACCAGCCGGTGAGCGCGACGCCGTCGACGGTCTTGGTGGTCCTGCGGGAGGCGAACTCGGGGTGGTCGGCGACGTCGGTGGTGCCGGTGATGTCGTTCTCGTGGCGGCAGACCAGGTGCCCGTCCCGGGTGGGGACGAGGTCCTGCTCGACGACGTGGGCGCCGAGGTCGAGGGCGTGCCGGTAGGAGCCGAGGGTGTGCTCGGGGCGGTAGCCGCTGGCGCCGCGGTGGCCGATGACGGTGGGGACGGGGAGGGAGCGGTAGCCGTGGCCGCGGCCGGGCGTGCGGTCCTGGCCGACGGCCTGCGCGGTGCCGGTGCCGGCCGCGAGGGCCGTGGAGGCGCCGAGGACGGTGGCGCCCGCCGCTCCGAGAACCGTCCGCCGTGCCGGGGTCCGGCGTTCGCCCTGGGTCATGAGGGATCCTCCTGTGTGAGCCGCGGTGTGATGTCCCGCACCTGTCAACTGTTGTCCCCGACGCTAGGCAGCGGGGCCCTACGGGCGGCAGACCTCGGCGGAACATGGCGGAAACACGCGTCAACACTGTGTATCCGCTCGGTGAACCCGATGTGCGCGTGAGGGTGACCCGCGAGTATCGTCGCCAGCTGCAACCGTCGTCTCGACAACTCGACCGACCCGCTTCCCACCGGAGGAACCGTTGTCCCGTCTCGCGATCATCAAGGCAGTGCTCGGGCCGGTCATGCGCCTGATGTTCCGCCCCCGCGTGGAGGGCGCCGAGAACATCCCCGGGACGGGTCCCGTGATCCTCGCGGGCAACCACCTGACCTTCATCGACTCGATGATCATGCCGATCTGCCTGGACCGTCCGGTCTACTTCATCGGCAAGGACGAGTACGTGACGGGCAAGGGCCTCAAGGGCCGGGCGATGGCCTGGTTCTTCACCAGCGTCGGCATGATCCCGGTGGACCGGGACGGCGGCCGCGGCGGTGTGGCGGCGCTGATGACGGGCCGTCGGGTGCTGGAGGAGGGCAAGATCTTCTCGATCTACCCGGAGGGCACCCGCTCCCCCGACGGCCGGCTGTACCGGGGCCGTACGGGCATCGCGCGGCTGACCCTGATGACCGGGGCGCCGGTGGTGCCGTTCGCGATGATCGGCACCGACAAGATCCAGCCGGGCGGGGCGGGCTTCCCGCGCCCGGGCAAGGTGACGGTCCGCTTCGGCGAGGCGATGGAGTTCTCCCGCTACGACGGGATGGACCGCGACCGTTACGTCCTGCGGGCGGTGACGGACTCGGTGATGGCCGAGGTGATGCGTCTTTCCGGCCAGGAGTACGTGGACATGTACGCCACGAAGGCGAAGGCGGCGTAGCGGCTCCGCCGAAGACGGGCACTCGGGGGCGGCGTTCCGGAAGGGGCGCCGCCCCCGTCGTCTTGTGCCCACCCGTTCCGCCCTGCGGAACGATTGCCCACAACGGTCCGGTCACTTCTCCAGCTTCTGGCCCCTGAGGAGGAACCAGGCCGCGACCGCCGTCGCGAGGAGGACCGCCGCGCCGACGCCGGCCGCGATCCGCAGGCCGTCGACGAAGGCGTCCTGGGCGGAGGAGACCAGGGCGGTCGCCGTCGCGGGGGCGAGGCCGCCGGAGGCCTCGACCGCGCCGCCGAGCGACTCGTGGGCGGCCGAGGCGATGTCCGAGGGGACGCCGGCCGGGGTGACGAAGCCCTGGTAGACGCCGGTCACGATGGAGCCGAGGACGGCGATGCCGAGCGCGGCGCCCAGTTCGTACGCGGTCTCGGAGACGGCGGAGGCGGCTCCGGCCTGCTCCTTCGGGACGCTGGAGAGGATCACGTCGGCGGTCACGGTGAAGGCGAAGCCCGCGCCCACGCCGACGACGAGGAGGCTCGCGCCGAGCAGCGGGTAGCCGGTGTGCTGGTCGAGCGTCGTCAGGACGGCGAGGGAGAGGCCGACCGCCGCGAGACCGCCGGCCACCACGGACCGTACGGAGAAGCGGCGGGCCACGACGCCGGCGACCAGACCGGCCGTCACGGCGCCGATCGCGGCCGGCAGTTCGGCGAGACCGGCCTCCAGGGGCTGGCGGCCCTGGACCAGCTGGAAGAACTGGGACAGGAAGAACACCAGGCCGGAGAGGCCGAGGATGGTCAGCAGGTCGGCGAGGACGGCGCCGGAGAAGCCGCGGTGGCGGAAGAGCCGCATGTCCAGGAGCGGCGCGGGCAGGGTGAGCTGCCGGCGGACGAACCAGGTCAGGGCGGCGGCACCGATGAGTGCGGCGACGCCGGCGTCCGGGGAGAGGCCGTGGGAGGCCAGCTCCTTGACGGCGTATACGACCGCGATGACGCCGACGAGGGACAGGGCCACGCTGGGCAGGTCCCACGGGCCGGGGTTCGGGTTCTTCGACTCGGGGATCAGCTTGGCGCCGACGAGGACGAGGACGGCCATGACGGGCAGGTTGATGAGGAAGACCGAGCCCCACCAGAAGTGCTCCAGGAGGAACCCGCCGACGACGGGTCCGACGGCGGCGCCGGCCGAGGCCATGGCGCCCCAGATGCCGATGGCGAGGCTGCGCTCGCGCGGGTCGTGGAAGAGGTTGCGGATGAGCGCGAGGGTCGACGGCATGAGGGTCGCGCCGGCGACGCCGAGGAGGGCGCGGGCCACGATCATCATCTCGGGGCTGGTCGCGTAGGCGTTCAGGACCGAGAGGGCACCGAAGGCGGTGGCGCCGATCAGCAGCAGCTTCTTGCGGCCGATGCGGTCGCCGAGGCTGCCCATGGAGACCAGGAGCCCGGCGATGACGAAGGAGTAGACGTCGCCGATCCAGAGGAGCTGGGTGCCGGAGGGCTTGAGGTCCTCGGAGAGGAAGGGGGTGGCGAGGCCGAGCACCGTGGCGTCGACCGCCACGAGGAGGACGGCCAGGACGAGCACGGAGAGGGCGAGCCACCGGCCGGGGCGGCGCACGCCCTCGATATGGCTCTCGGTCCTGATGCTGGTGGTCACTTCTCCACGCTCCTGCGCGCTCCGCCGAGCAGCAGCTCGGCGATCATGTACTGGAAGTCCTTGGCGGCGACCCGGCCGTCCTGCACGGCCCAGGCGCCGGAGCCGATGAGCCCGTAGAAGGCCTCGGTGAGCCAGGCGGGGGTCAGGTCGATGCGGAAGACGCCCTGTTCCTGTCCGCGCCGGAAGAGCGCGGAGACGCGGGCGTCGAGGCGTTCCCAGCCCTCGTTCTGCTGGTCGCCCTCGAAGAGCTGGTTCTCGGTGACGAGGAACGACAGCAGGGGGGCGACGGGCTCGACCTCGGCGACGAGCCGCCGTACGGCCTCGTCGGCGGGCCCTTCGCCGGTGCGGGCCCGGTCGTGGGCCGCCTCCAGCTCCTGGAGCCCGAGCTCTTCGAGCGCCCGCACCAGGGCGTCCCGCCCGGCGAAGTGCCGGTGCAGCGTGGCCCGCCCGATCCCGGCGGCCCGGGCGACCTCGTCCATGGTGGCGGTCGCCTTGCGGGTGAGCAGGGCGGCGGCGGCACGGAGCACCTGGGTGCGATCGACTGACATGAGACAAGCGTACACCGCGTGAGACATCAGTGTCTCATTCGATATTTCAAAGCCTCACTGAGGGCAGGGACGGAATGCTGTGATCATGACGAAGCCACTGCTGCTGATCGACGTCGACGGGCCGCTGAATCCCTATGCGGCGCGGCCCGAGCGGCGCCCGGCGGGGTACGAGACCCACCGGATGAGCCCGACGGGCTGGACGGGGGCGAAGCCGCTGCGGGTGTGGCTCCATCCGGAGCACGGCGGCGAGCTGCTCGCGCTGGCGGAGGCGTACGAGCTGGTGTGGGCGACGACCTGGAAGGGCGAGGCGAACGACTGGATCGGACCCCGGCTCGGGCTGCCGGAGCTGCCGTACATCGACTGGTCCCGGATGCACGGAAAGGCCCCTCGCGGGACCTTCTGGAAGACGCAGTACATCCTGGAGTACGCGGCGGGGCGGCCGTTCGCCTGGATCGACGACGACATCACCCCGTACGACCACGAGTACGTGGAGCAGAACCACCTCGCCGCCGCCCTGTTGCTGCGCGTCGACGAACGGATCGGGCTGACCCGGCCGGACTTCGACGCGCTCGCGGAGTGGGCGGCGGCGCTGTGACGTGCTGAGGGCTACTTCTTGGCCTCGGCCCAGGCGTGCTGGATCACCAGGTCCGCCTTGACCTCGATCAGCTGGGTGGCGACCGCCGAGGGGGCGGTGCCGCCGCGGCCGTCGCGGGAGGCGAGGGCGCCGGGGACGTTGAGGACGGTGCGGACCTCGGGGGTGAGGTGCTCGGAGATCTTGGCGAACTGCTCGTCCGTGAGCTCGTCCAGCTCCTTGCCCTCGGACTCGGCGACCTTCACGCACTCGCCGGCCACCTCGTGCGCCACGCGGAACGGCACGCCCTGCTTGACCAGCCACTCGGCGATGTCGGTGGCGAGGGAGAAGCCGGCCGGGGCCAGTTCCTCCATGCGGTCGCGGTTGACCGTGAGCGTCGCCATCATGCCGGTGAAGGCCGGGAGCAGGATCTCCAGCTGGTCGCAGGAGTCGAAGACCGGCTCCTTGTCCTCCTGGAGGTCCCGGTTGTAGGCGAGCGGGAGGGCCTTGAGGGTGGCCATCAGACCGGAGAGGTTGCCGATGAGGCGGCCGGACTTGCCGCGCGCCAGTTCGGCGATGTCCGGGTTCTTCTTCTGCGGCATGATCGACGAGCCGGTGGAGAAGGCGTCGTGCAGGGTCACGAAGGAGAACTCCTTCGTGTTCCAGATGATGATCTCCTCGGCGATCCGCGAGAGGTTGACGCCGATCATCGCCGTGATGAAGGCGAACTCGGCGACGAAGTCCCGGGAGGCCGTGCCGTCGATCGAGTTGCCGACCGAGCCCCGCTCGAAGCCGAGGTCCTTCGCCACCGCCTCCGGGTCGAGCCCGAGGGAGGAACCCGCGAGGGCGCCGGAGCCGTACGGGGAGACGGCGGTCCGGGTGTCCCACTGCCGCAGCCGCTCGGCGTCCCGGGAGAGGGACTGGGCGTGGGCGAGGACGTGGTGGGCGAAGAGCACCGGCTGGGCGTGCTGGAGGTGCGTGCGGCCGGGCATGGCGACGTCCGGGTGGGCCTCGGCGAGGCCCACGAGGGCGTCCTGGAGGTCGGCGACGAGGCCGCCGATGATCCGGGCGTGGTCGCGCAGGTACATGCGGAAGAGGGTCGCGACCTGGTCGTTCCGGGACCGGCCGGCGCGCAGCTTGCCGCCGAGCTCGGCGCCGAGGCGCTCCAGGAGGCCCCGCTCCAGGGCGGTGTGGACGTCCTCGTCGGCGATGGTGCCGACGAAGGAGCCGTCGGCGACGTCCGCCTCCAGCTGGTCGAGCCCGGCGAGCATGCGGGTCAGCTCGTCCTCGGTGAGCAGGCCGGCCTTGTGCAGCACGCGCGCGTGGGCGCGGGATCCGGCGATGTCGTACGGCGCGAGACGCCAGTCGAAGTGGACCGAAGCGGAGAGCTTCGCCAGGGCCTCGGCGGGGCCGTCGGCGAACCGTCCGCCCCAGAGCCGGACGTCACCGTTGTTGCTGCTCACTGCTGCTCCTCGATCGAACGTGGGCGGATGACGCGGGGTCGATACTGTTAGGCATAACTATGCGGAGCGCCGTATGTTTTGTCAATCAGGGTCTACGGGTGCCCCTCCCGGACACCCTCTCCCGCGCGGCGCGCGCGGAGGGCCCGACACCGCGAGGGCCACCCGACCGGAGGCGTCGCGACGGGCGCCCGCGGCGGGGCGCAGACCACACGGGAGGGGCGGGGTGCCGTCGCGGCGGGAGGCCGGAGCTGCGCGCCGACTCCCGTGCCGGGCTCAGGAACTGACGCCCCGAAGGTGAAGCGCCTCCCGAGGAACGGGCCCACCGCTTCGGGCGGCCGCGAGGCGGGAGAATCAGGGCATGGGAAAAACGTATGAGCATATCGACGGGCGGCTTCGGGCCTTCATCGAGGAGCAGCCGGTCTTCTTCACCGCCACCGCCCCCCTCACCGGCGACGGTCACGTCAACCTCTCCCCCAAGGGCCGCCAGGGCACCCTCGTCGTGCTCGACGAACTGACCCTCGCCTACGTCGACTTCGGCGGCAGCGGCGCCGAGACGATCGCGCATCTGCGGGAGCCGGGGAACGGCCGGATCACGCTGATGTGGACCGCGTTCTCCGGGCCGCCGACCGTCGTGCGGGTGCACGGGACCGGGGAGGTCGTGCTGCGGGACGACCCGCGCTGGGGCGAGCTGTTCGCGCGGTTCCCGGCCGAGGCCGTCGAGGGGCAGGGCAGCGCGCGGGCGATCATCCTCGTGCACGCGCGGCGGGTCAGCGACGCGTGCGGGTTCGCCGTCCCGGTGATGGAGTACCGGGAGGACCGGTCGCTGCACGCCGAGTACTTCAACCGGAAGACGGACGAGGAGTTCAACGCGTACTGCGAGCGGAAGGACCACATCGGCAGCAGCCTCGACGGCCTGCCGGGGCTGCCGCTCCCGCTGCCCCCGCTGCCCGCCGAATAGCCCCGTACGACGGGCGGGGACCCGTTCGCGCCCCTAGCGTCGCGCCATGCGCATCCTTCTCGCCCTCGGCGCCGTCCTGCTCTCCTCCCCGGGCGTCCCGCCCGCACCCGTACCGCTGCCCGGGCGGATGGCCGACACCGGCGGGGGCTCCCAGCTGATCACCGCCGAGGCCCCGGACCCGGGCGCCACGACGGGGACGCTGACCTGGTGGGACCGGCGCGGTGGGCGATGGGTGGCGGCGGGGTCCGCGCCCGCCCGGTTCGGGGCGAGGGGGCTCGCCGAGGGCGCCTCGCGCCGGCAGGGCACGAACACCACGCCCACCGGGCTCTACCAGCTGCCGTACGCCTTCGGGGTGCGGGCGAGGCCCGCCGGGACCCGTTTCCCGTACGCCCGGGTCACCGGACGCTCCTGGTGGTGCCAGGACAACGCCTCCCGCGCGTACAACCGCTGGGTCGAGGGGCTGCCCCGCGACTGCCGGGCCGCCGAGGCCGAGCATCTCGCCGCGTACGGCACGCAGTACGCGTACGCGCTCGTCATCGGCTTCAACTACGAGCGTCCGGTGCGCGGGCGCGGGGCCGGGATCTTCCTGCACGTCGACGGGCGCGGGGCGACGGCCGGTTGCGTCTCCGTGCCGGCCGGCGCGATGCGCGCGGTCCTCGCCTGGGCGGATCCCGCGCGCCGACCGCACATCGCCGTCGGAACGCGGGGCGGTCCGACGGCGATCACGCGTTACTGAGCCGGGTCGCCTACTTCTGCGCCAGCTTCAGCAGGTGGTCGGCGAGTGCCTGTCCGCCGACCGGGTCGCGGCTGATGAGCAGCAGGGTGTCGTCACCCGCGATGGTGCCGAGGATGGCGTGGAGTTCGGCCTGGTCGATGGCCGACGCGAGGAACTGGGCGGCGCCCGGCGGGGTCCGCAGCACCACGAGGTTGGCGGAGGCCTCGGCGGAGATCAGCAGCTCGCCGGAGAGGCGGCGCATGCGCTCCTCCTTGGCGGACTCGCCGAGCGGCGCCTGCGGGGTGCGGAAGCCGCCCTCGCTGGGCACCGCGTAGATCAGCTCGCCCCCGGTGTTGCGGATCTTCACCGCGCCGAGCTCGTCGAGGTCGCGGCTGAGCGTCGCCTGGGTGACGCTCAGTCCGTCGTCCGCGAGGAGCTTGGCGAGCTGGCTCTGCGAGCGCACCGGCTGCCGGTTGAGGATGTCGACGATCCTGCGGTGGCGTGCGGTGCGGGTCTGCGGAACGGACGGCCCGCCGTGCTCGTTCTCCTGCGCGTCGGTCATCGTCGTCTCATTCTCCGGTTCGTCCTTGCCCGTTCGCCTCGTCCAGGACCCCGGGCAGGGCCTGGAGGAAGGCGTCCGCCTCGGCGTCGGTGAGGACCAGCGGAGGCATGATCCGTACGACGTCGGGGGCGGGCGCGTTCACCAGGAGGCCGGCGTCCTGGGCCGCCTGCTGCACCTGGGGTGCGAGGGGCCCGGTGAGCACGATACCCAGCAGGAGGCCCGCACCACGGACGTGGGAGACCAGTGGATGCCCCAGACCCTCGATTCCCTGGCGCAGCCGCTCCCCCACCGACTTCACGTGGTCGAGGGCCGCGTCGGCGCCGAGGGTGTCCAGGACGGCGAGTCCGGCGGCGCAGGCGACCGGGTTGCCGCCGAAGGTGGTGCCGTGGTGGCCGGGCGCGAAGAGCTCCGCGGCCTCGCCGAAGGCGACCGTCGCGCCGAGGGGAAGGCCGCCGCCGAGGCCCTTGGCGAGGGTCACGACGTCGGGCTCGACGCCCTCGTGGGCCTGGTGTTCGAACCAGTGGCCGCACCGGCCGATGCCGGTCTGGACCTCGTCGAGGACGAGCAGGGTGCCGGTGGCGCGGGTGATCTCGCGGGCGGCCCCGAGGTAGCCGGCCGGCGGGACGACGACGCCGTTCTCGCCCTGGACGGGCTCGATGATGACGAAGGCGGTGTCCTCGGTGACCGCGGCCCGCAGCGCCTCCACGTCCCCGTACGGGACATGGGTGACCTCGCCGGGGAGCGGCAGGAACGGGGTCTGCTTGCCGGGCTGGCCGGTGAGCGCCAGGGAGCCCATGGTCCGGCCGTGGAAGCCGCCGTCGGTGGCGACCATGTGGGAGCGGCCGGTGAGCCGGCCGATCTTGAACGCGGCCTCGTTGGCCTCGGCGCCCGAGTTGCAGAAGAAGACCTTGCCGGGCCGGCCGAAGAGGCTCAGGAGCCGCTCGGCGAGGGCGACGGGCGGCTCGGCGACGAAGAGGTTGGAGACGTGACCGAGGGACGCGATCTGCCGCGACACGGCCTCGACGACCGCCGGGTGGGCGTGGCCGAGGGCGTTGACGGCGATGCCGCCGACGAAGTCCAGGTACTCCTTGCCGTCGGCGTCCCAGACCTTGGCGCCCTCACCGCGGACGAGCGGCAGCCGGGGGGTGCCGTAGTTGTTCATGAGCGAGCCCTGCCACCGCTGGGTCAGCTCGGTGTTGCCGGTCATCGGTCCCCCTGTCCGTCCGGCACGACCATCGTGCCGATGCCCTCGTCGGTGAAGATCTCCAGCAGGATCGAGTGCTGGACCCGGCCGTCGATGACGCGGGCCGTGGTGACCCCGTTCCGTACGGCGTGCAGGCAGCCCTCCATCTTGGGGACCATCCCGCTGGAGAGGTCGGGCAGGAGCTTCTCCAGCTGGCTCGCGGTCAGTCTGCTGATGACCTCGTCGCTGTTCGGCCAGTCCTCGTAGAGGCCCTCGACGTCGGTCAGGACCATCAGGGTCTCGGCACCCAGCGCCGCAGCGAGTGCCGCAGCCGCCGTATCAGCATTGACGTTGTAGACATGTCCGTCGTCCTGGGAGCGGGCGATGGAGGAGATGACCGGGATCCGGCCGTCCTCCAGGAGCGCCTCGATGGCTCCGGTCTCGATGGCGGTGATCTCGCCGACGCGGCCGATGTCGACGCGCTCGCCCTCGATGACCGGCTCGTGCTTGGTGGCGGTGATGGTGTGGGCGTCCTCGCCGGTCATGCCGACGGCGAAGGGGCCGTGCTGGTTGAGCAGCCCGACGAGCTCGCGCTGGACCTGGCCGGCGAGGACCATCCGTACGACGTCCATGGCCTCGGGGGTGGTGACCCGGAGGCCGGCCTTGAACTCGCTAACCAGGCCCGCCTGGTCGAGGGCGCGGTTGATCTGGGGGCCGCCGCCGTGCACGACGACCGGCTTGAGGCCGGCGTGCCTCAGGAAGACGACGTCCTGGGCGAAGGCGGCCTTGAGGTCGTCGTCGATCATGGCGTTGCCGCCGAACTTGATGACGACGGTCTTGCCGTGGTGGCGGGTGAGCCAGGGCAGGGCCTCGATCAAGATCTGGGCCTTCGGGAGGGCGGTGTGCTTCCGCGCGGTGTTGGTCATGAGGAGTACGCGCTGTTCTCGTGGACGTAGTCGGCGGTGAGGTCGTTCGCCCAGATGACGGCGGACTCCGTGCCGGCGGCGAGGTCGGCGGTGATGGTGACCTCCCGGTAGCGCATGTCGACGAGGTCGCGGTCCTCGCCGACGGAGCCGTTCTTGCAGACCCAGACGCCGTTGATGGCGACGTTCAGCTCGTCGGGCTCGAAGGCGGCGGAGGTGGTGCCGATGGCGGAGAGCACCCGGCCCCAGTTGGGGTCCTCGCCGTGGATGGCGCACTTGAGGAGGTTGTTGCGGGCGATGGAGCGGCCCACCTCGACGGCGTCGTCCTCGGTCGCGGCGTTGACCACCTCGATGCGGATGTCCTTGCTGGCACCCTCGGCGTCGCCGATGAGCTGCCGGGCGAGGTCGTCGCAGACGGCCCGTACGGCCTCGGCGAACTCGTCCTGCGCGGGGGTGACGCCGGCGGCGCCGGAGGCGAGGAGGAGGACGGTGTCGTTGGTGGACATGCAGCCGTCGGAGTCGACCCGGTCGAAGGTGAGCCGGGTGGCGGTCCGCAGGGCGGAGTCGAGGCCCCTGGCGTCGACGTCGGCGTCGGTGGTGAGGACGACGAGCATGGTGGCGAGGCCCGGGGCGAGCATGCCCGCGCCCTTGGCCATGCCGCCGACCGTCCAGCCGTCCTTCGTCACCACGGAGGTCTTGTGGACGGTGTCGGTGGTCTTGATGGCGATGGCGGCCTTCTCGCCACCGTGCTCGGAGAGTTCGGCGGCGGCCGTCTCGACGCCGGGGAGCAGCTTGTCCATGGGGAGCAGGACGCCGATGAGGCCGGTGGAGGCGACGGCGACCTCCCCGGCGCCGATGTTCAGGACCTCCGCCACCTTCTCGGCGGTGGCGTGGGTGTCCTGGAAGCCCTTGGGGCCGGTGCAGGCGTTGGCGCCGCCGGAGTTGAGGACGACGGCGGTCAGCTCGCCGCCGGCGAGGACCTGCTGGGACCAGAGGACCGGGGCGGCCTTGACGCGGTTGGAGGTGAAGACTCCCGCGGCGGCGCGGCGGGGCCCGGTGTTGACCACGAGGGCCAGGTCCGGGTTGCCGTTCTGCTTGATCCCGGCGGCGATGCCCGCCGCCGTGAATCCCTTCGCTGCGGTGACGCTCATGGAGCGACTCCAATCGTGGAAAGTCCGGTGTCCTCGGGGAGACCGAGGGCGATGTTCATGCTCTGCACCGCGCCGCCGGCGGTGCCCTTGGTGAGGTTGTCGATGGCGCTGATGGCGATGATCCGGTTCGCGTTCGCGTCGTACGCGACCTGCACCTGAACGGCGTTGGAACCGTAGACGGACGACGTCGCCGGCCACTGCCCCTCGGGGAGCAGACGGACGAAGGGCTCGTCCGCGTAGGCCTTCTCGTACGCGGCCCGTACGGTCTCGGCGGTGACGCCGGGCTTCGCCGAGGCGGTGCAGGTGGCGAGGATGCCGCGGGGCATCGGCGCCAGGGTGGGCGTGAAGGAGACGGTGACCCGCTCCCCCGCCGGACCGCTGAGGTTCTGGATCATCTCGGGCGTGTGGCGGTGGCCGCCTCCGACGCCGTACGGGGACATGTTGCCCATGACCTCGCTGCCGAGCAGGTGCGGCTTGAGTGCCTTGCCGGCGCCGGAGGTGCCGGAGGCGGCGACGATCACGGCCTCGGGCTCGGCGAGGCCGGCCGCGTACGCCGGGAAGAGCGCGAGCGAGACGGCGGTCGGGTAGCAGCCGGGGACCGCGACGCGCTTGGACCCCTCGAGCGCGGCGCGGGCGCCCGGCAGTTCGGGGAGGCCGTAGGGCCAGGTCCCGGCGTGCGGAGAGCCGTAGTACGTCTCCCAGTCGGCCGGGTCCTTGAGGCGGAAGTCTGCGCCCATGTCGACGACGAGCACGTCGGGCCCGAGCTGCTCGGCGACGGCGGCGGACTGGCCGTGCGGCAGCGCGAGGAAGACCACGTCGTGTCCGGCGAGCTCCTCGGCGGTGGTGGGCGCGAGGACGCGGTCGGCGAGCGGGAGCAGGTGGGGCTGGATGGCCCCGAGCCGCTGGCCGGCGTTGGAGTGGCCGGTCAGCGTCCCGATCTCCACGTGGGGGTGGGCGACGAGGAGACGCAGGAGCTCTCCGCCCGCGTATCCGCTCGCACCCGCCACTGCTACTCGTACCGTCATCGAAACCCTCCTCATGGATGGCATGACTATACGTACCCGCGAACTTTTATGCAACGATCACCGGACGGGCGGGGCCGGCGGGCCGCGCGCCCGGACCTCGCCCGGTGCCGCCGCGCGCCCGGCCCTCATCCCGCGTCGGCGCGCGTCCGACCCCCATCCCGTGCCGCCGCGCACCCGGTCCCCGTCCCGCGCCGCCGCGCGCCCGACCCTTACCCGGTGGCCCGGCGCGGCACGGCCTGCCAGGGTGGCCCCATGAGCCCCGAGCCCGCGCACCCCGGACCGGTCCGCCACCACGACCACGGCACCTGGCTCGTCCGCTTCACCGGGCGGATCCTCGTCGCCTGCCCGAGGTGCGGCGGTCGCGCGCTCGTCACCCCCCGGCTCGACCTCCCGGAGCCGCGGCACCTGCTCTTCGAACCCCGTCGCCTCACCTGCGGGGGCTGCGGGGCGGTCGCCGAGTGGGCGGCCGAGCAGCGGGGCGCCGCCCTGGTCGGCGTGGCGCCCGGCGGCACGGAGGACCCCTTCTTCCGGCGGCCGCTCTGGCTGCAGACCCGCTGCGCGGGACGCGTCCTGTGGGCCTACGACGAGGAGCACGTCGACGCGCTCGCCGCCTACGTGGGCGCGCGGCTGCGCCATCGCCACGCCTCCCCGACCCTGGCGATGTTCGCGCGACTCCCGGCCTGGATGAAGTCCGCGGCCCGCCGCGACGAGGTCCTGGCCGGCCTGGCGGCCCTCCGGGCCCTCGCCCGGCGCTCGGCCCCCGCCGACCGCTCCGACGCGGCCCACGAGCGCGCCGACCGGCCGCGTCACCACGGCAGCGTGCTGTTCCGGGGCGGTCCGTACTGGTCCGCACCGGAAGGCACGAGCTCCTCGCAAGCCACCCCTTTGCATGACCATGCGCGATGATGCATACTCTTCCCATGTCCAAGGTCCTCACCTCCCTGCCCGCCGGCGAGCGCGTCGGCATCGCCTTCTCCGGCGGCCTCGACACGTCCGTCGCCGTCGCATGGATGCGCGACAAGGGCGCCATCCCGTGCACCTACACCGCCGACATCGGCCAGTACGACGAGCCCGACATCGCCTCGGTGCCCGGCCGCGCGAAGACCTACGGTGCCGAGATCGCGCGCCTGGTCGACTGCCGCGCCGCGCTGGTCGAGGAAGGCCTTGCCGCGCTCACCTGCGGCGCGTTCCACATCCGCTCGGGCGGCCGCGCCTACTTCAACACCACCCCGCTCGGCCGCGCCGTCACCGGCACCCTGCTGGTCCGGGCGATGCTCGAGGACGACGTCCAGATCTGGGGCGACGGCTCGACCTTCAAGGGCAACGACATCGAGCGGTTCTACCGCTACGGCCTGCTCGCCAACCCGCACCTGCGGATCTACAAGCCCTGGCTGGACGCGGACTTCGTGACCGAACTGGGCGGCCGCAAGGAGATGTCGGAGTGGCTGCTCGCCCATGACCTCCCCTACCGGGACAGCACCGAGAAGGCGTACTCCACCGACGCCAACATCTGGGGCGCCACCCACGAGGCCAAGACCCTGGAGCACCTGGACACGGGCGTCGAGACCGTCGACCCGATCATGGGCGTGAAGTTCTGGGACCCCTCGGTCGAGATCGCCACCGAGGACGTCACCATCGGCTTCGAGCAGGGCCGCCCGGTGTCGATCAACGGCAAGGAGTTCCCCTCCGCCGTCGACCTGGTGATGGAGGCCAACGCCATCGGCGGCCGCCACGGCATGGGCATGTCCGACCAGATCGAGAACCGGATCATCGAGGCCAAGAGCCGCGGCATCTACGAGGCCCCCGGCATGGCCCTGCTGCACGCCGCGTACGAGCGCCTGGTCAACGCGATCCACAACGAGGACACCCTCGCCCAGTACCACAACGAGGGCCGTCGTCTCGGCCGGCTCATGTACGAGGGCCGGTGGCTGGACCCGCAGGCCCTCATGGTCCGCGAGTCCCTCCAGCGCTGGGTCGGCGCGGCCGTCACCGGCGAGGTGACGCTGCGGCTGCGGCGCGGCGAGGACTACTCGATCCTCGACACCACGGGCCCGGCCTTCAGCTACCACCCGGACAAGCTGTCCATGGAGCGCACCGAGGACTCGGCCTTCGGCCCGGTGGACCGGATCGGCCAGCTCACCATGCGCAACCTCGACATCGCCGACTCCCGCGCCAAGCTGGAGCAGTACGCCGGCCTCGGCCTGATCGGCACCGGCAGCCCCGCCATCGGTGCCGCCCAGGCGGCCGCGACCGGGCTGATCGGCACCATGCCGCAGATGCCCGAGGGCGGCGCCGAGGCCATCGCCTCCCGCGGCGAGGTCTCCGAAGACGAGGAGATGCTGGACCGGGCCGCGATGGAGTTCGGCACGGACTGACGCACGGCACCACCCTCCTGGAAGGCCGGTTCGACACCTTTGTGTCGGACCGGCCTTTTTTGTGTCGGACCGGCCTTTCCGCTGCCCGGGCGCCGGTCCCGCGAGCTCCCGGAACGGTCGCTGTCACATCCCGACGGGTCCTCGCGTCAACGCGGTGACGGGACCGACGAGGAGTGAGACGCCATGCACGACGACACGTTTCTGACCGCCCTGACCGGGCGGTTCGACGCCCACGAGGAGCAGCTGCGGGCCGTCGCGCTGCGGATCACGGGCTCCCCGGCGGAGGCCGAGGCGGCGCTCGCGGCGGCGCGGGCGGATCTCGGGCGGGACGACGGTGCGACGGTACGCGCCTGGCTCACGGCGGCCGTGGGCCAGGCGTGCGTGCGGGGACTCCAGGAGCGGGGAGCGGAGGGACGGCGGGGCGGGGGGCCTGACGGGGGCGGGCGGGTGCCATGGGCCGGGGACGCGGGCGCCGGGAGCGGTGGGGGCCCGCGCCGCGACGTGGACTCCCTGTGGCTGGCGTTGCTCGTGATGCTGGAGAGGCTCGGGGGTGACGAGCGGCTCGCCTATGTCCTGCACGATGTGTTCGGGCTGCCCCCGTACGAGACCGCGCGGATCATCGGCGGCTCCCCTGACGCGGCGGCGCGGCTGGCCCGGCGGGCGCGGGAGCGGCTCCGGGGCGGCGGGGCGGCCCGCCCCGAGGGCGAGCGGGGACGGCAGCGCGCGGTGGTGGACCGGTTCCTGGCGGCCGCACGCGCGCGTGACACCCGTGCGCTGGTGGCCGTCCTCGACCCGGACGTCGTGGCGTACTCCGAGGGCGGCCCGGTGCACGGGGTCGCCGCGGTCGCCGAGACGGCCGCCGCCTTCGCGCGGTGCGCGGACGTGTCCCGGCCCGCGCTGGTCGACGGGGCCGTCGGCGCGGTCGGTTTCGCCGCCGGCCGACCGGTCTCGGCGGTCGGTGCCACCCTCCGCCGAGGGCGCATCGTCGCCCTCGCCCTGACCAGCGGGGAGGACCGGGTGCGCGCCCTCGACCTGGCCTTTCCCGACAGCTGAGGCACGGGCCGGGAGAAATTCCGGTGCACTCGACGGGGCGACTCCGTTAGCCTCGGTGGCATGTCGACGCCCCGAATCTCCTAGCCGAGGACCCGCACTCACGCCACCCGTGTGTCCTCGACCTCCTTCGGAGCGTTACCCCATGATCACCGTTCGTGGTGCCGACGTGCGCGTCGGCGCCCGGCTCCTGCTGTCCGGCGTCTCCTTCCACGTCGCCCCCGGCGACCGGATCGGCCTCGTCGGCCGCAACGGCGCCGGCAAGACCACCCTCCTCGACACCCTGGCCGGGCTGCGCGCCCCGGCCGCCGGCACCGTCACCCGTACCGGCTCCGTCGGCCATCTCGCGCAGGATTCCCGGGCCGCCGACCCCACCGTGACCGTCACCGACCGGATCCTCTCCGCGCGCGGCCTCGACCGGGCGGCCCGGCGGCTCGCGGAGGCCGCCCGCCGGCTCGGCGAGGCGCCCGACGCGCGGGCGCTCGCCGCGTACGACGCCGCCGAGACCGCCTTCGAGGCGGGCGGCGGGTACGCGGCGGAGGCGGAGGCCGCCCGGGTCGCCGCCGGCCTCGGCCTGCCCCACGCGCTCATGGACCGGCCCGTCGGCCGGCTGTCCGGCGGCCAGAAGCGCCGGGTCGAGCTGGCCAGGATCCTCTTCGCCGGTCACGGCCGGGACGGCACGCTGCTGCTCGACGAGCCGACCAACCACCTGGACGCCGACTCGATCGGCTGGCTGCGCGGCCACCTCGCCGCCCACCGGGGCGGGCTCGTGCTGATCAGCCACGACGTGCGGCTCCTCGCCGACACCGTCACCCGGGTCTTCCACCTCGACCCGCAGCGCGCCTCGCTGGACGTCCACAACACCGGCTGGGACGCGTATCTCGCCCAGCGGGGCGCCGATGAGCGGCGCCGGGTGCGCGAGCGCGCCAACGCCGAGCGGAAGGCGGCCGCCCTGCACGTGCAGGCGGACCGCATGAAGTCCCGGGTGGCGACGGCGACGACCGCCCGCAGCATGGCGCGCCGGGCCGACCGGATGCTCGCCGGGCTCGACCCGGCACGGCGGGCCGAGCGGGTCGCCCGCATCCGGCTGCCCGAGCCCGCCCCCTGCGGCCGGACGCCGCTGGGCGCCGTGTCGCTCACCAAGACGTACGGGGAACGGCCGGTCCTCGACGGGGTGGACCTGGCCGTGGACCGGGGCAGCCGACTGGTCGTCCTCGGGCACAACGGGGCCGGCAAGACGACCCTGCTGCGGCTCCTCGCCGGACAGGAGACTCCCGACGCGGGCCGGGTGGTGCGCGGGCACGGACTGCGGCTCGGCTACTTCGCCCAGGAGCACGAGACGCTGGACCCGGCGCGCACGGTCCGGGAGAACCTGGCGACGGCGGCCCCGCATCTGACGGACGGTGAGGTACGGGCGGTGCTCGGCGCGTTCCTGTTCCGGGGCGACGACGCCGACAAGCCGGCCGGGGTGCTGTCCGGCGGCGAGAAGACACGGCTCGCCCTGGCCGCCCTGGTGCACTCCGGCGCGAACGTGCTGCTCCTCGACGAGCCCACCAACAACCTGGACCCGGCGTCGCGCGACGAGGTCCTGGCGGCCGTGGGCACCTACCCGGGCGCGATCGTGATGGTCACGCACGACGAGGGCGCACTCGACGCGCTGCGTCCGGAGCGGGTCCTGCTGCTCCCGGACGCGGACGAGGACCTGTGGAGCGCGGAGTACCGGGAGCTGGTCGCCCTGGCATAGGGGTCGCGGGGGGCGCCCGGGTGGGGGCGCCCGGGTGGGTGCGCGCTGGTGTGGCCCCGGATGTCGGGGGCGCGCCGGCCTGGGGAGCCCCGGGTGGCGGGCCCCTTCCCGAGAACCCGTCAGCCGGGGGTTCCCGGGGCGCGGCCCGGCGGGGCCGAGCGGGCCGCCAGTTCGTCGCGCCGACGGGTGAGGCGGGCGATCTCCTCGTCCAGGGCCGCGATCCGGCGGCTCACGACCGGGGACGCCCGCACGCAGACGCCCTCGGGGACCCGGCGGGAGCGGATCGTCTCCACGTCGAGGAGGGGCAGCCGGTCCACGCAGGCGCGGACGTCCTCGATCGTCAGGCCGAGGGCGAGGAGCTCCCGCACGACCCGGACGCGGGCGACGTCGTCCGGGCCGTAGCGCCGCTGGCCGGTGGGGGTGCGGTCCGGTGGCGGGAGGAGGCCCCGCTGCTCGTAGAGGCGCAGGGCCCGGGGTGTGGTCCCCGCCGCTGCCGCCGCGTCACCGATCCGCATGCCGACCGCCCTTCGTCGCGGCCGCGGCCGTGGCCACGGCCGTCGCCGTCACGGCAACTCGACCACGACCGCGCCGAGATGCCGTCCCTCCATCACCTCGCGCAACGCCGTGGCGGCCCGATCCATGCCCGCCACCCTGACGTGCGGGAAGGTGATCGCGCCGGCGCGCAGCCAGTCGCCGAACCGGGTCCGCCACTCGGCCTCCGTCTCCGGGTGGTCGAGCGGGCTGAAGCCGCGCAGGGAGATCCGCTTGAGGACGAGCGGGTACGAATCGAGCTCCACGCGCGCGGTGGTTCCGGTGCCCTCCGGATCGAGCTGGCCGGAGAGCGCGCCGACGAGGACGCCCCGCGCGCCGGGGCGGGCGGCGGCGACCGCCGCGCTCAACTGCTCGCCGCCGACCGTGTCGAGGAGGACGTCGAGGCCTTCCGGGGCGGCTTCGGCGAGCTGTGCGGCGAAGGGGGCGGGCGCGTCCCGGACGAGGGCCGCGTCGTAGCCGAGTTCGCTGACGAGCCGCTCGGCCTTGGCCGGTGAGCCGGTGCTGCCGATCACCCGGCCCGCGCCGAGGAGCCGGGCGATCTGGCCGGCCATCGTCCCGACGGCGCCGGCTCCGCCGGTCACGAGGACCGTGTCCCCGGCGCGCACCTCGGCGCCCCGGGTGAGGGCGGCGTAGGCGGTCCAGCCCTGGGAGAGGTGGGCGACCGGGTCGGGCAGCGCGTCGCCGAGGGGCGTGCAGCCGGCCGCGGACACGGCGGCGTACTCGCGCCAGCCCTGCCAGTGGCCGACGAGGTCTCCGGGGCGCAGGTCACTGCCGTCCGGAGCGGACACGACCTCGCCGACGGCCGCGCCGAAGAGGGGGTCGCCGGGTGCGACGGGCGGGAAGGGCGCGCCCTCCACCCCGCCGCCGATGAGGGTCCGCAGCGCGGCGGAGACCGCGAACCAGCGGTTCCTGACGAGCACTTCGCCGGGGGCGGGCACGGGCAGGGCGGTGTGGACGAGGGCGAGGTGCTCGGGTGCCGGGAGGCCGCGCTCGGGACGGGTGCGCAGCCTGATCTCGCGGTGGGTGGCCATGGGGCGCTCCAGGAGGAGGGTCGGGCAGGTCGGCGGGACCGTAAACCCTGACCCGCGCGTCAGGGTCAAGTCCGTGACGGGAGAGGGGAATCCCCGAGTGCCACCGCCGCCGGACACCCCCTAGCCTGGAGGCATGATCATCGATGCGCAGACGCGAGTACGGATCGCCCGCCCGTCGCGGGATCTCGCCGCCGCCGAGCGGTTCTACGTCGACGGGCTCGGCCTCGAGGTGCAGTGGCGGAGCGAGGGGCCGGTGCCCGGGAAGCACGATCTGCTCATGGTCGGGCCCCCGGAGGGGAGCTGGCACTTCGAGCTGACCTTCGATCCCGAGCACCCGATGGAGCCCACCCCGACCGTCGAGGACCTGTTCGTCGTCTACCTCGGCGCGCCCGTCGAGGAGGAGCAGGTGGAGCGGCTGCTCGCCGTCGGCGGGACGCGGGTGCCCGCGCACAACCCGTACTGGGACGAGCACGGCGTCACCGTCGCCGACCCCGACGGATACCGGCTCGTCCTGTGCTCGCGTAACTGGACCAGATGAACCGGACCAGGTGAACTAGGAGGTGCGCACTGCGCGCAGGACCACGAACTTGGCGTCGCTGGCGACGAGTTCGCTGTTGCCGAAGATCCGGCGGAGCGTGACGTGGTAGCCGAGGTGCCGGTTGCCGATGACCCACAGTTCGCCGCCGGGCCGCAGCGCGCGCCGCGCGTCCGCGAACATCCGGCGGGCGGTGCGGTCGGTGGTGGCCTGGTGGCTGTGGAAGGGCGGGTTGTTGAGGACGAGGTCCACCGAGCCGGCGGGCAGGGCGGTGAGCCCGTCGCCGACGAGGAACTCGGCCTTGCGGCCGGCGCCCACGTGGGTGCGGAAGTTCTCCTCGGCCGAGGCGACGGCCGGGTAGGACTCGTCGGCGAAGACCAGTTCCGCTTCGGGTTCGTGGAGGGCGATGGCGAGGCCGACGACGCCGTTGCCGCAGCCGAGGTCGGCGACCCGGGCCCGGCCGAGGCCGCCCGGCAGGTTGGCGAGGAAGAAGCGGGTGCCGATGTCGAGGCGGTCGGCGCAGAAGACCCCGGCGTGGTTGGTGACGGTCAGTCCGGGGAGGCCGGGCGCGGGGGTGTCGGGGGGAAGGTCGTAGCGGTACGGCCAGGGGTTCGGCCCGGGCGTGGCGGTCGGGTCGGGGGTGGTGTGGATCAGCCGGGCCTTCTTCACCGCGAGCGAGGTGCGGGTGGGGCCGAGGATCCGCTCGAAGAGCTTGAGCGTGGAGGTGTGGATGTCCTTGACCATGCCCGTGCCGACGATCACGGTGCCCTCGTGCACGGCGGGCGCGAGCCGGTGCAGCTGGTCCTCCAGGAGCGCGAGGCTCTTGGGGACCCGGACGAGGAGCACGTCGATCCGCTCGGGCGGCGGGTCCAGGGTGGTGAGCAGCCGGACGGCGTCCGGGGCGGCTCCGGCGCGCGCGAGGTTGGCCCGGGTCGCCTGCCCGCCGAGGTACGAGTCGGAGATCTGGACGAGTTCGCGGGGTCCCGCGGCCTGCAGTGCGGTGACGAGGGCTCCCCAGCGGTCCCCGAGGACGGCGACGGTGCCGGAGAGGTCGGTGCCGGTCTCGGCGAGGTGTCCGAGGAGGTATTCGTCGGACGCGTCCCAGGCGCGCAGCTGGTCGCGTGGGTCCTCGGGGAAACGGGTCAGCGTGAAGGCGCCCCATGACGTGCTCAAACGGTTCATCGTGCTCTCAGGCTAGCCGGTCGGGGCCGCCGGTTCTCGCGGTCAGGGCCTGTCGTTCGGATCAGGCCGGATCAGGGAGCGGGCGTGCCGGGCCCCGCGAGCCCGGCCTGATCCGAACGGCGCCCCCTAGCACGGGGCGGTGGCGAGGTGGAGGTGCCAGAGGCCGGGGCGGCCGGTGAGGGTGACGGTGGAGAGGGGGCGGACGTCCACGTTCCAGTAGGTGGCGGGCGGGGCTTTGAGGGCGTACACGAGGGCGGCCCGTACGACGGAGGGCTCGGCGACGGCGACGATGGAGCCGTCCTCGGCGGGGCGGGTGTCGAGCCAGTTCCCTATGCGGGTGATGAAGGCGAGGAGCGGTTCGCCGCCGTGCGGGGCCGTGCGGGCGTCGGTGAGCCAGGCGTCGACGGCGGCCGGTTCGAGGGCGGCGACCTCGGCGAGGGTCAGGCCGCGCCAGCGGCCCATGTCACAGTCCCGGAGCGCGGGCTGGGCGAGGGGTGCGTAGCCGAGGGCGGTGCCGGTGGCGCGGCTGCGGGGGGTCGGGGAGCAGTAGCGCAGTTCGGCCGCGCCGAGCGGGATGAGCGCGGGCGCGGCCTGCTGCACCTCGTACCAGCCGGCCTCGTCGAGCGGCCGGTCGTCGTCGAAGCGTTCGGCGAGCAGGGAGGAGCTGCGTGCCGCCGTGACGAGCGTCACCCGAAGACTCATGGCCGCGATCGTGAGGCCGGTGGCCCCGCTGGTCAAGGGGTTGTCTGCGGGGACCGGAGGGGGGCGGGTTCACTGCTGCCCGAGAGCCATCCACTTGTCCGGATTCCGCAGTGGCGTGAAACCCACCTTCTCGTACACGCCGTGCGCGTCGGCGGTGGCGAGCATGATGCGGCGCAGTCCGTAGGGGGCGAGGTGGTCGCGGACGGCGGTGACGAGCGCGGTGCCGAGGCCGGTGCCGCGGGCCGGGCGGTCGACGTAGACGTCGCAGAGCCAGGCGAAGGTGGCGTAGTCGGTGACGACGCGGGCGTAGGCGCTCATCTCGCCGGTCTCCCGGTGGTAGGCGCCGAGGTTCAGCGAGCCCGCGATGGCGCTGTCCTGCTTCTCCCGAGGTCGGCCGAGCGCCCAGTAGGCGTCGGTGGACAGCCAGTGGTGGACGCGGGCCGCGTCGATCCGGGCGGGGTCGGCTGAGATCTCGTACGCCCCGTGCATGACGGGGGTGCCGGGGGTGTCGTGGGTGGTGCTGTCGCTCATGGGTGAAGGCTTCCAGGGGGCGCGGGAGCTTGTCAGGCGAATTTGCCCCGGGCCAGGGACGGGAGGGCGGGCCGCGCCGGGCTCAGGCGCGGCCCGCCCCCGGTTCAGCCGGTCAGCTCGTCGACCGCCGTCCGCAGGCGGCGCACGCCCTCGACGATCTCCGTGGGGCCCGCGACACCCGCGAAACTCAGCCGGATGTGGCCGGCGGGGGGTTCGGCGCAGAAGTAGGGGCGGCCGGGGGCGGCGGTGACCCCGGCGCGCAGTCCGGCGGCGAGGAGGGAGGACTCGGGGAGGGTGTCGGGGAGGCGCAGCCAGAGCTGGTAGCCGCCGGAGGGGATGTACGGAAGGGCGAGCTCGGGGAGGTGGAGGGCGAGGGCGCCGGTCATGACCTCCCGGCGGTTCCTGAGCTCCTGGGCGACGGCGCGGAGGTGGCGGGGCCAGGCCGGGGAGCCGACGAGTTCGAGCGCGGCCTCCTGGAGGGGCCGGGGGACGAAGAAGCTGTCGACGACCTGGATGGCGCGCAGGCGTTCGAGGACGGGTCCGCGGGCGGCGAGGGCGCCGACGCGGAGGCTCGCCGAGGTGATCTTCGTGAGGGAGCGGACGTGGACGACGACGCCGTCGGGGTCCTCGGCGGCGAGGGGCGCGGGGAGCGGCGCGGCGTCCTCGTGGACGAGGCGGCGGGCGAAGTCGTCCTCGACGACGAAGGCCCCGGCGGCGCGGGCGATGCGGACGACCTCCCGGCGGCGATCGGGGCGCAGTGTGGTCCCGGTCGGGTTCTGGAAGAGCGGCTGGCAGACGAAGACGCGGGCGCCGGTGGCGCGGAAGGCGGCTTCGAGGAGTTCGGGGCGCACTCCGTCGGTGTCGGTGGGCACGGGGACGGGGCGGAGTCCGGCCGCGCGGGCGACGGCGAGCATGCCCGGGTAGGTGGGCGACTCGACGAGGACGGGGGTGCCGGGCGGGGCGAGGGCGCGCAGGGCGGTGCTGATCGCGGACTGGCCGCCGGCGGTGACGAGGACCTCGGCCGCGGTGACGCTGCCGCCGATCTCGCGGGCGAACCACTCGCGCAGTTCGGGCAGGCCGTCGGTGGGCGGTCTGCCCCAGGCGCCGGGGCGGCGGCCGGCCCGGGCGAGGGCGGCGGCTAGGGCGCTCTCGGGCTGGAGGGAGGGGTGGAGGTAGCCGCCGTTGAACTCGATCACGCCGGGCGGGGGCGCGGAGAGGGTGACGAGGACGCCGGAGGCGTCGACGGCCCGGGGGACGAGTTCGGTGGCGCTGTCGGCGCTGAGGGCGACCTCCTGCCAGGAGGTGTCGCCGGCGACGGGGGTGGGGGTGCGCGGTTGCGCGCGGAAGGCTCCGGCGCCGGGGCGGGTGACGACGAGTCCCTCGGCGGCGAGCTGGGCGAGGGCTCGGGTGACGGTGACCGGGGAGACGCGGTAGCGCTCGACGAGCGCCCGACTCGATGGCAGTTTCCCGCCTGGAGAGTAGCGGTCCAGTTCCGCCCTCAGGGATTTCGCCAATTCCGCCACACTGCTACGCTCATGCATGAGGACACAGAATAGCGCTACTCGCCGGACCACGATAGCGGTCACCGCCACCGGATCCCCCCGGACCGGGGCCATCGGCGCCGTCTCCGGGACCGGCGCCTCCGAGGCCCGCACCGGGTCCGCCGCCCAGGCCGCCGTCGACCCCCGGACCCGTGGCACGCTGCTCGCCGGGCTCGGCGTGATCTCCTTCTCCCTCACCTTCCCGTCGACCGTGTGGGGCCTGGAGAGCTTCGGCCCCTGGTCGCTGGTGGCCGTGCGCTCCACCCTCGCCGCGCTCATCGCCGGCGCCTTCCTCCTCGCGGGCCGGGTGCCGCTGCCCGAGCGGCGCCATTGGGCGGGCCTCGCGGTGGTGGCCTGCGGTGTCGTCATCGGCTTCCCGCTCCTGACGACGCTGGCCCTGCAGACCTCCACCACCTCGCACGCCGCCGTGGTCGTGGGCCTCCTGCCGCTCACCACCGCGACCCTCGCCGCCGTGCGGACCGGACGCCGGCCGTCCCGCGCCTTCTGGGTCGCGGCCGTCTCGGGCGCCGCGGTGGTGCTGGGCTTCACGCTCCAGCAGAGCGGCGGCTCGTTCTCCACCGGCGACCTGTACCTCTTCGGGGCGCTGCTCGTGTGCGCGGCCGGCTACACCGAGGGCGGCCGGCTCGCCGCGCTCATGCCGGGCTGGCAGGTCATCGGCTGGGCCCTGGTCCTCTGTCTGCCGCTGATGGTGGTCGCCTCGGCCGTCACGCTGTCGATCGAGCCGGTCCACCTGAACGCGCACGGCGTCATCGGTCTCGTCTGGGTCGCGGCCGGCTCCACCTTCTTCGGCCTGTACGTCTGGTACCGCGGCATGGCCGCGATCGGCATCCCCAAGGCCAGCCAGCTCCAGTTGGCCCAGCCGCTCCTCACCCTGTTCTGGTCGGTCTTCCTGCTCGGCGAGAGCCTGCCGCTGGCCGCCCCGGTCGCCGCGGTGGCGGTCCTGGTCTGCATCGCGGTCACCCAGCGGGCGAAGAGCTGACGCGACGGATCCGGGCGGAGCGGGTCACAATGGCAGACAGAGGCCCTGCGCAGTACAGGGCAGGACCGGCCCGGTCGCGAGGAGGTCAGCCTGATGCAGGCGAGCGTGGGCGACAAGCTGCTGGTACACGGCCGGACCGTCGGTCACCACGACCGCACGGCCCAGGTCCTGCAGGTACTGGGGGAGAACGGCACTCCCCCGTACCGCGTGAAGTTCGACGACGACGGCCACGAGGCGCTGATGTCCCCGGGCCCCGACACCGTCGTACGCCACCGTCCGGAGGCGGGGACGGGCTGAGCCCCCTATTTCGGCGGACGGGCCCTGGTCGGGTAGTGATCGGCCACCACGGTGGTCATCGCCCCGATCGGGTCCGCGGCGACCTCCTTCGCGGAGAAGTAGCAGTGACCGCCGACCGAGGGGTACGCGTGGGCCAGCTCCAGGTGGCGTGAGAGCTCCCCCGGGTCCTGCCAGGCCGCGGGCTGGGCGGGGTCGCCCGCCTTGTAGAGCGCCTCGCCGACGTAGAGCCCGACGCCCGTGTCCCGGACCACCGCGTCCCACCAGGGCAGCAGCTTGGCGTAGTCGGCGGCGGGCAGTCCGATGTTCCAGTAGAGCTGCGGCATCACGTAGTCGATCCAGCCCTCGCGGATCCACTTGCGGGTGTCGGCGTACAGGTCGTCGTACGTCTGGACGCCGGCGCGGGTGTCCGAGCCCTCCGGGTCGGTGGCGATGTTCCGCCAGACCCCGAAGGGGCTTATGCCGAAGGCCGTGTGCCGGTCGATCTCCTTGATCCGGGCGGACATCTCCGAGACCAGCAGGTCGGTGTTGTTCCGCCGCCAGGACGCCTTGTCGGGGAAGTCCCCGCCGTACCGCGCGTACGCCTCGTCGTCGGCGAAGACCTGCCCGGCCACCGGGTACGGATAGAAGTAGTCGTCCCAGTGCACGGCGTCGACGTCGTAGCGGCGCAGCGCGTCCAGCATCGCGTCCTGGACGAAGCTCCGGACCTCGGGCAGCCCGGGGTTGTAGTAGAGCTTGCCGCCGTAGGGCAGCACCCACTCCGGGTGGAGCCGGGCCGGATGGCCGGCGACGAGCCGGCTCGGGTCCGTGTGGTTCGCCACGCGGTACGGGTTGAACCAGGCGTGCAGTTCGAGCCCCCGGGCGTGGGCCTCGTCGACGGCCGTGCCCAGCGGGTCCCAGCCGGGGTCCCGGCCCTGCGTGCCGGTCAGGTACTGCGCCCACGGCTCGTACGGCGAGGGCCACAGCGCGTCGGCGGTCGGCCGGACCTGGAGGACCACCGTGTTGAGCCGGCGCTCGACCGCCGTGTCCAGGTGGCGGAGGAGCTCGGCGCGCTGCTGCCCGGCGGTCAGCCCGGCGCGGGAGGGCCAGTCGCGGTTGGCGACCGTCGCCAGCCACGTGCCGCGGAACTCCCGCCTGCGGTGCGGCTTGCCGTGCGCCGTGGAGGCGGCGTCGGCGGCCGTCGTCGCCGCCTCGTCCGTCGCGGGAAGCGCGGCACCTCTCGTGCCCGTCGCGGGGAGGGCCGCTCCTGTCGTTCCGGTCACGGCGAGCGCCGCTCCGGTGGCACCGGTCACGAACCCTCTTCTACCGAAAGGCCGCACTTGTCCCCCTCCTCTGTCGGATACGTCACACCCACCGGGACAGCATGCCCACCCGGGACGATCGATCATCGGTTAATGAGCGGTAACGTCGTGGGGGTAGAGGCGGACGCATCCGGAATCACACGGGCCCCCCGCCGCCGGAGAAGAGCGAAAGGCACGAGGTGACGGACTCCATGGCCGACATTGAGCGCGTCGGAGTGGTGGGCTGCGGCCAGATGGGCGCGGGCATCGCGGAGGTGTGTGCCCGGAGCGGGCTCGAGGTCAAGGTCGCCGAGACCACCGGCGAAGCGCTGGAGATCGGCCGCACGCGGCTCTACAACTCGCTGAACAAGGCCGCCGAGCGCGGCAAGATCAGCGAGGAGGAGCGGGACGCGACGCTCGCCCGCCTCAGCTTCACCACCGACCTGGGCGAGTTCGCCGACCGCGACCTCGTCATCGAGGCGGTCGTGGAGAACGAGCAGGTCAAGACCGAGATCTTCCAGGTCCTCGACCAGGTGATGACCCGGCCGGACGCCATCCTGGCCTCGAACACCTCCTCCATCCCGCTGGTGAAGCTGGCCGTGGCGACCTCCCGCCCCGACCATGTCATCGGCATCCACTTCTTCAACCCGGCCCCGGTGCAGAAGCTCGTCGAGCTGATCCCGGCCCTCACCACCTCCGAGGGCACGATCAGCCGGGCCCAGGCCTTCGCGGAGAAGGTGCTCGGCAAGCACGCGATCCGCGCCCAGGACCGCTCCGGCTTCGTGGTGAACGCGCTGCTCGTGCCGTACCTGCTCTCGGCGATCCGGATGTTCGAGTCGGGCATCGCGAGCCGCGAGGACATCGACAACGGCATGGAGTTCGGCTGCGCCCACCCGATGGGCCCGCTGAAGCTCTCCGACCTGATCGGCCTGGACACGATCGCGTCGATCGCCGACTCGATGTACTCCGAGTTCAAGGAGCCGCTGTACGCCGCTCCCCCGCTGCTCCAGCGCATGGTGGACGCCGGCCGGCTGGGCCGGAAGACGGGCTCGGGCTTCTACCCGTACTCCTGAAGCCCGTACTCCCGGAAGAGGAGTGCCCCCAGACCCGGAGTGACGGCGTCCGACCCCTGACGCCGTGACTCCGGCCGGACGGCCCGTACCCCCGCACAGGTACGGGCCGTCCGGCACATCGTGCTCCGCGTCTCAGCCGAGGCGCAGATGACGGAGCATCAGCAGTCCGGCGGCCGTGTTGGCGGCCGGGACCTCGCCCCGGGCGATCAGCTCGGGGATCTCCTTCAGCGGCACCCAGGCCCTTCGTGAGGACTCGAAGGCGTCCTCGGGCGGCCCCGTGTAGGTGGCCCGCTCCGCCCAGTAGAGGTGGTGGCGGGCGTCGGTGAGGCCGTTCGAGGGTTCGACGGTGAGGAGATGGCGCAGCGGCCCCGGCCGCCAGCCGGTCTCCTCCTCCATCTCGCGGGCGGCGGCGGACTCGATGTCCTCGCCGTCCTCGACGACGCCCGCGGCCAGTTCCCAGCCCCAGCTGTCGGTGATGAAGCGGTGGCGCCAGAGCAACAGGACTTCGTCGGCCTCGTTGACGGCCGTCGCGACGGCGACCGGGCGGAGCCGGATCAGATAGTGGTCGAGGTGGCGGCCGTCGGGGAGTTCGACGTCCGCGAGGTTCACCCGGAACCAGCGGTTCTCATAGACCGAGCGTTCGCTGAGTTTCGTCCACTGCACGTTTCTTGCCACCTTCCGATCGGTCGGTGCTTGTTTGGTGGCAATATCGCAGCAGTTGACGGCTCAGAGGGGAACGCGCAGCGCCCCTTCGATGAGAGCGGCGGCCTCCCGGGCGTCCCCGCAGCCGCTCGCGAGGAGCTGCTCCCGCACCTGCGTCAGCCGGTCCCGCAGCCGCCGCGACTCCATCCCCCGCGCCCGCTCCGTCATCTCCACCGCCGTGCGCGCCGCCTCGTCGGCCTCCCCCTGCCGCAGCTCGATCCGGCACAGCATGGCGAGCCGGTGCACCCGGCCCCGGTCGTGCGAGGGCGTGCCGACCGCCGCCGAGGCGTGCTCATGGGCGGCCTCCAGGTCGCCCAGGCCGAACAGGGCCTCCGCCACCTGGACGTTGACGAACCCCGGCTGGACATAGCCCGTCTCGACCGGCTCCTCCCCCGGGCTGATCCGCTCCGCCGCCGCCTCCGCCCGCCGGATGCAGGCCAACGCCGCGGACCGGTCGCCCAGACGCGCGTACGCCTTCGCCTGCATCGCCGTCAGATCGGCCGCGAGCGCCGGGGTGATCTGCCGCCCCGCCGCCCGCAGCGCCGCCTCCGCGAACGCCACCGCCTGCCGGTGCTCCCCCATGAACAGCGACTGGTTGACCAGGAGCGCGATCACGTACGCCCCCAGCCCCCGGTCCCCGCTCGCCTTCGCGAGCCGCAGCGCCTGGTGGAAGTAGCGCTGGGCGAGACCGTGCGCGTCCGCGTCGTAGGCGCAGATTCCGGCCACCGCGACGAGCCCGCCGGCGGCACGGTGCAGACGCCGCCCCAGCGCGTCGCCGTACGCGCCCCGGAGCAGCGGCGCGGTCTCGGTGTTGAGGAAGCCGACGATCCGCGCCCGGGTCGCGATGCCGCCGGCCCTGCGGTACATCTGCTCGTAGTGCGAGCGGGCGGCGCTCAGGACCGCGATGTCGGCCGCCGAGACCGTCGTCCGGCCCGTACGCGAGACGTCCACGTCCTCCGGCGGGTTCTCCCACTCCCACACCGGCATCACCGCCTGGGTGCCGGTCACCGCCGGGGCGGACACGATGTGCGGCCGCTGCTGCTCGTCGGAGCGCCACAGCGCGGCCGCCCGCTCCACGAAACCGGACAGCGGCGACCCGGCGGCCGGCGGCGGACCGCCCGGCACCCCGAGGCCGATGTCGTCCAGGGTCACCTGCCGGTGCAGCCGGGCGGCGAGCACCTCGCAGATCAGGTCCGGCACCTGGCCGCGCGGCCGCTGCCCCTTCAACCAACGGGCCACGGCGGTGTGTTCGTACCGCAGGGCGAGACCCCGGGCCCGGCCCGCCCGGTTCACATGGGCGGCCAGGCCGGCGTTCGAGACGCCCGCTTCGTCGAGCAGGGCGTCGAGCAAGGTGTTGGGCTGCATGGCCGCTCCGGTTCGCATGGCCGCTCCGCTCGGTGAACTCAGCGTAGCGGTGGCTGAATTCATACGGAGCGAACCGAACAGAAGCCCCCCGTACCGGTGATTTCGCACGGGGTGTGAACGAAGTACCCGTTCTCCCGGGCCGCGTACTCTGCCACGCCCGCCCCGGCCCCGGTTGACTGTGCTTCTCGCCGCAAGGCGACGACCGGGCCGCCGGCTCCCCCTCGTACAGTGCGGCCGCCCGGTCCGCGTCGCCCGCCCCGCTGATCTGCCCGACACTCCGTGGCGGGGCGGGCGGCGCCGGCCCCGCCCCTCCGCTCAGCGGTGGGAGGAGGGAGCGGGCCGGGGTCGGCGCAGCCCGGGTTCGGCGGGCTGCGCCGGCACCCGGACACGGTCGTTGCGCACGACCAGCAGCGCGATGTCGTCGGCGAGCCGGCCGCCCGTGTGGTGCAGCAGCTCCGCGTGGACCCGACGGACCAGGGCGGCGGGCGCCTCGCCCGGCATCCCGGCCAGCGCGGCGTCGAGCGCGAAGAACCGGCCCCGCTGGTCACGGGCCTCCTCCGCGCCGTCGGTGTGCAGGACCAGCGTCTCGCCGGGCAGCAGCCGGGCCGCCGTGTACGGCACGATGCCGGCGGGCAGCGGCAGCACCCCGAGCGGGGGCAGCGGATCCCCCACCGCGAGCCGCTCCGCCCGCTTCCCGAGGCGGTACGGGCCGGGGTGACCGCAGTTGAGGACGGCGAGCCGTCCGTCGGAGCGGACCTCCACGAGCAGCAGGGTGACGAACTCCTCCGCCGCCGGATGCTCGGGCTCCGCCCCGGCCCTCGCCGGGTGTTCCTCCCGCGCCCGCTCCCGCAGATGACGCTCCAGGGCCCGCTCGAGCCGCCGCAGCACCCCCGCGAGTTCGGGCTCGTCGTGCGCGGCCTCGCGGAAGCTGCCGAGCACCGCCACCACCGCGCCGAGCGCGGGCAGCCCGTGGCCCCGGACGTCCCCGATCACGAGCCGCACCCCGTAGGGGGTGGCCACCGCCTCGTACAGGTCCCCGCCGACGGACGCGCCCCGGGAGGCGGAGAGCTGCCCGGCGGCCAGCGCGAGGCCGTCGAGACGGGCCGGCAGGGGGCGCAGCAGGACCCGCTGGGTGGCGGCCGCGACGGCCCGGACGCGGGCGAGTTCCCGCGCGAGCCCGTGCCGGACGCCCAGCACCATGCCGAGACCGACGGTGAGGAAGACGACGCTGGTGGCGATCCGCATGGGCAGCCCGGGCTGCCGGGCCAGCGGGCAGCCGTACTTCCACGCCACGGCCACGGCGCCCCACGTGGTGGGAAGAGCGAGCGGGGCCAGCCGGCGGAGCCGGGAGCCATCGGCGAGCAACGACCTGGTACGGATCATGCACGGCCCTTCCCGAGCCCCGACAGCGCCCGGAAGCGCTGCGGCACACAGGTCCGCCCCTGCGGCCGCGTCGATTCTGCCGACCGCGTGGGGCGCCATGGAACAGCCCCCGGCAATCTCACCCGAAGGAGTGAGCACCCCCACCGCGCCGCCCTTCGCCAGGGCTTCGCCACGCGCACGGACGGCCGGGCCCGGGGCAGGCGTGCGGTTTCCGGCTCCCGCGAACGGCGGAGGGCCGCCCCGGGGAATCCCCGGGGCGGCCCTCCTGGTGGTACCGCGGTGCGTCAGGCGCCGCGCAGGACGGCGCCCGTGCGCTCGGCGGCCAGGGCCACCGCCGCGTCGCGGGCCGCGCTGGCCTCGTCGACCGTCAGCGTGCGGTCCGAGGCGCGGAACTTCAGCGCGTACGCCAGGGACTTGCTGCCCTCGCCGAGCTGGTCGCCGGTGTAGACGTCGAACAGCCGGATGGACTCCAGGAGTTCACCCGCGCCCTCGGTGAGGGCGGCCTCGACCTCGGCGGCCGGGACGTCCGCGGCGACGACCAGGGCGACGTCCTGGGTGGCGACCGGGAAGGAGGAGATCCGGGGGGCCTTCACGGGGCCCTCGTTCGCCTTCTCCAGGAGGTCCAGGTCGATCTCCATCGCGCAGGCGCGGGCCGGGAGGCCGAACGCCTTCACCACGCGCGGGTGGAGCTCGCCGGCGTGGCCGACGAGGACCTTCTCGCCGTCCACCTCGACGTGGAACGCGGCGCAGCGGCCCGGGTGCCAGGGCGCGTGCTGGTCGGCGCTGATGATCAGCTCGACACCCGCCTCGGCGGCCACGGTCCGGCCGGCCTCGATCGCGTCCGCCCAGTCGGACGGACGGCCCTTGCCCCACCAGCCGGCCTGCTCGCGCGCACCGGCGAGGACGACGGCGGCGCGGCGCGGCTGCTCGGGCAGCGCGGCGTTGACCGAGGCGATCTCCTCGTCGGTGGGGCGGCGGTCGACGCCCAGGCGGACGGCGACGCCCGGCTGGCCCTCGGTCGGCCGGAAGACCAGACCGGTCTCGAAGAGCGCCAGGTCGTGGCTGCCGCGGCTGTCGTTGCGACGGAGCGCGCCGAGCAGGCCCGGGAGCAGCGTCGTACGGAGCGCGGGCTCCTCGTCCGAGAGCGGGTTGACCAGCTTCACGAGGCGGCGACGGGCGTCGTCCGCGTCGAGACCGAGGTGGTCGAGGGCCTGCTCGCCGATGAACGGGTAGTTCAGCGCCTCGACGTAGCCGGCGCCGGCCAGGGCGCGGCCCACCCGGCGGTGGACGCGCTGGCGGTCGGTGAGCCCGCGGCCCGCCGGGGGCTTGGGCAGCGTGGAGGGCAGGTTCTCGTAGCCCTCCAGGCGGATGACCTCTTCGGCGAGGTCGTTCGGCACGTAGAGGTCGGGACGCCACGACGGGACGGTGACGACGAGCTCGTCCTGGCCGTAGACGTCGCAGCCGACCTCCTGGAGGCGGCGGACGACGGTCTCGCGGCCGTAGTCGACGCCCGCGACCTTGTCGGGGTGGTTCGCCGGCATCGTGATGGTGTGCGGCGCGGAGGGGGCGGCGATCTCGGTGACGCCGGCCTCGGCGGTGCCGCCCGCGAGCAGCACGAGCAGGTCGACGCAGCGCTGCGCGGCAGCGGCGGCGGCCTGCGGGTCGACACCGCGCTCGAAGCGCTTGGACGCCTCGGAGGACAGCTTGTGGCGGCGGGCCGTGCGGGCGATCGAGATCGCGTCGAAGTGCGCGGCCTCGATGACGACCTCGGTGGTGCCGGTGACGATGCCGGTCTCCGGGTCGGTCACCGGGTCGGCGATCTCGGTGTTGGCGCCGCCCATGACACCGGCGAGGCCGATCGGTCCGCGGTTGTCGGTGATGACCAGGTCCCCGGAATCGAGGACGCGCGCGGTGCCGTCGAGGGTGGTGAACTTCTCGCCGGCGGCGGCGCGGCGGACCCCGATGGGGCCGTCGATCCGGCTGCGGTCGTACGCGTGCAGCGGCTGGCCGAGCTCGATCATCACGTAGTTGGTGATGTCGACGGCGAGCGAGATCGGGCGCATGCCCGCCTTCTGCAGGCGGCGCTGCAGCCAGATGGGACTGCGGGCCTCGGGGTCGAGACCGACGACCGTACGGGCGGTGAAGCGGTCGCAGCCGATCGGGTCGGCGATCTGGACCGGGTAGCCGTACGAGTTCGGCGCGGGCACGTCGAGGAGCGCCGGGTCGCGCAGCGGCAGGCCGTAGGCGGTGGCCGTCTCACGGGCGACACCGCGCATGGAGAGGCAGTAGCCGCGGTCCGGGGTGACGGCGATGTCGAGGACCTCGTCGAACAGCTCCAGGAGGACCGTGGCGTCGGTGCCGACCTCGTGCTCCGGCGGCAGCACGATGATGCCGTGCGTGCCGTCGTCGCCCATGCCGAGCTCGTCGCCGGAGCAGATCATGCCCCGGGAGACGCGGCCGTACGTCTTGCGCTCGGCGATCCGGAAGTCACCGGGGAGCACGGCGCCGGGCAGCGCCACGACGACCTTGTCGCCCTCGGCGAAGTTCCGGGCGCCGCAGATGATCTCCTGGGGCTCGCCGGTGCCGTTGGCCTGGCCGACGTCGACGGTGCAGAAGCGGATGGGCTTCTTGAACTCCGTCAGCTCCTCGATGGTGAGGACCTTGCCGACCACCAGCGGACCGGTCAGGCCGGCGCCGAGCCGCTCGACGGTCTCGACCTCGAGGCCTGCCGAAATGAGCTTGGCCTGGACGTCGCGGCCGGTCGCCGTCGCCGGCAGGTCGACGTACTCCCGCAGCCAAGAAAGCGGGACCCGCATCAGATCTCCATCCCGAACGGCCGGGTGAACCGGACGTCACCCTCGACCATGTCTCGCATGTCTTCGACGTTGTGGCGGAACATCAGCATCCGCTCGATGCCGAACCCGAAGGCGAATCCGCTGTACTTCTCGGGGTCCACACCGGCGGCGACGAGAACCTTCGGGTTGACCATGCCGCAGCCGCCGAGCTCGATCCAGCCCTCGCTGCCGCAGGTGCGGCAGGGACGGTCCGGGTTGCCGACGGACTCGCCGCGGCAGACGTAGCAGAGCATGTCCATCTCGGCGGACGGCTCGGTGAAGGGGAAGAAGTTCGGCCGCAGGCGGGTCTTCATGTCCGGGCCGAAGAGCGCCTGGACCATGTGGTCGAGGGTGCCCTTGAGGTCGGCCATGGTCAGGCCCTCGTCGACGGCGAGCAGCTCGATCTGGTGGAAGACCGGGGTGTGCGTGGCGTCGAGTTCGTCGGTGCGGTACACGCGGCCGGGGCACACCACGTAGACCGGGGGCTCCCGGTCGATGAGGGTGCGGGCCTGGACCGGCGAGGTGTGCGTACGGAGCACGACGCCGGACTCGTCGCCCGTGGTGGCCTTTCCGTCGGGGGAGGTTCCCTGGACGAAGAAGGTGTCCTGCATCTGCCGGGCCGGGTGGTCCGGGACGAAGTTGAGGGCGTCGAAGTTGAACCACTCCGCCTCGACCTCGGGACCCTCGGCGACCTCGTACCCCATGGCGACGAACACGTCGGAGACCCGCTCCATGAGCGTGGTCAGCGGGTGCCGGGCGCCGGCCGGGACGCGGTCGTACGGCAGGGTGACGTCGACGGCCTCCTCCACGAGGACGCGGGCGTCGCGCTCGGCCTCCAGCTCGGCCTGGCGGGCGGCGAGCGCCTTGGAAACGACGCCGCGGGCCTGGCCCACGACCTTTCCGGCGGCGGCCTTGGCCTGGGGAGGCAGGGCGCCGATCTCCCGGTTGGCGAGCGCCAGCGGCGAGGTGCCACCGGTGTGCGCCGTCTTCGCGTGCGCGAGCGCGTCGAGGTCGCCCGCGGCGGCGAAGGCGGCGAGCGCCTCGTCCCGCATGCGCTCGATCTCTTCCGGTTTCAGTGCCTCGACCTCAACCGGGTCGTACGACTTATTGGGTGCGGACATCTCTTCCCGTGCTTCCGTTGGCTGGCTGGGCGGCCCCGCTCGACGTCAAGGGCGCAAACGTGCCAAAGGACGAGTCTAACGGGGCGCGGGGACGCGAATGAGCCCGTGGGCAGGCCGAACGGCTCCTGATCTCGTGCGGTCTCGACTGCTGAGACGTCAGAGGAGGTGGGCCGGGGTGCCGACGGGCAGGATAAATCGGAACTCGGCCCCGCCACGGGGGCCCCGTCCGACGGTGATGGTGCCGCCGTGGGCCTCGACGACGCCCTTGACGATGTAGAGGCCGAGGCCGGTGCCGCCGCGTTTGCTGCCCCGCCAGAAGCGGGTGAAGACGCGGCTCATCGACTCTTCGGGGATGCCGGGTCCCTCGTCGCTCACGGTGACCTCCGTCCCCTCTTCCCCGTCGTCGCCCAGCGTGGTCGGTGCCACCTCGATGGTGACGGTTCCCTCGCCGTGGCGCACCGCATTTTCGAGGAGGTTCCCGAGGATCTGGTCGATCTTGTCGGGGTCGGCCCAGAGCGCGGGCAGCTGTGGCCTGATCCGTACGAAGAAACGGTCGGGGGACTGGCCGGCGGTGGTGTGCACCTGGATGTGCCGGCCGACGGCGGCGGCGATGTCGACGGGCTGGCGGCGCACTTCGAGGCGGCCGGAGTCGATCCGGGAGATGTCGAGGAGTTCGGCGATGAGCCGCTTGATGCGGCCCGCGTCGGCGTCGACCGTCTCCAGCATGAGCCGCTTCTGCTCGTCGTTGAACCGCTCCCACTTGTCGAGGAGGGTGGCGGTGAAGCCCTTCACGGAGGTCAGCGGCGAGCGCAGTTCGTGGGCGACGGTGGCGATGAGCTCGGCGTGGCTGCGCTCGGTGCGGCGGCGCGCCTCGGTGCCGCGCAGGGAGACCACGACCCGGCGGACGGGTCCGGTGGGGTGCTCGCGGACGTACCGGGCGGAGACGAGGACCTCGCGGCCGCCGGGGAGCAGCAGGTTGCGCTCGGGCTGGCCGCGGCGGGTGGAGAGTCCGCCGTACGGATCGGTCAGCGCCCACCAGCGGCGTCCCTTGAGGTCCTCCAGGGGCAGCGCCTCGTCGAGGGGGAGGCCGAGGGCGCGGTCGCCGGGGACGGCGGTGATGCGGGCGGCGGCGGCGTTGAAGCGGACGACGCGACCGGTCTCGTCGGCGATGACGAGACCGTCGGGCAGGTCGTCGGGGTCGATCCCGGCGAAACCGGCCGCCTCTGCCGGGCCCGGCGCGGCGCCGGGTCCGGCCGGTTCCGGGGTGTGCGGGGCGCCGGGCCCGGACGGCTCCGGGGCGTGCGGCGTGGTGCTCCGTGCCTGTGCGGGACTGTGCGTGCCGACCGTCATCCCCGTATCCCACCCCTCCGTGTAGCGCAGTGGGCCCCCGAGTGCGTCACTCTACTGGGCGGGGAGGGCGGATTGGACCCCTCAGGCGGAGGTTCGGGGGCGCTGGGCACGGGCGGAGGCGTACAGGCAGACCGCGGCGGCGGTGGCGAGGTTGAGGCTCTCGGCCTTGCCGTGGATCGGGACGCGGACGACGGCGTCGGCGAGCGCCCGGGTCTCCTCGGGCAGCCCCCAGGCCTCGTTGCCGAAGATCCAGGCGGTGGGCCCGCCCATGGTGCCGGCGTCGAGCTCGTCGTCGAGGTCGTCCTGTCCGGCCCCGTCGGCGGCGAGGATCCGCACGCCCGCGCTCTTGAGTCCGGCGACGGCCTGCTCGACGGGGACGCCGACGGCCACCGGGAGGTGGAAGAGGGAGCCGACGGAGGCGCGGACGGACTTGGGGTTGTAGAGGTCGACGGAGGCGTCGGTGAGGACGACGGCGTCGGCGCCGGCCGCGTCGGCGCAGCGCAGCACGGTGCCGGCGTTCCCGGGGTCGCGGACGTGCGCGAGGACGGCGACCAGCTTGGGCCGGGCCGCGACGATCTCCTCGAACGGCGAGTCGAGGAACCGGCAGACGCCGACGAGGCCCTGCGGGGTGACGGTCTGGGAGACCTCGGCGAGGACGGCGTCGGAGGCGAAGTGGACGCGGGCTCCCGCGGCGCGGGCGGCGTCGACGATCGCGGTGTAGCGCTCGGCGGCCTCGACGGTGGTGAACAGTTCGACGAGGGTGGGCTCTCCGCCGGGGCCGCGGTGGTCGACGGCCTCGCGGACGGCCTGCGGGCCCTCGGCGATGAAGAGGCGGTCCTTGCCCCGGAAGTTGCGCTTGGCGAGCCGCCGGGCGGCGACGACGCGCGGGGAACGCGGGGAGATCAGCTCGGGGGTGGACATGTGCCTGCGGCTCTCTGACTCGTCGGGTACGTCGGCTGAAGGGCGGTCAACGCGCCGGACCCGCAGGCGTGAGGCCTGCGGGTCCGGGCAGAGGTACTGCGGCCTGGAAGATCAGGCGGCGACCTTCGGGGCGTTGACGTCGGCCGGGAGGGCCTTCTGCGCGACCTCGACCAGCGCGGCGAACGCGTTGATGTCGTTGACGGCCAGCTCGGCGAGGATCTTGCGGTCCACCTCGATGTTGGCGGCCTTCAGACCCTGGATGAGGCGGTTGTACGTCATGCCGTTCTGGCGGGCAGCGGCGTTGATGCGCTGGATCCACAGCTGACGGAAGTCGCCCTTGCGCTTCTTGCGGTCGTTGTAGTTGTAGACCAGCGAGTGGGTGACCTGCTCCTTGGCCTTGCGGTACAGGCGCGAACGCTGACCGCGGTAGCCGGAGGCCGCCTCGAGGATCGCCCGGCGCTTCTTGTGGGCGTTGACTGCCCGCTTGACGCGTGCCACTTTTAACTCCTTGTAGCGGGGTCGTGGTGGTCCTCACACGACCCGAAATACGAATGGTTCCCGGTCTCTGCCGGATGCCCCCGTCGCCGGGGGCGGGAGATCAACTCAGATGCCCAGCATCTTCTTGATCTTGGCGGCGTCACCCGGGGCCATCTCGGCGTTGCCGGTGAGGCGACGCGTCAGCTTGGACGACTTGTGCTCGAGCAGGTGGCGCTTGCCGGCGCGCTCGCGCAGGATCTTGCCCGAGCCGGTGACCTTGAAGCGCTTCTTGGCACCGGAGTGCGTCTTGTTCTTCGGCATCGCGCCGTATCTCCTCGTCAGTGGCGCTCCCGCCCGGTGCGAACACCGGACATCCGGGAGCGTCAGTTCTTCGTTTGGTGGTTCCGGGCGGGGCCCGGGGCTGCCTGGTTGGCAGCCCGTGGGGTCACGCCTCGGGGGTCTCGACCGGAGCCTCGGCCTCGGCGACCGGAGCCTCGGCGACCGGGGCCTCGGGGGCCTCGTCGGAGGCGACGCCCTGGCGCTCGGCCTTGCGTGCGGCCTGGGCCTCACGCGCCTCGGCCATGGCCTCGGTCTTCTTCTTGTGCGGGCCGAGAACCATGATCATGTTCCGGCCGTCCTGCTTCGGGTTGGACTCGATGAAGCCAAGCTCCTCGACGTCCGACGCCAGCCGCTGAAGCAGTCGGAAACCGAGCTCGGGGCGGGACTGCTCACGACCACGGAACATGATCGTGATCTTGACCTTGTCGCCCTGCTTCAGGAACCGGACGACGTGACCCTTCTTGGTGTCATAGTCGTGCGGGTCGATCTTCGGCCGGAGCTTCATCTCCTTGATGACCGTGTGCGCCTGGTTCTTGCGCGCCTCACGGGCCTTCATGGCCGACTCGTACTTGAACTTCCCGTAGTCCATGAGCTTGCACACGGGCGGACGGGCGTTCGCCGCCACCTCGACCAGGTCGAGGTCGTACTCCTGTGCGAGCTCCAGGGCCTTGGCAAGCGGAACAATCCCGACCTGCTCGCCGCTGGGTCCGACAAGTCGCACCTCGGGAACGCGAATCCTGTCGTTGATGCGGGGCTCGGCGCTGATGGATCCTCCTCGGTAGCACCACGCGACCGCCTGGCGGACGAACGCGCACTGTCTGTTTCTGACCAACCGAGCCGGCACGTGAAAAACGCCCCGGACGGGACACAGGCGGGGCTCCACGGAAATACCGGAGCACCGCCGCGGTCAACCGCGGGGCGCGCATCGGGCGGCTCCATCGTCCGTACGGAACGATGGGCGCCACCTGACCGGTGACCCGCCACCCGCGAGGGTGGTCAGGTGGGAGTACGGAGCCTCCACTTGTGGGCCGGACACAGAGATGTCCAGCCGGTCGTTACACAAGGTTAGCAGGACCCGGCGGTCTCCGCGAACCGTGGAGCGGCATATCGTGTGGGGCATGAGCGAGACGCCCCAGAACGAGTCCCCGGACTCCCCCGAAACCCCCGACTTCGAATCCATGACCCGCGACATCGCCGAGGTCCCGGCGGTCGAGGTGATCGTGACCGTCGCCGTCAACCTGATGAGCGCCGCCGCCGTGAAGCTCGGGCTCACCGAGGAGGGCGACAAGCACAAGGACCTCGACGAGGCGCGCAAGCTGGTCCACGCGCTCGCGGGCCTCCTGGACGCCGGCGCGACGGAGGTCTCCTCCTTCCACGCGGCTCCCCTGCGGGACGGCCTGAAGTCCCTCCAGCTCGCCTTCCGCGAGGCCTCCCTGATCCCGGACGAGCCGGGCCAGGGACCGGGCGAGAAGTACACGGGGCCGGTGTACGGCTAGGGGTTCCTCGCGCTAGACGTTCTTCACGTAGAAGGGCTCGCCGGGAGGCGTGGCCGAGGCCGGCAGGAGTGCCAGGTCGAGGCCCCGCACCAGGCGGGCCCTCAGTGTTTCGTCGGCGGCCAGGGCGCGGGCCACGCGCTGGGCCGCCTCCGCCGGGGAGGCGTCCGCGGCGAGGACCAGCGCGACCGTGCCGTCGGCGGTGCCGGGGCCCAGGTGGGCGCGGAGCACCGCGGGCTCGGCGGCCACGACGGCGCGCACGGCTTCCCGTACGGCCGGGTCGTCGAGCGGGTCGGTGCTGGAGCGGCCCTCGGCGAGGGCGAGCAGCGCGGAGCCGGTCACCTGGTACGGCACGGGGCCGGCCAGGTCCAGGACCAGGGTGTCGGCCTTCTCGTGGACGAGGGCCGCGATCGCCTGGTGGACGGGGACGGCGACGGGCCGGGCCTGCGGGTCCCAGAGGGCGAGCGAGGCGATCGAGGTGAAGGCCGGCAGGGCCCGCCGGTCGCCGGCCGTCAGGGTGGGGACGGCCATGTCGCTCGTCTTCTCCTGCTTCAGCCCCGTCTCGGGGTCGATCTCGACCTCGCCGAGGACGGCGACCACGGGTACGAGCAGCCGGGCCTCCTTCAGTGCTTCGAGGACCGGGCCGTGGGCGGTTCTGTCCTCCGCCCAGGCCGCGAGGGCCGCGGCGAGCCGCGGGTCGGCGGTGCCGTCGTCTTCGGAGAAACCGGGGTCCGGGATGTTCTTGAGCGCCACGCACCGAGCCTAGCCGCCGGGTCCGGGCGCCCGGCTAGGAGGTCCGGTGGGCGCGCCGGAGCATCACGGCGGTGAGGAGGAGCAGGGCGCCGAGACCGCCGGCGACGGGGGCGAGCAGACCGAGGGGGTGGCTCTCCTCGGCGGCGGGGAGGGGGCCGGGCCCGAAGTAGCGGCCCTGGTAGCCGGTGGCGGTGCTCTTGGGGTCGCCGGCCTTGATCCGGCGGCCGGCGGTGATCGCGGCGGCCGGGTCGACCGTCCCGTACCCCTTGGCGTCGCTGCGTCCGCCCTTCGGCCGGTTGCGGGCGGTGTCGATGAGCAGCCGCTTGATCTGGGCGGGGGTGAGGTCGGGGTGCGCGGAGCGGACGAGGGCGACGGCCCCGGAGACGAACGCGGCGGCGGCGCTGGTGCCCCAGCCCTCGTAGTAGCGGCGGTCGGGGTCGGCGATGACGATGTCGTCGCCGGGGGCGCTGACGGTGGCGTACCAGCGGCGGGTGGAGAAGGAGGCGTGGGTGCCGTAGCGGTCCACGGCGGCGACGGCGATGACGCCGGGGTAGGCGGCGGGGTACGAGATGTGGTCGCCCTTCTCGCCGCCGTTGCCGGCGGAGGCGACGACGGAGACGCCCTTGGCGAGGGCGTACTGGACGGCGGCGTCCTCGCCGGCGTCGGGGTGGGCGGACTTGGAGTCGTCGCCGAGGGACAGGTTGATGACGTCGGCGCCGTGGTCGGCGGCCCAGCGGATGCCTTCGGCGAGGGCCGTGCCCCGGGTCTTGCGGGCCTTGTCGCGGGCCTTGTCGGTGGACTCCAGGATGACCCGCACGGGCAGGATGCGGACGTCGGGGGCGACGCCGAGGACGCCGTCCTGGCCGCCGGGGCCGTGGCCGTGCCCGGCGATGATGCCGGCCATGGCGGTGCCGTGCCGGGCCCAGGCGCGGTCGCCCTTGGACGCGCCGAAGCCGATGAGGTCGCGTCCGGTGAGGACCGAACCCGCGAGGTCCGGGTGGCCGGCGTCGACGCCGGTGTCGAGGACGGCGACGGTGACGCCGTGGCCCTTGGTGGTGCGCCAGGCCTCCGTGGTGTGGAGGGCTTCGAGGCCCCACTGGCGGGCCCGGATGGTGTCGGCGTGGGCGGGGGCGGTGGTGGCGGGCAGGACGGAGAACGCGGCGGCGAGCAGGGCGACCGCGCCGCCACGGGTCCGGCGGTGGGCGGGTCGGGTCACCGGGCGTTCTCCTTGGCGGCCGTGGTGGCGGCCGTGCGCAGCAGTCGTACGAAGCGTTCGGTGATGCCCTTGGCCTCGTGGCCGAGACCGGACTGGGCGGTGGCGTCGGTACGGTGCGCGCCGAAGGCCTCGGCGGCGGGGACGGGGCCGCCGTCGACGGCCCGGCCGTCGGCGAAGCCGGAGACGGCGGAGACGACGACCGGCAGGTCGGCGGGGGCTTCCAGCCACCAGGCGGCGCGCTGCGGGGCGCCGAAGCGGGCGGCGACGGTGCCGGTTCCGGCGAGGGCCGGGGGGACGTCCGTACCGAGGCGTACGACGAGGTCCTGGCCGAGGGTGCGCTGGGTGGCGGCGTCGGCACGGGTGAAGACGAGGCCGACGGTGATCACGCTGCTGGCGGTGGCGTCGGTGTACGTGGCGCGCAGGACGCGCTCGCAGCCGAGCGGTTCGACGGTGGCGCGGAGGCCCTTGGCGAGGACGGCGGGGGTGCAGGGGGCGTCGGGGGCGACGACGATCCGGGTCCAGGTGCGGTCGGCGCCGCCGGGGCCGGCGCCGGGTCCTGCGAGGGTGCGGGGGAAGAGGGTGTCGACGGGGGCGTTGTGCCAGAGGTCCTTGGCCTCGGTGTACCCGACGGGTTCGACGGGCTTCCCGGGCTCGGAGGCGGCCAGCCACACGCCGGCGAGGGCACCGCCGATGAGCCCGAACCCGAGCACGGCGCAGGCGGCGACGGCGAGGGTCCGCCCGGGACGCCGCTCCCGCACGGGCCGCAGCCGCGTGGTGATCTCGACGGGCACCTCGGGCGGGAGCGCGCCGGGCCCGCGGTACGGGGCGGCGGCGCGGACCGCCACGTGAGGAGGCACGCCGGGGCGCCCGGCAGGGGCGCCCGGGGACCGAACGGGGGCGGCGGGCCCGCCCGGGCCGGGTGCGGCTCGGCCGTGTGCGGCCGCCGCCCCGGCGGGCAGGGCTGCGGGCCGGCCGGGGCCGACCGGGGCCACGGCAGGGGCGGACGCAGGCCGCGCGGGACCGGCCGGAGGCCCGGCAGGGGCGGACACGGGCCGCGCGAGACCGGCCGGAGGCCCGGCAGGGGCGGTCGTCGGCCCTGCGGGCCGGGCAGGACCATCGGCCTGCCCGAAAGGGACGGCCGCGGGCAGGGCCTGGCCGTCGGCGGGCTCGTCAGGGGCGGCCCCGCGCCACACGGGGGCGGCGGCGGGCCGCTCGGGGGCGTCCATCGGCCTTGCGGGGGCGCCTGTCGGCCCTGCCGGGGCCGTCGTGGGCCGGGGCGGCGCAGCCATGGTTCCGGCGGGGACGGCATCGCGAGGGGCGCCCGAGACCGTGGGCCCGGCAGGGGCACCCGCGGGTCGGCCGGGGCTGGACGCCGACTGGGCACCGGGGCCCGTGGGGGACGACGTGGCCCGGCGCGGCGCGGTCACCGCGTCCGCAGGGGCGGGCGTGGGCAGCACTGCGCTGCCCACGGGCGGTCCTGCGGGCCGAGGCGGGACGGCAGCCTGCGCGGACGTCGTCGGGGCGGGCGTCGGCCAGTGGGGCGGCGAGGGCGGAGCGGCCGCCGGCGCCGGTGCCCCCGGGCGGGACGGAGCGGCCGCCGATGCCGGCGCCCCCGGACGGGGCGAAGCGGGGGCCGATGCCGGTGCCCCCGGGCGGGGCGGAGCGGTCGCCTGTGTCGGCGGGCCGGAGGGCCGGTCCGTCGCCGGGATCGGGCGGAGGCGGGTCGTGGTCTCGACCGCCGGGAGGTCCGTGGCGTCCGGGGCCGGGAGCAGGGCGTCCGTGATGCGGGAGGTCATGGGACGGTGCTCGCCGGTCATCCCCGTCCCCCCGCTCGTGTCGACAATGCCCGTCACTCTACGGGCTGTTCCCCCGCGCACGGGAACCCAGGGGCTACCCACCCCCAAACCTGTCTGGCAAGCTCGGGCCATGACTCCCCGTGCCGCCGACCGGGCCCGTTACGACCGGGCCACCGCTCATCTCGACGCGCCCGTGGCGATCGTCGACCTGGAGGCCTTCGACGCCAACGCGGCGGACCTCGTGCGCCGGGCCGGGGGCAAGCCGATCCGGGTGGCGAGCAAGTCGGTCCGGTGCCGGGCGCTGCTTGAGCGGGTGCTGTCGCGCGACGGGTTCGCCGGGATCATGTCGTTCACGCTGGACGAGTCGTTGTGGCTCGCCCGTGCCGGGTTCGAGGACGTGCTGCTCGCGTATCCGTCGGCGGACCGGTCCGGGTTCGGGGAGCTCGCGCGGGATCCGAAGCTCGCCGCCGCCGTGACCGTGATGGTGGACGACGTGGCGCAGCTCGATCTGATCGACGCGGCCCGCGCGGACGGGACGGAGGAGGTGCGGGTCTGTCTGGAGCTGGACACGGCGCTGCACCTGCTCGGCGGGCGGATACGGGTCGGGGCCCGGCGCTCGCCGCTGCGGGAGCCCGCCCAGCTCGCCGAGCTGGCCCGTTCCGTGGTGCGGCGGCCGGGCTTCCGGCTGGTCGGGATCATGGCGTACGAGGGGCATGTCGCCGGTGTCGGGGACGCGGTCGCGGGCCGGCCGCTGCGCTCGCGGGCGATCCGGCTGATGCAGTCCGCCGCCCGCAAGGAGCTGGCGGAGCGCAGGGCGGCCGTGGTGCGGGCCGTCCGGGCGGTGGCGCCGGACCTGGAGTTCGTGAACGGCGGCGGCACCGGGAGCGTGCAGCACACGGCCGCCGAGGACGCGGTGACGGAGATCGCCGCGGGCTCGGGGCTGTTCCTACCGCGCCTCTTCGACAACTACACGTCCTTCAGCGGGCGTCCGGCCGCGCTCTTCGCGCAGCCGGTGGTCCGCCGCCCGGGTGTGGGCGTGGTGACGGTGCTCGGCGGCGGCTACCCGGCGTCGGGTGCGGCGGGTCCGGACCGGCTGCCCGTCCCGTACCTGCCCGAGGGGCTCCGGTACGACCCTCAGGAGGGTCCCGGTGAGGTGCAGACCCCGCTGCTCGGCTCCCCCGCCGACGATCTGCGGATCGGCGACAAGGTCTGGTTCCGGCACGCGAAGGCCGGGGAGCTGTGCGAGCGGTTCGAGAGCCTGCACCTGGTGGAGGGCGATCGCGTCACGGCGACCGTGCCCACGTACCGGGGCGAGGGACGCACCTTCCTCTAGGGGAACACCGTGTCCGGCTGGTCCGGGACGACGCTGCCGTCGGGGCGGCGGACGGGGGCCGTCGTGCCGTCGCTCGTCGTGTAGCCGGTGGTGGCGCACGGGTACGGCGCCGCCCTGCGCTTCTTGGGCTCGATGAACATGGGGTTGACGAGCCAGCGGCCGTCGCCGTTCTCGTACGCCCGGCACATGAGTTCGTTCTTGTTGCGGTTGAGGACCAGGCGCAGCCCGGTGGCGTCCCGCAGGAAGGAGACGTCGGTGTCGGAGTCGCCGGCGGCGAAGACCTGGCGGCGGTCGGCAGGCTGGACGCGCTCGGCGGCGGGGCCGCGGACGCCGAGGATCTCCTGGTTGATCCAGCAGCGCTTGCCGTCGATGTAGGTGATCATCGTGTCCTCGCCGTCCCGGACGGTGCCGCAGCCCTTGAGGTGGGTGGTGAGGCGGCCGTGGTCGGTGGTGTTGCGGATGCCGAGGGCGTGGGAGGGGTCGACGCCGACGCCCTTCGCCCAGACGTCGACGACGGGTTCGGGCGAGGCGGAGACGATCCAGACGTCGAAGCCACCGTCCTGGAGGGCGCGGATCAGGTCGCGCTGCTGGTCGTAGTAGCGGACCCAGCCGGTGACCTGTGCGGTGCCGACCCGCTGGGTGGCGCCCTGCGGGGCGGCGAGGTTCTCGGCGCGGGCGGCGGCCGCGAAGGAGGCCGCCTGGCGGGTGGTCCAGCCGTGCAGGAGCTGGGCGAGCCAGGCGTACTGGGGCTCCGTGCGGCGGTGGTCGTGGCCGGCGAAGGCGGTCTTCCCGCCGGTGGTCGCACCCGATCCGTACACGGAGAGCAGTTCGTCGGCGCAGTCCGTGTCGGTGGCCGTGGGGAGGGTCCGTACGCCGGTGGGGCAGGCCCGGCCGAGGGCGGTCGCGGCCTCGGGGGTGAGGTGGCGGCTGGTGGTGGACCAGTCGCCGTCCTTCGGGGGCCGGATGCGGTCGTTGCGCAGGAGCCAGGAGAAGGTGGCGTCGCCGACGTCGTTCTTGACGACGGTGTTGTCCCAGTCGAAGACGGCGACGGGTTTCCTTCCCCGGGGCCCCTTGTCGCCGCAGTGGTCGGCGATGAGGGCGTCGATGCGCGCCTTGTTGTCGCCGTACCAGCCGTCGGAGATCTTCAGGGCGGGGCATCCGGCGGGCTTCGCCCCGGCGTTCGCCGCGGGGAGGAGGCCGGTGGCGGCGAGGGCGAGGGCGGCCGCCGCGGCGGAGGTGCGGAGCTTGCCGTTCATGAACACTCTCCTGGGTGTACGCGGACAGCCGGGCGCCTTGCGACGCCCGGCTGTCGGGTGGGGGAACGGGGTGGCGGCGGTGAGGGTCTAGAGGGGGGTCACGTACGCGCCCGAGATGCCGCCGTCGACGAGGAAGTCGCTGGCGTTGACGAAGGAGGAGTCGTCGCTCGCGAGGAAGGCGACGGCGGCGGCGATCTCCTCGGCCTCGGCGAAGCGGCCGACGGGGATGTGGACGAGGCGGCGCGCGGCCCGCTCGGGGTCCTTGGCGAAGAGCTCCTGGAGGAGCGGGGTGTTGACCGGCCCGGGGCAGAGGGCGTTGACGCGGATGCCCTCGCGGGCGAACTGGACGCCCAGCTCGCGGGACATGGCGAGGACGCCGCCCTTGGAGGCGGTGTACGAGATCTGGCTGGTGGCGGCGCCCATGATGGCGACGAAGGAGGCGGTGTTGATGATGGAGCCCTTGCCCTGGCGGCGCATGTAGGGCAGGGCGGCCTTGCAGCAGAGGTAGACGGAGGTGAGGTTGACGTCCTGGACGCGCTTCCAGGCCTCCAGTCCGGTCTCCAGGATGGAGTCGTCGTCGGGGGGCGAGATGCCGGCGTTGTTGAAGGCGATGTCGACGGAGCCGTAGGTGTCGAAGGCGACCTTGAAGAGGTTCTCGACCTCTTCCGGGTCGGTGACGTCGACCTGGACGAAGGTGCCGCCGACCTCCTCCGCGGCGGCCTTGCCGGCGGTCTCGTCGATGTCGCCGCAGACGACGTTGGCGCCCTCGGAGGCGAGGCGGCGGGCGGTGGCGAGGCCGATGCCGCTGCCGGCGCCGGTGATGACGGCGGTACGGCCGACGAGGCGGCGGCAGATGATCTCGTTGCTCACAGTGCGGGACCCTCCGTGCTGATGAAGACGTTCTTGGTTTCGGTGAAGGCGGTCAGGGCGTCGGGGCCGAGTTCGCGGCCGAGGCCGGACTGCTGGTAGCCGCCGAACGGGGTCCAGTAGCGGACGCTGGAGTGGGAGTTGACGGAGAGGTTTCCGGCCCGGACGGCGCGGGAGGCGCGCAGGGCGCGGCCGACGTCCCGGGTCCAGATCGAGCCGGAGAGGCCGTATTCGGTGGCGTTGGCGAGGCGGATCGCGTCGGCCTCGTCCTCGAAGGGGAGGACGACGGCGACGGGTCCGAAGATCTCCTCGACGGCGCAGGGGGCGTTCTCGGCGACGCCGGTGAGGACGGTCGGCGGGAACCAGAAGCCGGGGCCCTCGGGCGCCTTGCCCCGGATGCCTGCTGCGTGCTCGGCGGCATCCGTGACGTAGGAGCGGACGCGGTCGAGCTGGGCGCGGGAGATGAGCGGGCCCATCTGGGTGCGCTCGTCGGCGGGGTCGCCGACGACGATCTCCTCGATGGCGGGGGCGAGGAGCTCCAGGAAGCGGTCGTACGCGCTCCGCTGGACGAGGATGCGGGTGCGGGCGCAGCAGTCCTGGCCGCTGTTGTCGAGGAAGGACATCGGAGCCGCCGCCGCCGCGGCCTCCAGGTCCGCGTCGGCGAAGACGATGTTGGGGCTCTTGCCGCCGAGTTCGAGGGTGACCCGCTTCACCTGGTCGGCGCACTTCGCCATGATCGACTTTCCGACCCTGGTGGAGCCGGTGAAGACGATCTTGGCGATGCCGGGGTGCTCGACGAGGGCGTTCCCGGCGACGGGGCCGGTGCCGGGCAGGACCTGGAAGAGGCCCTCGGGGAGGCCCGCTTCGAGGGCGAGTTCGGCGAGGCGGAGCGCGGTGAGCGGGGTGGTCTCGGCCGGCTTGAGGAGGACGGCGTTGCCGGCGGCGAGGGCGGGTGCGGTGGCCCAGGCGGCGATCGGCATGGGGAAGTTCCAGGGGGCGATGACGCCGACGACCCCGAGCGGTTCGAGGATCGTGATGTCGAGGCCGCCGGCCACCGGGATCTGGCGGCCGTTGAGGCGCTCCACTCCCCCGGCGGCGAAGTCGAGCAGGTCGCGGACGTTGCCAGCCTCCCAGCGGGCGTTGCCGATGGTGTGGCCCGCCTCGGTGACCTCCAGGCGGGCCAGTTCCTCGATGTGGTCGTCGACGACGGCGGCGAAGCGGCGGAGCAGCCGGGCCCGGTCGGCGGGTGCGGCGGCGGCCCAGCCGCGCTGGGCGGCGCCGGCGCGGGCGACGGCGGCGTCGACGTCGGCGGGGGTGGCGGCGGGGACGGTGGCGACGGGTTCCTCGGTCGCCGGGTTCAGTACCTGGAGCAACTCGTTCCTCTCAGAGGTGGCGCAGAGGCGTTCAGTGGCGTTCGAAGGAGCGGCGCAGCTCCCAGTCGGTCACCGCGGCGTCGAAGGCGTCGAGTTCGACGCGGGCCATGTTGCGGTAGTGGGCGACGACCTCGGCGCCGAAGGCGGCCTTGGCGATCTCGCTGGTCTCCCAGAGTTCGGCGGCCTCGCGCAGGGTGGTGGGGACGTGCGCGTACTCGGCGGTGTACGCGTTCCCCGTGCAGGGCGGGGGCAGTTCGAGGCGCTGCTCGATGCCGTACAGGCCGGCGGCGACCAGGCCGGCGACGGCGAGGTAGGGGTTGACGTCGCCGCCGGGGAGGCGGTTCTCGAAGCGGGTGGAGCGGCCGTGGCCGACGACCCGGAGCGAGCAGGTGCGGTTGTCGTGGCCCCAGGCGACGGCGGTGGGCGCGAAGGAGCCGGGCTGGAACCGCTTGTAGGAGTTGATGTTCGGGGCGTAGAGGAGGGAGAAGTCGCGGAGGGCGGCGAGCTGTCCGGCGAGGAAGTGCCGCATGGTCTCGGACATGTGGTGCTCGTCGTCCCCGGCCATCACGTTCTCTCCGTCGGCGTTCTGGAGGGAGAGGTGGATGTGGCAGGAGTTGCCCTCGCGTTCGTTGTACTTCGCCATGAAGGTGAGCGAGAAGCCCTCCTGGGCGGCGATCTCCTTGGCGCCCGTCTTGTAGACGGCGTGCTGGTCGCAGGTGACGAGGGCCTCGTCGTACTTGAAGGCGATCTCGTGCTGGCCGGGGTTGCACTCGCCCTTCGCGGACTCGACGGTGAGTCCGGCGCCGGCCATCTCGTTGCGGATGCGGCGCAGGAGCGGTTCGATGCGTCCGGTGCCGAGGACGGAGTAGTCGATGTTGTACTGGTTGGCGGGGGTGAGACCGCGGTAGTTCGCGTCCCAGGCCTGCTCGTAGCTGTCCTTGAAGACGATGAACTCGAGCTCGGTGCCGACGTGGGCGGTGAGGCCGAGCTCCGCGAGGCGCTCCAGCTGGCGGCGGAGGATCTGGCGGGGCGCGGCGACGACGGGGGTGCCGTCGGCCCAGGCGAGGTCGGCGGTCACCATGGCGGTGGCGTCGTTCCAGGGGAGGCGGCGGAGGGTGGTGAGGTCGGGGTGCATGGCGAAGTCGCCGTAGCCGCGGTCCCAGGAGGACATCTCGTAGCCGTCGACGGTGTTCATCTCGGTGTCGACGGCGAGGAGGTAGTTGCAGCCCTCGGTGCCGTGGCCGAGGACCTCGTCCAGGAAGAACGGTGCGGCGAACCGCTTGCCCTGCAGTCTTCCCTGCATGTCGGGGAAGGCCAGGACGACGGTGTCGATCTCGCCGCTCGCGACGAGGGCGCGCAGCTCCTCGACGGTGAGCGGGGGTGTGCGGTCTGCCACGGGATTGCTCCTCCTTCGGCCTGCCGGGAGCCATAAGGTATTGCGGAAGACCATTGCTTGGGAAGTACCGGAGAGCGGGAAGTGCCGGAGAAAAGGGGAACGAGGACGTGGCCAGTACGAGTGAATCGGCGGACCGGCTGACGCCCGTGCTGCGGCCGGTGCGGGCGGGCAACGGATTCGAGGAGGCCCTGGAGCAGATCCTCCAGGTGGTACGGCTCGGCCTGGTGCCCGGCGGGGAGAGGCTGCCCGCCGAGCGGGAGCTCGCCGACCGGATGGGGATCAGCCGGGTCACCCTGCGCGAGGTCCTGAAGGTCCTCCAGGAGCAGGGGCTCGTGGAGAGCCGGCGCGGCCGGTACGGCGGGACGTTCGTGCTGCCCCGGGTGCAGACGGCCGACGAGGACGAGCTGCGCCGCCGGATCGCCACGGTCGACATGGAGGACACCCTGCGCTTCCGTGAGGTCCTGGAGGTGGGGGCCGCCGGCCTGTGCGCGGCCCACGGCCTCGACGCGGCGGGCGCCGAGCGGCTGCGGACGGCCCTCGCGGCGACCCATGACGCCCCGCTGGCCGATTACCGCCGCCAGGACACCCTGCTCCACCTCACGCTCGCGGAGCTCTCCGGCTCGCCGACGCTGACGGCCCAGTACGCCGCCGTCCGGGCGACGGTGAACGACCTCCTGGACTGCATCCCCCTGCTCGTACGCAATCTGGAGCACTCCCAGCACCAGCACACCGCCCTGGTGGAGGCCGTGCTCGACGGGGACGCGGACGCGGCGCGCGAGGTGATGCGGGAGCACTGCTCGGGCACGGCGGCGCTGCTGCGGGGCTTCCTGACGTGAGGGGCGGACGGGCCGGGCGCGGGGCGGGCGGCGGGGTGGGCGGCAGGGCGGGCACCCCCGCCGCGTAACCCGAAAGTAACGCAGGGGGGTTGCGCTCCCCCGTCGGCCACCGCAAAGGTATGGCTCCAATCCATTGGGCCGTTGCGGGGAGCTGACGCTGCCATGACGCTGGAAGACACCACGCAGTCGAAGGACGACTACCTCGAACGCCGGGCCCTGCGCCGCGGCAGCGCCGGCTGGCTGCTGCTGACCGGCCTCGGCGTGGCGTACGTCGTGTCCGGGGACTTCTCCGGCTGGAACATCGGCCTGTCGAAGGGCGGCTTCGGCGGGCTCGCCGTCGCCACCGTCCTGATGGGCGCGATGTACGCCTGTCTGGTCTTCGCGCTCGCCGAGCTCTCCGCCATCCTGCCCACCGCGGGCGGCGGCTACGGCTTCGCCCGCCGGGCGCTCGGCACCTGGGGAGGCTTCCTCACCGGCACCGCGATCCTCATCGAGTACATCCTCGCCCCCGCCGCGATCTCCATCTTCATCGGCGACTACGTCGAGTCCCTCGGCCTCTTCGGCCTGGAGTCCGGCTGGCCGGTCTATCTGGTCTGCTTCGCGCTCTTCATCGGCATCCACCTGTGGGGCGTGGGCGAGGCGCTGCGCTTCAGCCTGATCGTGACGGCGATCGCGGTCGCGGCCCTGGTCGTCTTCGCGCTCGGCGCGCTCACCGACTTCCACGTGGACGGCCTGAACGACATCCCGGTCGACGGCGCGGCCTTCGGCTCGAACTCCTGGCTGCCCTTCGGACTGCTCGGGATCTGGGCCGCGTTCCCCTTCGGCATGTGGTTCTTCCTCGGCGTCGAGGGCGTGCCGCTCGCCGCCGAGGAGGCCAAGGACCCGGTGCGGTCGATGCCGAGGGCGCTCGCGATCTCGATGGGGATCCTGGTGCTGCTCGCCGTCATGACCTTCTTCGCCGCCACCGGGGCGCGCGGCGCGGCCGCCGTCCAGGAGGCGGGCAACCCGCTGGTCGTGGCGCTCCAGGGCGACGGGGAGCCGACGGCGCTCAGCCGCTTCGTGAACTACGCGGGCCTCGCGGGCCTGGTCGCCTCGTTCTTCTCCCTCATCTACGCCGGTTCGCGCCAGCTGTTCGCCCTCTCCCGGGCCGGCTACCTGCCCCGGTTCCTCTCCCTGACCAGCCGCCGCAAGTCGCCCTACCTGGGACTCCTCATCCCCGGCACGATCGGCTTCGCGCTCGCCGCCGGGACCGGGAACGGGGCGCGGATGCTGAACATCGCGGTCTTCGGCGCCACCATCTCGTACGCCCTGATGGCGCTCTCCCACATCGTGCTGCGCCGCCGCGAGCCGGGGCTGCACCGGCCGTACCGCACGCCCGGCGGGATCGTGACCTCGTCGGTGGCCTTCGTCCTGGCCCTGTCGGCGCTGGTCGCGACCTTCCTGGTGGACCGGACGGCGGCCTTCATGGCGCTCGGGGTGTACGTGATCGCCCTCGCCTACTTCGCGTTCTACAGTCGGCACCATCTGGTGGCCAGGGCCCCCGAGGAGGAGTTCGCGGCGCTCGCCGCGGCCGAAGCCGAACTCGAACGCGACTGACCCACCGATGCTCCACACCTCTGGAGGAAGTTCCGTGACCAAGCCGCTCATCGGCGTGACCACCTATCTGGACCAGGCGCGCTGGGGCGTGTGGGACATGACCGCCGCGCTGCTCCCGGCCGCGTACCCGCGCCTCGTACGGGAGAGCGGCGGGCTCGCGGTCATGCTGCCGCCCGGTGGGCCCGAGGACGCGGCGGCGGTCGTGGCCCGGCTCGACGGACTCGTCGTCGCGGGCGGGGCGGACGTCGAGCCCGTGCGGTACGGGGCCGAGCCCGACCCCCGTACCGGCCCGCCGGCCCGCGCCCGGGACAGCTGGGAGCTGGCCCTCGTCGACGCCGCCCTGGCCTCCGGCACTCCGCTGCTCGGCATCTGCCGGGGCATGCAGCTCCTGAACGTGGCGCTCGGCGGCACGCTGATCCAGCACCTGGACGGGCACGTGGAGGCGGTCGGCGTGATCGGCCGGCACGCGGTGAAGCCGGTGCCGGGCACGCGGTACGCCTCGCTGGTGCCCGAACTCGCCGAGGTCCCGACCTACCACCACCAGGCCGTCGACCGCCTCGGCGCGGGGCTCGCCGCCTCGGCGTACGCGGAGGACGGCACGGTGGAGGCCGTGGAACTGGCCGCGCCGGCCTGGGCGCTCGGGGTGCAGTGGCACCCGGAGATGGGCGAGGACCTGCGCGTGATGCGCGGCCTGGTGGAGGCGGCGGGCCGGTAGTCCTGCCGCAAGGGGTGCCGGGCGGCCGGGGTGGGCTCCGGCCGCCCGGCGGCTGGGGGCGGGGTCGCGGGCGGTCACCGCCGCCCTCGCGGCCGCCGCCCCGCCGCTCAGTCGCTCGTCGCCCTGACCGCGCGGCGGCCGAGGAGCACGTACAGGCCCGAGGCGACGATCATGCCGACCGGCAGGGAGAGGTCGACCCCGCCGAGCGCCGTGGCGACCGGCCCGGTGTAGAGGGTGTTGACGCAGAGGGCGGCCGAGGCCACGCCCACGATCAGGGAGAGGGCGCCCGCCCCGTTGACGCCGCCGGTGAACCAGAAGGGGCTGCCGGGGGTCTCGTCCGAGAGCGCGCGGCCGTCGTAGCGGTTGCGGCGCAGCACGATGTCGGTGGCGTACACGGCCATGAGGGGGCCGATCAGGACGACGATCACCTGGAGGGCGTTGCTGACGGTGTCCAGGAAGTTGGAGACCAGCAGGCCGTACAGCGTGAGGGCGACCGCGACGGCGCCGTCGAAGAGGACGCTGACGGTACGCCGGATGCGCAGGCCGACGGCCTGGAGGGCGAGTCCGGCGCTGTACGCGGTCAGGGCGTTGATGGAGATCGTGCCGAGGACCAGGGCGAGCAGGAAGACGGGCACGAACCAGCCCGGCAGGATCTCCTGCAGCGCGTTCTGGGGGTCGGTCATGTCGACGGCCGTGGCGGCGAACGCGCCCAGCGAACTGACCACGACGCTGGGGACGAAGGCGCCGAGGGCGGTCCATCCGGCGATCGCCTTCGCCGAGGACGTACGGGGCAGGTAGCGCGAGAAGTCGGCGCTCGTCGTGTACGAGAGCGGGCCCGAGGCGATCATCGTGACGCCCGCGACGAGCACCGCCCAGAGGCCGGTGCCGGCCGGCGGGTCGACGGGCGCGTACGAGAAGTCGGCGTGGCGGAAGACCGCGAGGGCGACGACGGTGAAGGCACCCGCCAGGGCCAGGGTGAGGGGCAGGTACAGCTTGATGATCAGGCCGTGGCCGTAGACGCTGATCGCGAGGGTGAGAGCGGCGATGACCACGACCACCGCCACCTTGACGGGGACGTTCGCGGTGATGCCGGCCTTCTCGACGAGCGCGAAGGCGGCGGTGGCGGCGGCCGCGAGGTTGAGCGCGAAGTAGCAGACGGAGACGAGCCAGCCGCCGACCGCGTTGTTCACCCGGTTGCCGATGACGCCGTACAGGGCGCGGGTGATCACCTCGCTCGGCGCGCCCGCGGCCGGTCCCGAGGTGGCCAGGAGCCCGGTCAGCACCCAGAAGAGGTTGCCCACGACGATCACGCCGACGGCCTGCCAGAGGCTCAGGCCCATCAGGACGAGGGCGCCGCCGATGACGAGGCTGAGGTAGTTGACGTTCGCCGCGGCCCACACGGAGAAGAGCTCGCGCGGGTGTCCGTGGCGCTCGCCGTCGGGGATGTGATCGATGCCGTGGGCCTCGATGCGGCCGGGCCGGTCGGCCGGCGGGGTGACCTCGGCGCGGGCGGCGCCGGGGTCGGGGATCGTGGAAGCCATGCGGCCCTCCGGATGCGTGTGGTGCCCACCTGGTTGCTTATTGGTCGCACACTCAATAGCATCGCCGGTATGCCGTCAAGCGTCCAGCGCAAGAGAATTCGGAAAACTCCCGAGGCCCGTAGGGCGGAGATCGTGGAGACCGCGGCCCGCGTCGCCCTGACCGAGGGCCTGGAGTGCGTCACGCTCCGGCGCATCGCCGACGAGCTCGCCGTGCGCCCCGGTCTGATCAGCCACTACTTCCCCTCGGCGGAGGATCTGGTGGCCGAGGCCTTCAGCGTCGCCTCCACCGGCGAGCTCGACGCCCTGCTGCCCGCCGACCGCCCCGACGGGACCCCCACGCAGTACCTCGCGCGCTACTTCGCCCTCTCGGCCGGAGAGGCGTACGACGACATCAGCCGCCTGTGGATCAACGCCCGGCACCTCAGCCGCTACCGGCCCGTGCTCCGCGACCGGGTCGCCGAGCAGGAGCTCGCCTCCGACGACCGCCTCGAAGGACTCATCCGCGAGGGCGTCGAGCGCGGCGAGTTCCGCACGGACGACCCGCGCGCGGCGGCCATCCAGATCCTGGTGGTCCTCGACGGCCTGGGCGCCCACGCCAACACCGACCGCAGCAACCGCCCGGAGGCGGTGACACGGCTGCCGGTGACGACGGCGGAACGGGAACTCGGCCTGCCGTACGGCGCCTTGACCGACGTACGACTGCCGGGGGAACCGACCGAGCCACGCTGACGGGCGCAGACCACCGCGCCGCGCCGGACGCCACTCGGCAGCAGGTCCCGCAGATCCTGCGGGTCCCGTAGGTCCAGCAGATGCCGCAGATCCCGCAGGCCCCGCAGGCCCCGCAGGCGAACGGTGCCGGGCCGCGCCGACGACCACCACCCCGCCCACCGGCCTCACGCCACCGCCCCCGTCACCCGCCCACCGGCCTCACCCCCGCCCTCCGGCCCCGCCACCCCGACCGCCTCCCGCCCTCTTCCTGGAGCCACCGTGCGCACCCGACTCGTCCTGCACTCCGCCCGTCTGCTCGACCCCGGTACGGGGGCGTTCCTGCCGGAGACCGCGCTCGCCGTCTCCGACGACGGCCGGATCTCCGCCCTGGGCGACGACCGCGAGATCCGGGCGCTGGCCGCTCCGGCGACGACCGTCGTCGACCTCAAGGGGGCCGTCGTCACCCCCGGCTTCGTCGACGGCCACCTGCACCCCGTCTCCGGCGCCGAACTCACCCACGGTCTCGACCTGTCGTACTGCGCCGACCTCGACGACGTGCGGGAGGCGCTGGCGCGCGAGGTGCGGTCCCTCGACCGCGGCCAGTGGCTCTTCGGCTGGGGTCTGGACCCGAACGTCTTCGGCGACCGACCCGTCGGCACCGCCCCCTTCGACGCGGTGCTCGACGGGGTGCCGGCCTTCCTGCTGCTCTTCGACGCGCACTCGGCCCTGGCCAGCCGCCGGGCCCTCGAACTCGCCGGAGTCGACGGCCCCCGCACCTTCGACCAGGCCTCCGCCGAGGTCGTCTGCGACGCCGACGGACGCCCGACCGGGCTGCTCCAGGAGGACGCCGCCTGCGAGCTGGTCGAGCGGGTCGCCCCCCGGCCGACGCGCGAGGAGAGCCGGCAGCGGCTCGCGGCGGCGCTGCGGTCCATGGCGGCGGCGGGCCTCACCGGCGGTCACGCCATGGACGCCAACGGCGACAGCCTCGCCCTGTACGGGGAGCTCGACGCGGCCGGCGAGCTGCCGCTGCGGCTCCGGGTCGCGCCCTGGTGCCAGCCGGGCACCGACGCCGACGGCGTGCGCGCGCTGATCGAGCAGCAGGGCACGGGCGGGGAGCTGTGGCGGGTCGCCGGCGTGAAGCTCTTCATGGACGGGACGATCGACAACGGCACGGCGTGGCTGGAGCGGCCGGACTGCCACGGCGAGTCCACGCACGCGTTCTGGCCGGACCCGGAGGCGTACACCCGGATCATCGGGGAGCTGCACCGGGCGGGCGTGGCCACCGCGACGCACGCCATCGGCGACGCGGCCGTACGGCACGTCCTGGACTCCGTCGAGAAGGCGCGGACGGACGGGGGCGGCGGCGTACGGCACAGGGTCGAGCACATCGAGACGGTGCCGGACGACACGCTGCGCCGCTTCGCCGAGCTGGGCGTCCTGGCGTCGATGCAGCCCACGCACTGCTGCGACTTCACCCGCGCCGACCACACCGACAACTGGTCGCGGCGCCTCGGCGAGGAGCGCGCCGCGCGCGCGTGGCGCTGCCGCGACCTGTCGGACTCGGGTGCGACCGTGGTCCTCGGCTCGGACTGGCCGATCGCGCCGTTCCCGCCGCTGGGCGTGATGGCCGGGGCCCGGCACCGGCGCCCGAGCCGTGACCTCGGGCAGGCGCCGCACGGGCCGGAGCAGGCGCTCACGCCGCTGGAGGCGCTGCGGGGCATGACGACGGCGGCGGCGTACGCGGCGGGCGAGGAGCACGGGGCGGGTCGGCTGGCCGTCGGCCACCGCGCCGATCTGACGGCCCTGGCGGCGGATCCCCTGACCACCCCGGCGACGGAACTCCCGGACGTCCCGGTCCGCCTGACGACGGTGGCGGGCCGGGTGACGTTCCGCGCGACGGAACTCTGACGGGACCCGCCGGTTCACGGGGCGCCCCACCCGGCCCTCCCCCAGGACTCCGTCCGACGTCAGGCCGGCTCGGGGGACGTGACCTTCAGGGGCTCGGTGACCCTCACGGGTTCCGTGCCGGCCACGCTGTGCCGTGCGGCCCACGCTTCCAGGGCCGTACGGCAGGCGTGGTCGAGGTGGTGCAGGCCGGAGACATCGACCACGATCGGTCGGTCCTGGGGCAGCGCCTCCAGGCTGTCGAGTATCTTCGGCAGCCGCAGGAAGGTGGCGTTGCCCGACAGATGTGCCTGGAGCGGGCCCGCGCCCTTGTCGATGACCTCCAGTCTGACGTGTGACGTCTCCCAGGCGGTCTTGGCCACGGACAGGGCCAGTCCGATCAGCACGCCTTCGAACATGTTCACGGTGACGATCGCGACGGCCGTCGCCACCAGGATCAGCGCCTCGCCCCGGTGCCCCCGCCACAGCGCCGCGACCCCGCGGAACGGGATCAGCTTCCAGCCCGCGTGGATCAGGATGCCGGCGAGGGCGGGCAGCGGGATCAGCGCCAGTGTCCCCGGCAGCAGCGCCGCGAACAGCAGCAGCCACACGCCGTGCAGGACGCGGGACGCCTTGGTCTTCGCGCCCGCCGCCACGTTGGCGGAACTGCGGACGATGACCGCGGTCATCGGCAGGGCCCCGAGCACACCGCAGACCGCGTTGCCCGCGCCCTGCGCCATGAGCTCCTTGTCGTACTGGGTGCGTGGACCGTCGTGCAGCCGGTCCACCGCGGCGGCGCTGAACAGGCTTTCGGCGGAGGCGATCAGGGTGAAGGCGAGGACCGTGCCCAGGACGGCCGGATCCGCCAGCTCGCCGAAGGCGCCGGCGCCGGGCAGCTGGACGGAGCCGATCAGGCCGTTCACCTCGACGGTGGCCACCGGCAGGCCGAACGCCAGGGTGACCGCCGTCGCCAGGATCACCGCGGCGAGCGCGCCCGGCACGGTCCGCGCCTTCTTCGGCAGGTGCTTCCACCCCACCACCACGGCCATGGTGCCCGCGCCGACCGCGAGCGAGGCCGGCGCCGTGGTGCTGCCGAAGGCGCCGAAGACGGCCCCGGGCATCCCCAGGATCTTGTCGACGCCGGAGGCGGGAGCCTTCAGGCCGGCCGCCGCGTACAGCTGACCGGCGATGATCACCAGACCGATACCGGCCAGCATGCCCTCGACGACGGCGACGGAGATCGCCCGGAACCAGCGACCCAGCTTCAGGGCGCCCATGGCCAGTTGGAGCACCCCGGCGGTAAGGACGATCACACCGAGCGTGGCGAGCCCGAACTCGGTGACGGCCTCGAAGACCAGCACGGTCAGTCCCGCCGCCGGTCCGGACACCTGCAGGCTGCTGCCCCGCAGGAGACCGGTGACGATGCCGCCCACGATGCCGGTGACGAGTCCGAGCTCGGCCGGGACTCCCGAGGCGACGGCGACGCCGACGCACAGGGGGAGGGCGACGAGGAACACGACGAGCGAGGCGGCGAAGTCCTGGCGTAAGTAAGGGAAGTTGGTCATGTCGGCTCCCTTCACAGCGCTTCGAAGGCGTCGGTGTCCGCGCGGTGCTCGCGTACGGCTCCGGTGTGGACCTCGTAGTACCAGCCGCCCAGGCCGAGCCGTCCGGACGCGAGGCCCTTGTCGACACAGGGGTGGGAACGCAGCCGCAGCAGCTGCGTCAGGACGTGGTGCTGTACGGCTTCGGCGACCGTCGGGTCGGCCGGGTCGGCGCACCGGGGCTCCTCCGCGGCGTGCGCGAGCCAGTCGCGCACCGCGGGGACGGTGTCCAGGTCGTCGCCGCGCACCACGGCGCCCACGGCGCCGCAGTGGGAGTGGCCGCAGACCACGATGTGCCGGACGCCGAGGACCTCCACGGCGTACTCGATGGTGGCGGCCTCACCGGTCGGGACGCCGGAGCCGTACGGCGGGACGATGTTGCCCGCCGTACGCAGCTCGAAGAGCTGGCCGGGCCGGGCTCCGGTGATCAGGGCGGGGACGACCCGGGAGTCGGCACACGTGATGAACAGGACCTCGGGGGACTGGCCTTCGGCCAGTCGGGCGAACTCCTCAGGGCGCTGTCCGAAGGTACGCGCGTTGTCGATGAGGGGTTGCATGGCGTGGTGGCTCCTCCTGGCGCGTCGTGGTGACGCGTCGGGTGTGCAGGGCAGGTGTGCGGGGTGGTGGGGGCTGCTCAGCAGCGGAACACCTGGAGTGCGGCCATGGAGTGGAGGCCCGGAGATCTCGCCGAGGAGGGATCCGCGGCACCGCGCGCGGTCGGCCGGGGTGCGGCCGAGGCGGAGCGCGGCGGCGACGGGCGTTCGGACGCGGCCGGCTGGTCGGCGGTGCGGTGGCGGTCGCGGGTGCGCGGGGAACCGATCGGGTCTCCCGGCGGCTCGGCGTCGCGACAGGTGACGACCTCGTCGTACGAGGCCGCCCCGGAGGACTTCGCGCCGAACGGCGCCTTGGCCACGGCGTGCCGGTTCGTGTGTGCGACCGCGAAGGAGGCGGCGGTGAGGAGCTGGAGGGCGACGAGGACGAGGGCGAGGGTGGAAAGCCCCGTCCAGGCCGTCATTGCTCGGCGCATATGCCTCCCCCAGGGTGATTCCCCAGGTCTAGGAATCACCAACGGTTGGTCAACGACTGGCCAAGGAGACGATGACTCGGCAAAGTCGCTTGCCGGGTTAACCGAACGTTACGGATGGAAGCGAGCCCGAAAACCGGAGGGTATTCGGCGCGGACCGACTCTTGAACGCCGACCGCCGAGCGTGTAAGTGCGAAGCTCCTCGGAATGGCGGTCGTCGAGACCCCTACCCCCGTGTCAGCGACAGCAGGTCCCGCGCCGGGCCCGTCGGGCGGTGGCCCGTCGGCCACACCGCTCGCAGATCGCGGCGGAGCAGCACCCCCTCCACCGGGATCGCCACGAGCCGCCGCGACGCCAGCTCCTCCGTGATCGCGAGCTCGCTCAGGACGGCGGGCCCCGCCCCGCTCACCGCCGCGGCCTTGACCGCCGTCGTGGAGGCGAGTTCGAGGAGCGGCTGCGCGAGCCCGCCGTGCGCGGCGAGCGCCGCGTCGAGGACCTGCCGGGTGCCGGAGCCGCGTTCCCGCAGGACCAGCGGGGTCGCGGCGAGCTCGGCCGGGTCGAGCGGGCGCCGGCGCCGGGCCCACGGGTGGGAGGGCGCGGCGACGAGCGCGAGCCGGTCGTGCGAGACGACGACGCCGTCGAGGCCGTCCGGCACGGCGAGCCCCTCGACGAAGCCGACGTCGGCCTCGCCCGCGAGGAGGCGTTCCGCGACGGCCGCCGAGTTCCCGGCCTGGAGCGACACGGCGGTGTCGGGGCGCTGGGCGCGCAGCGCTATCAGCCAGCCCGGCAGCAGGTATTCGGCGATCGTCATGGACGCGGCCACCCGCAGCCGCGAGTCCCGCCGGCCGCGCAGCGCCTGCGCGCCCGCGTCGAAGGCCTCGGCGGCCTCCACGATGCGCCGCGCCCAGTCGGTGACGAGGGCGCCGGCGTCGGTGAGCCGGGAGCCGCGCGGCGAGCGGTCGAGCAGGGCCACGCCGAGCTGCCGTTCCATCGAGCGGACGCGGCTGCTGGCGGCGGGCTGGGTGATCCCCACCTCGCGGGCGGCGGCGCCGAGGCTCCCGTGCCGGGCGACGGCGAGGAGGAGTTCGAGGGCGCCGAGGTCAGGGACCCGGTGGGAGAGGCCCCGGTGGAAGAAAGGGGTCGGGGTCTCGCTCGGCTCACTGCTCATAAAGGCAGCTTATGGCCTCATAGCCACAACGTCCCTGGTGGGGGCCGTTCCGGCGCGAAACGATCGGGACATGGCAAGCCTCGCACCTCCTCTCCCCGCCCTTCGCGCCACCACCCCCGGCGCCCGGGCGACCCGTTCCGTCCGTCACCTCGGACCCAACTGGTACGCCTCCGTGATGGGCACGGCCATCGTCGCCAACGCGGGCGCCGCCCTTCCGCTGGACGTCCCCGGTCTCCGTACGGCCTGCGCCGCGGTCTGGGCCCTGTCGCTCGCCATGCTGCTCGCCCTGCTCACCGCCCGCGCCGCGCACTGGGCCCGCCATCGGGACCGGGCCCGCGCCCATCTGATGGACCCGGCGATGGCGCCGTTCTACGGCTGTCTGTCGATGGCGCTGCTCGCGGTCGGCGGCGGGGCGATGATCGTGGGGCGGGACTGGGTGGGACTTCCGGCGGCCGTCGCCCTCGACGCCGTCCTGTTCACCGTCGGCACGGTGATCGGACTGGTGGCCGCGGTGGGCGTCCCGTACCTCATGGTGGTGCACCACCGGATCGAGGGCGCGTCGCCGGTGTGGCTGCTGCCGGTGGTCGCCCCCATGGTGTCCGCCGCGCTCGGCCCGCTGCTCGTGCCCCACCTGTCCGCCGGGCAGGGCCGGCAGACCCTGCTGATCGGCTGCTACGCGCTGTTCGGCGTCAGCCTGCTCGCCACTCTGGTCATGCTGCCGCTGGTCTTCGGACGGCTCGTCACCGGTGGCCCGCTGCCGCTCGCGCTCACCCCCACCCTCTTCCTGGTCCTCGGCCCGCTGGGCCAGTCGACGACCGCCGCGAACAAGTTCGCCGACACGGCCGCGGGCGTGCTGCCCGCCCCGTACGCCCACGGCTTCGCCGCCTTCGCCGTCCTCTACGGGGTCCCCGTGATGGGCTTCGCGCTGCTGTGGCTGGCGCTCGCCGGGGCGATGGTGCTGCGGGCGCGGCGGCGGGGCATGGGCTTCGCGATGACCTTCTGGGCGTTCACCTTCCCGGTCGGGACCTGTGTGACCGGCGCCGAGGGCCTGGCCGGGCACACCGGTCTGGCGGCGTTCCGGTGGCTGGCGATCGTCCTGTACGTGTTCCTCGTGGCGGCCTGGCTGGTGGCCGGTTTCCACACCGTGCGCGGGCTGTTCAGCGGTGCGCTGCTCGAAGGGCCCGGGCCAGCGCCCGCGGGGCCTCGGCCAGTGACGGCCCGTACCAGGTGAGCATGCGCCCGTCGACGAGGGCGGCGGCGGTCCCGGGGAAGGCCTCGGGGCCGTCGTCGCGCGTGAAGCGGTAGGGCTCGTCGGGCAGGACGACGAGGTCGGGGGCGCAGGCGCGCAGTTCGTCGAGCGGGACGCGCGGATAGCGCTCGGGGTGGTCGGCGTACAGGTTCCGGACGCCGAGGCGGGCGAGCAGGTCGCCCGCGAAGGTGTCACGTCCGACGACCATCCAGGGCCGCCGCCAGATCGGCACGACGGCGGTGGACGGTTCGATCCGTGCGACGGACTCCCAGGCGGCCTCCGCCTCGTCGAGCCAGCGCGGCCGGGGCGCGCCGCAGGCGGCGAGGACCCGTTCCAGTTCCCGCAGCGCCTGGTCGAGGGTGCGGATCTCGGTGACCAGGACGTCGAGTCCGGCGGCCCGCAGGGCGGCGAGGTCGGGGGCGCGGTTCTCCTCCTCGTTGGCGATGACGAGGTCGGGCCGGAGCGCGGTGATCGCCGCGACGTCGGGGTTCTTGGTGCCGCCGATGCGGACGACGTCGAGTCCGGCGGGGTGGCTGCACCAGTCGGTCGCGCCGACGAGGACGCCGGGGGCGGTGACGGCGACGGCCTCGGTGAGGGACGGCACCAGGGAGACGACTCTCATCAGGACGCGGTCCTCACTCCACCTCGGCCTCGACGTGGTCGCCGACGGCGACGACGAGGAGGCGGGTGCCGGGCTCGGTGGCGCGCCAGCGGTGCCGTACGCCGCCGGAGAGGTAGAGCGTGTCGCCGCGGCCGAGCCGGTACGCGCGGCCCTCGGCCTCGACCTCGGCGGCGCCGTCGGCCACGTAGAGGAGTTCGTCGTTCCGGTGCTGGAACTCGCGACCCGCGTCCTGCTCGCCGGTGAACTCCAGGGCGTGCAGCTGGTGGCGGCCGCGGACCAGCGCCCGGACGCCCGGGGGCAGGCCGGGCGAGGGGTCCCCGGCCCGGACGACGTCGACGGTGCGGGAGGCCTCGGCGGCGGCGAGGAGTTCGCCGGCCGTGGTCTCCAGGGCCTCGGCGACGAGTTCGAGGGAGCGGCGGCTGGGGCGGGCGCGGTCGTTCTCGACCTGGCTGAGGAAGGGGACGGACAGGCCGCTGCGGGAGGCGACGACGGCCAGGGTCAGCTGGAGCGCTCTGCGGCGCCTCTTGACGGCCGCGCCCACGCGGGGCGCTTCCTTCTCGTCCATGTCGGCTCCCTCCCTCTGCTCGTACCGGTCGGTTACCTGAACCTTACGCAGCTTTGGGGCGGGGTTTCGCGTCGTGACGAAAAGGGGTGGTCGCCGAACACGTTCGGCGACCACCCCTTTTCGGCCAGTGAGCGAAAGGCCCTACTGCGGGGCGAGCTTCTCCGCGAGGCCGGGGTTCCGGTCCAGCCAGGTGCGGACGGCCTGCTGCTCCTTGCCCTTGCCGGTCTCCTGGATGACGGCCTCGAGGTCCGTGAGCTGCTTCTCGGTCAGCGAGAAGTTCTTCAGCCAGGTGCCGACCTCGGGGTTCTCGGCGGCGAACCCCTTGCGGGCGAGGGTGTGGACGCCGTCGCCCTTGCCCCAGGAGCCCTTGGGGTCGTCGAGCTTCTTCAGGTCGTGGGCGGAGTAGGCCCAGTGCGGCGACCAGAGGGTGACGACGACGGGTTCCTTGCGGTCGTAGGCGCGCTTCAGCTCGGCGAGCATGCCGGGCGTGGAGCCGTCGACGACCTTGTACTCGCCCTCCAGGCCGTAGTCCTTGAGGACCTTGTCCTTGAGGATGCCCATCATTCCGGCGCTGGGCTCGATGCCGACGATCCGGCCCTTGAACTGTCCGGCTTTGCCCTTGAGGTCGGCGAGGGAGTCGACGCCCTTCACGTACGAGGGGACGGAGAGCTCCAGGGAGGTGGGGCCGTACCAGGAGCCGAGGTCCTCCAGCTTGTTCTGGTACTTCTTCCAGTACTGGGCGTGGGTGACGGGGAGCCAGGCGTCGGTCTGGAAGTCGAGCTGCCCGCCGGCGAGGCCGGTGTAGAGGGCGCCGGCCTCCAGCTGCTTGGTCTCGACCTCGTAGCCGCGGCGCTCCAGGAGCTCCTTCCAGAGGTACGTGGAGGCGATGCCCTCGTCCCAGGGGATGTAGCCGATGCTGACCTTCTTGCCGTGGCCGCCGTTCGGGCCCGAGGCGGTGGCGGAGGTCGCGCCGCCGGAGCCGCCGAGGAAGCCCATGCCGCCGGCGGCGAGGGCGAGGACGACGACGCCGACGAGGGCGGTGACGGGCTGCGGGCGGTGGGCCCAGAGCTTGGCGCCGGGCCGCTTGGCGCTGCTCAGCGCGGCGCGGGCCTTGGCGACGGCGCGGCGGCCCAGCGGGGAGACCTGGCGGCCGAGGGCGCCGGTCATCCGGTCCAGGTACATGGCGAGGACGACGATGGAGACGCCGGCCTCGAAGCCGAGGCCGATGTCGACGTTGCCGATGGCGCGGTAGACGGCGCCGCCGAGCCCGCCGCCGCCGACCATGCCGGCGATGACGACCATGGAGAGGCCGAGCATGATGACCTGGTTGACGCCGGCCATGATGGTCGGCAGGGCGAGCGGCAGCTGGACGCGCAGCAGCGTGTTGCGCGGGGTGGTGCCGAACGCCTCGGCGGCCTCGACGAGTTCGCCGTCGACCTGGCGGATGCCGAGTTCGGTCATGCGCACGCCCGGGGGCAGCGCGAAGACGATGGTGGCGATGATGCCGGGGACCACGCCGACGCCGAAGAAGATGATGCCGGGGATGAGGTAGACCATCGCCGGCATGGTCTGCATGAAGTCGAGGACGGGCCGCATGACGGCGCTGACGGACTTCGAGCGGGCCGCCCAGATGCCGAGCGGGACGGCGATCACCAGGGTGACGAGGGTGGCGACGAGGACGAGCGAGAGCGTCGCCATGGCCTCGTCCCACAGCTGGACCGAGTCGACCAGCGCGAAGCCGGCGAAGGCGAGCACACCGGCGGCGAGGCCGCGCAGCCACCAGGCGACGACGGCGAGGATGCCGGCGAAGAGCAGCGGCTGGGGCGCGGACAGGACGGCGTCGATGCCGTCGTAGAGGCCGGTGACGCCGGTGGTGACGGCGTCGAAGAGCCAGGAGAACTGGGCCTGGAGCCAGTCGACGGAGCTGTCGACCCACTGGCCGAGGGGGAGCCTAGGCACGGGCGGTCACCTCCCGGGCCTCGGTGAACGGGGCGTTCGTCGCGGCGACACCGCCCATGACGGCGAGGAGGCGCTGCGTCGGTACGACTCCGAGGACGGAGCCGTCGGCGTCCTCGACGGTCACCGGGTGCGGGGCCAGGGCGGCGGCGGCGCACAGGTCGGCGACGAGGGTGTCGGGGCCGACGGGTCGGCAGGCGCAGTCGTCGGGGCAGTCGACGGGGGCCGTGGCGTCGGTCATGACGGCGGCGGCGGTGAGCACCCGGGAGCGGTCGACGTCCTGGATGAAGGAGGCGACGTAGTCGTCGGCGGGGCGGACGAGGATGTCCTCGGCCGTGCCGAGCTGGACGATCCTGCCGTCGCGCATGACGGCGATCCGGTCGCCGAGGCGCATGGCCTCGTTGAGGTCGTGGGTGATGAAGACGATGGTCTTCTTCAGCCGCTGCTGGAGCACGAGGAGCTGGTCCTGCATGTCGCGGCGGATCAGCGGGTCGAGCGCGCTGAAGGACTCGTCCATCAGGAGCAGGTCGGCGTCGGTGGCGAGGGCGCGGGCCAGGCCGACGCGCTGCTGCATGCCGCCGGAGAGCTCGTCGGGCCAGGACTTCTCCCAGCCGGCGAGGCCGCACAGTTCGAGGGCCTCGGCGGCGCGGGTCTCGCGCTCGGCGCGGGGCACGCCCTGGACCTCCAGGCCGTAGGCGGCGTTCTCCAGGACGTTTCGGTGCGGGAACAGCGCGAAGTGCTGGAAGACCATGCTGATCTTGGTGGAGCGGACCTCGCGCAGCTCGCGGGGGGAGAGCGCGGTGAGGTCGTGGCCGTCGTAGAGGACCCGGCCGGCGGTCGGTTCCAGCAGGCCGTTGAGCATGCGGAGGAGGGTGGACTTCCCGGAGCCGGACAGGCCCATCACGACGAAGATCTGACCGGGTTCGACGACGAAGCCGGCGTCGACGACGGCGGCGGTCGTTCCCTCGGCGCGCAGCTCCTCGCGTTCGGCGCCGTCGGCGAGCCTGCGGACGGCTTCGTCGGGTCGTCTGCCGAACACCTTGTACAGATGGTCGGCCTGGAGCCTGGACACATACACCTCACGGGTAGCGATGAAGAACGGCCCCACCACCCCCGCGCGGCCGGCCGTGGAGCGGGCGGGATCGGCCCGCGGGCCCGTCGCGTACGGGGATCCTTTCGTTGAATCCCGTACCGGGTTCCGCTCCGGGCTCGCGCATGCCCTGCTTCACAGGGTGCAAACGCAAAGGTGACGGGGGTCACGCGAGGGGCCCCGAAAGGCCCCGCGCGCGGAACGGAGGGCCTGTCGGTGGGGTGCGGCATGATCGGGGGGTGACGCGACGCCTGATGCTCCTCGACACCGCCAGCCTCTACTTCCGCGCGTACTTCGGCGTGCCGGACTCCGTCCGGGCACCGGACGGCACCCCGGTGAACGCCGTGCGCGGGCTGCTCGACTTCATCACCCGGCTCGTCCAGGACCACCACCCCGACGATCTGGTCGCCTGCTGGGACGCGGACTGGCGGCCGCAGTGGCGGGTGGACCTGATCCCGTCGTACAAGGCGCACCGGGTGGCCGTGGAGACGGAGACGGGCCCGGACGTGGAGGAGGTCCCGGACACGCTGTCCCCGCAGGTGCCGGTGATCGAGGAGGTCCTGGCCGCGCTCGGCATCGCGCGGGTCGGGGCGGCGGGGTACGAGGCGGACGACGTGATCGGGACGCTGGCGGGCCGCGCCGGCGGGCCCGTGGACATCGTCACCGGCGACCGTGACCTGTTCCAGCTGGTGGACGACGCCCGGGGCGTCCGCGTGCTGTACCCGCGCAAGGGCGTCGGCGACTGCGACCTGGTGGACGCGGAGCTGATCCGCACGAAGTACGGGGTGCGCCCCGATCAGTACGCGGACTTCGCGGCGCTGCGCGGGGACACGAGCGACGGACTGCCCGGCGTGAAGGGCATCGGCGAGAAGACGGCGGCGCAGCTGATCACGGAGTACGGGGACCTGGCGGGCGTCCGGGGGGCGGCGGAGGACCCGGCGTCGAGGCTGACGCCGGCGAAGCGGCGCGGGATCGTGGAGGCGGCCGCGTACCTGGACGTGGCCCCGACGGTGGTGCGGGTCGCCGCCGACGTGCCGCTCCCGGAGTTCGACCCGGCCCTGCCGACCGCTCCCCGCGACCCGGAGGCCCTTGAGGCTCTGGTGAAGCGCTGGGGGCTGGGCGGCGCGGTGGGCCGCCTGCTGCCGGTCCTGGAGCGCTGACGGGAGGGGTCGCTCGACCCACATCGAGACTCTCTTGCCGGAGGATGCTAGCTTAGGCATACCTAAGTACGCAGAGTCAGGAGAGCCCGTCGTGGCAGAGCAGCCGGCCCGCAAGGTACCGAAGGCCACCGAAGCCCGTGTGGTGCACACCGAGCGGATCACCCCGCACATGGTGCGGGTCGTGCTGGGCGGGCCCGGGCTCGACGGCTTCTCGGCGGACACCTACACCGACCACTACGTGAAGCTGCTGTTCGCCCCGGAGGGGGTCGCCTACCCGGAGCCGTTCGACATGGAGCGGATCCGGGCGGAGTTCCCCCGGGAGCAGTGGCCGACGACGCGGACGTACACGGTGCGGGCGTGGGACCCGGTCCACCGGGAGCTGACCATCGACTTCGTGGTCCACGGCGACGAGGGCCTCGCGGGCCCCTGGGCGGCGCGCGCCCAGGCGGGCGAGACGGTGCGCTTCCTCGGCCCCGGCGGCGGCTACGCGCCGGACCCGGCGGCGGACTGGCACCTGCTCGTGGGCGACGAGAGCGCGCTCCCGGCGATCGCGGCGGCCCTGGAGCGGCTGCCCGAGGGCGCGCGGGCGCACGTCCTGATCGAGGTCGCGGACGCGACCGAGGAGCAGAAGCTGGCGTCGGGGACGGGCATCGACGTGACGTGGCTGCACCGGGGCGACCGCCCGACGGGCGAGGCGCTGGTCGAGGCGGTCACGGCCCTGGACTTCCCGGCGGGCGACGTGCACGCCTTCGTCCACGGCGAGGCGGGCTTCGTGAAGGAGCTGCGCCGGCACCTGCGGCTCGACCGGGGCGTGGCGCGGGAGCGCCTGTCGATCTCGGGCTACTGGCGCCTGGGCAAGTCGGACGAGGCGTGGCGCGCGATCAAGCGCGAGTGGAACGACCAGGTGGAGCGCGAGCAGGAGAACTGAGCCGAGGGGCCCGGGGCGACGAGAAGCCCCGGGCCCCTTCCCGTCACCCCGCGCCCCCGCCCTCTGCCGCCTGGCCGAACATGCGGTCCGAGGCGTCCATGTGGGCCAGGCGGCGCAGCGCGGAGAAGATCGCGTCGCCGAGGACGGTGCCGACGACCGCGCTCTCGACGAGTTCCTCCCGCGCCACGTGGTGCGCCACGTAGTCCAGGTCGGCCCGCGCCACCCCCTCCGCCGCGTCCGCGTACGCGTCCAGGACCTCGACGAACTGGCCGTGCCCCACCTCGTCGAGCGCCACGAGGGCCACCGCGAGTGCCTCCGCCGCCGGGCTGGAAGGGTGGGCCTGCCAGCCCCGCGCCGCGATCAGTCCGGCGACCCCCTTCCGCGCCTCCTCGATGCCGCCGCCGGGCTCACGGTCGTAGCGCGGCACCATCGGACCGGTCGCCGCCCCCAGCACCTCGTGCACCGACTGTGCCGGGTCGTCGACGGCCATGACCACCCCACGGATCGCCGCCACCGACAGGCCGCCCACGTCGAGGAGCGCCCGGATCAGGCGGAGCCGCCGCACGTGCGCCTCTCCGTAGGACGCCTGGTTCGGGCTCGTCAGCTCGCCGGCGGGCAGCAGCCCTTCCCGTACGTAGAACTTGATCGTCGGCACCGACACCCCGGTCCTGCGACTCAACTCTCCGATGCGCACAGCGCGTTCACCTTTCAGATCCCTCCCCGGCCTTGCCGACCGGCATCTCCATCATAGATAGTGGCACTATCAGATAGCGGCGAGTGCCACTATCCATACTTCCCACGGGGGGATCCGTATGCCTTCGTCGTCTTCGCCGAACCCACGCGCCCACGCCACCCCGCCTCCCCGGCTGCACCGCCCCCTGGTCTGGTTCGTCGCCTCGATGGGCGTCCTCGCCCTCGTCTCCGCCGTCGGCATCGTCGTCGACGACCGGATGCTGGTCGGCGTCCCCATCTGGACCAAACCGTTCAAGTTCTCGGTCTCGTTCATCGCCTACGGCCTCTCGCTGGCCTGGATGCTCTCGCTGCTCCCCCGCGGCCGACGGACCGGCTGGTGGGCCGGGACGGTGATCACCGTCGCCAGCACCGTCGAGATGGTGCTCATCACCCTCCAGGTGATCCGCGGCACCCAGAGCCACTTCAACCAGGCGACCCCCTTCGACAGCGCCGTCTTCCAGCTCATGGGCGCCACCGTCGCCGTGCTGTGGCTGAGCGCCCTGGTCATCGCGGTACTGCTGCTCCGCGCCCGGATCCTCGACCGGGCGATGGCCTGGGCCGTCCGGCTGTCCTCCCTGATCGCCCTGGCGGGCACGGCCGTCGGCTTCCTGATGGTCCGTCCGACACCGGAGCAGCTGGCCGTCGACGACTCGCCGATCGTCGGCGCCCACAGCGTCGGCGTCCCGGACGGCGGCCCGTCGCTGCCGCTCACCGGCTGGGCGACCACGGGCGGCGACCTGCGCATCGCCCACTTCTTCGGCATGCACGCCCTTCAGCTGCTCCCGCTGCTGCTGATCGTCCTCAGCGCCCTCGCCGCGCGCTCCGCCCGCTTCCCCGGCCTCGCCCGCCTGGCCGACGAGCGGGTCCGGCTGCGCCTCACGCTCACGGCCTCGGCGGCGTACGCGGCGACCTTCGTCCTGCTGACCTGGCAGGCACTGCGCGGTCAGGCCCTGTTCGCCCCGGACGGCACGACGCTCGCCTGCGCGGGCGCCATCGTGCTGCTCGGCGGGGCGGCCGCGACCCTGTCCCTCCGCACCACCACCCCCGTCACCTCCCCCACCCCCACCCCCACCGAGGAGGTCACGGCATGACCGGCTTCCTGTTCGAGCTGACGTTCTTCCTCGCGGCGCCGGTCTGGCTGCTCATGATCTTCGCGCCCCGCTGGCGGGGCACGGAACGGCTCGCGGCCTCGCCGTTGACCGCCCTGCCGATCCTGGCCGTCTGGGCGGTGCTCGCCGCCCCCGTCCTGCCCGAACTGTGGGCGGTGGTCAGCAGCCCCGACCTCGACGCCTTCCGCGACCTCACCGCCCTCGCGAACGGCGCCGGCGCCCTCTGGGCCCAGGTCATCGCCTGGGACCTCCTCCTGGGCCAGTGGATGTACCGCGAGGCCCGCCGCCTCTCGATCCCCCCGCTCCTGATGGCCCCCCTGCTCCTCCTGACCATCCTCCTCTCCCCCGTCGGCCTCCCCCTGTTCCTGATCGCCCGCGCGATCTGGACGGCCAGGAGCAGGCGGCGGCCGGTACTCGCTCCGGCGTGACGGCCGGGGCCCCACCGCCCAGGGCGACGCGGTCTACTCTGGCCGGATGCCGGACATCGACCGCGCCGTCGGCGCCGTACTGGGTTCCGCCGTCGGCGACGCGCTGGGCGCCCCCTTCGAGTTCGGCCTGCCCGGCGCCTTCCGGGAGCGATTCCCGGAAGGCGTCGGGGAGTTGTGCGGAGGCGGCGGCTGGGATCCGGGCGAGGCGACGGACGACACGCAGATGGCGGTCCTCCTCGGGGAGTCGCTCCTCGAACGGGGCGGCCTCGACCTGCCGGACGTCTTCGAGCGCTTCCGGCGCTGGGCCGCGGCCGACCCCAAGGACATCGGCCTCCAGACCGAACAGGTCCTGTCGGGCGGCGACGCCTGGGACGTCGCGGCCGCACGGGGGCGGACCGAGACGATGGCCGCCGCCGCCTGATCGCCGCAGGCCCAGGTGGCACGCCCGTGTGGGCAATCGTCCCGCAGGGCGGGACGGGTGGGCACACGGGACGGCGCCCCTAGCGGCGCCTCCGCCCCCTGGGCCTTGGCCCGCACCACCTTGTGCGGCGCACCCGTGGGGCGGGCCAAGGCGCGGAAGCCTAGGCCCGGCAAAGGACGCCGCCCGTTGTGCCCATCCTCCCCCAACGGAGGGGCGGCTCCTTCGAGGAGGCCCTCGCCGGCGCGGTGTACGGCCCCGCCGCCGTCCCCGCCCGCTGGACCGCCCTCCTCCACGTCCCGCTCCCCGGTTTCGGCGGCCGGGTCCTGCGCACCGAGGACCTGCGGGACCTGGCCAGAGCCCTCGCCTCCGGGCACTGAGGCCCCGGGAACCGGCACGCGGTCAGAAGACGGCTCGTTTCCGGGCCGTGAGCTGGAAGAGGCGGGCCGTGTGCATGTAGGGGGCTCGCGCGGTCGTGGCGAGTTCCAGGCGTTCGAGGTCGGCGTAGTACGCCGGGTCGTACTTGCGCGCGTCGTCGGTCAGGTAGTCGCAGAAGCTGCGGATGCCGTAGTGCCGCACGTCCCGGCAGCCGAGGTCCCCGAGGACCGGGATGATCTCCTCTGCCGTGTGGAGGGCCAGTTCGGAGTCGAACATCTCGTTCCGGAGCCGGTCGCTGTCGAGTGCGGCCAGGGCAGCGGCGGGATCCAGTTCCCGGACGGCGACGTTCAGCGGCGCCGAGTGCCGGTTGATCGCCATCACGGAGAACACTCCTCCCTCCTTCAGCGGACCGAGCGCCGTGGCGAGGGTGCCGGGCACGTCGTCCACGTACTGCAGGAGGTTGTGGCACAGCACCACGTCGAAGCCGCCCGTGGCGATGTCCGCCGGCAGTGCGCGCACATCGGCCCGGACACAGGTCACCCGTTCCGAAAGCCCCCTCTCCGCGGCCCGCGCCCCCGCGGCGGCCAGCATGGCCGGCGCGAGGTCGACGACGGTGACGTGGTGCCCCCGCGTCGCGAGCCGCATCGCGTCACCGCCGTCGCCGCCCGCGAGGTCGAGGATCCGCAGCGGTCCGCCTCCGGGTCCGTCGTCGAGGTGACGCATGAGGTTCGCCTCGGCGAGCGCGTAGCGGAGACGGCCCCAGGGGGCTTCCTGCCATTCCTGCCAGGTGGCCATCGCGGTGTCGAACTTCTCGTGATCCTGAGCCATTCCGCGACGATAGCCGCACGTCACCACGGCCCACGGCCCGTCCACATCCGGTCCGCGGACTGCCCTGGTCCGGCCCCGCCAGGCTCGGTTCCGCCAGGCTGCTCAGTTCCGGGCGCGGACCGTGGCCAGCACGTCGCGGTCCGGCTGGAGGGTGAGGCTCGGGACCGGGAGGATCTCGTCCGCGGCGACGTCCAGGTGGTAGCGGCGTGCCAGGACCGCGAGGACGAGGACCGCTTCGACGAGGGCGAAGCGAGTGCCGAGGCAGACGCGGGGGCCGCCGCCGAAGGGGAACCAGGCGTACTCGGGTATCTCCTCGGCGGGTACGCCGCCCCGATCGATCCACCGCTCGGGACGGAAGGCCTCGGCGTCGCCGTACCAGCGGGGGTCGCGGTGGGTCGCCCACTGGCTGGACCAGACGCGGGTGCCGACGGGCACGGGCATGCCGCCGAGGGTGGCGCCCTCCTTGGCCAGGCCGGTGATCAGCCAGATCGTGGGGTACAGCCGGAGGGTCTCCTTGATGACCGCCTGGGTGTACGTCAGGGAGGCGTAGTCGTCGTAGCCGGGCTCGTGGTCGGCGAGGACCCGGTCGAGTTCCTCCGTGAGGGACTCGCGGACCCGGGGATCGCGGGAGAGCAGGTACCACGCCCAGACGAGGGTGGAACTCGTGGTCTCGTGACCGCCGATGTAGAGGGTGACGGTCTCGTCCCGGATCTCCTGGTCGGAGAGGGACGCACCGGTCTCGTCCCGGGCGGCGAGCAGACGGCTGAGCAGGTCGGGGCGCTCGCTCTCGCCGTCGCGGTGCTGGGACACGACGCGGGAGACCTCCGCGTCGATGACGGCGGTGGCGCGCTTGATCCGGGCGCGTCCGGGGGTGGGGACCCAGTCGGGCAGGACCGCTCCGATGCCGCTGAACTCGGCCCCGATCTCCTTCTGCGCGATGTCCATGGCCCGGCCGATGGCTTCGGCGTCGGCCGCCGTGTCGACGCCGAAGATGGTCCGGACGGCGACGAGTTGGGTGAGGGCGGCCATCTCCTTCTTGACGTCGACCCGCTGCCCGTCGCTCCACCGGTCGGCGAGGGCGACGGCGCACTCGCTCATCGTCGCCGCGTAGGAACGGACCTGCTTCGGGCGGACGGAGGGCTGCACCAGGGACCGCTTGCGCCGCCAGTCCGCGCCCTTGGAGACGATGACGCCGTTGCCGAGGAGCGTGCGGAAGGCGATGCCGAGGTCGGGCTGGTCGAAGGTGCGCTCGACCTCGGTGAGGAGCTCGCCGACCGCGTCGGGGCGCGCGACGAAGAGCGAGGGCTTGCCGCCGAAGCGCCAGCGGACGAAGTCGCCACGGCCCCGGAGCTCCTCGAAGAAGGCGAGCGGGTTCTTGCCGAAGGCGGGCAGGTTCCCCAGGAAGGGCACGCCCGGCGGCCCCTCGACGACAACCGGAGCCTCTGCCGGCCCTGCCGAAGCCGCACCCCCTGCCTCTCCCTCTTCCCCCGTCGACCGCCCCTCGTCCCGTGCCCCGGCATGCGGATGACCGGCTCGCGTGGTCATGTGCGTCCCCTCCCCAACTGACCTTCCCTGCTTGCGAGTCCATGCAAGCGGAAGGGCCCTGCACGCGCCACCCCTGTGGACGGCCGCCTGTGGACAACGCCGTCCGGGCGTCCGGAAACGAGCGAGTGCCCGTGGCGTGATCGCCACGGGCACTCGCCCCGAAGGGAGGGAGGAAGGGGAACCGTCAGCCCACCGAGCTGTAGGCGACGACCCCGCGCAGCAGCGCGTCCACGGCCTTGCGGGCGTTCTTGGCGACCGTGCTGTTCTCCTTGGGCGCCGCAGCGGCGATCTGCCCGAGGACGTCGATCACCTGCTTGCACCAGCGGACGAAGTCGCCCGCGGGCATCTCCGCCTCGCGGAGCACCTCGTCGAGGCTCTTGTCGGAGGCCCACTGGTAGGCGGCCCAGGCGAAGCCGAGGTCGGGCTCGCGCTGACCGACCCCCTCCGCCTGGTTGATCCTGAACTCCTCTTCGAGGGCGTCGAGACGGCCCCAGATCCGGACCATCTCGCCGAGCGCCGCCTTCGCGTTGCCCGTGGGCAGCTTGGGCGCGACGGCGTCGTCGGCCTGCCGCGCCTCGAACACCAGCGCCGAGACGCAGGCGGCGAGTTCGGCCGGGTTGAGGCCCTCCCAGACGCGGTCGCGGAGGCATTCGCTCGCCAGCAGGTCGAGCTCGCCGTAGAGCCGGGCGAGCCGCTTGCCGTTGTCCGTGACCTCGTCGCCGCGCAGGTAGTCGAGCTCGGTGAGGAGCGCGACGATCCGGTCGAAGGTGCGGGCGATGGTGTTGGTGCGCCCCTCGATGCGCCGCTCCAGCTGCTGGGTGTCGCGCTGGAGACGGTGGTAGCGCTCGGCCCAGCGGGCGTGGTCCTCGCGCTCGTCGCAGCCGTGACAGGGGTGCGCGCGCAGGGCGGTGCGCAGCCGGGCGATCTCGCGGTCGTCGGCGGCGGCGGAGCGCTGCCGGTGGTGGCGCTCGGGGTTGATGTGCCCGGCCTTGCTCCGCAGGGCGGAGGCGAGGTCTCTGCGGGACTGCGGGGAGCGCGGGTTGAAGGACTTGGGGATCCTCATGCGCTCCAGCGCCTCGACCGGGACCGGGAAGTCGATGGAGGCGAGCCTCTTGACCTGCCGCTCGGCGGTGAGGACGAGGGGGCGCGGCCCGTCGTGGTGCTCGAAGCCGCGGTGGCCGTTGGTGCGGCCGGCCGGGATGCCGGGGTCGAGGACGAGGGCGAGGCCCGCGAACTTCCCGGTGGGGACGTGGATGACGTCGCCGGGCTTGAGCTTCTCCAGGGAGCCGGCGGCCTGGGCACGGCGCTGGGCGGCGCCCTGCCGGGCCAGCTCGGTCTCGCGGTCCTTGAGGTCGCGGCGGAGCCGCGCGTACTCCTCGAAGTCCCCGAGGTGGCAGGTCATGCCCTCGCGGTAGCCCTGGAGGCCCTCCTCGTTCCGCTGGACCTGGCGCGAGATGCCCACGACGGAGCGGTCGGCCTGGAACTGGGCGAAGGACGTCTCCAGGAGCTCGCGCGAGCGGTGCCGGCCGAACTGGTCGACGAGGTTGACCGCCATGTTGTACGAGGGCTTGAAGCTGGAGCGCAGGGGATACGTGCGCGTGCCGGCGAGTCCGGCGAGGTGGTCGGGGTCGAGTCCGCGCTGCCAGAGGACGACGGCGTGGCCCTCGACGTCGATGCCGCGGCGGCCGGCGCGGCCGGTGAGCTGGGTGTACTCGCCGGGGGTGATGTCCGCGTGCTGCTCGCCGTTCCACTTGACGAGCTTTTCGAGGATGACGGAACGCGCGGGCATGTTGATGCCGAGGGCGAGGGTCTCGGTGGCGAAGACGGCCTTGACGAGGCCGCGGACGAAGAGCTCCTCGACGACCTCCTTGAAGGTCGGGAGCATGCCGGCGTGGTGGGCGGCGATGCCCCGCTCCAGGGCTTCGAGCCACTCGTAGTACCCCAGGACGTGCAGGTCCTCGGTGGGGATGGCGGCCGTGCGCGCCTCGACGATCTCGCGGACGCGCTGCCGTCCCTCGTCGTCGTTGAGCCTCAGGCCGGCGTAGAGGCACTGCTGGACGGCGGCCTCGCAGCCGGCACGGCTGAAGATGAAGGTGATCGCGGGCAGGAGGCCCTCGGCGTCGAGGCGCTCGATGACCTCGGGCCGGCCGGGCGTCCAGATCCGGGAGCGCTGGCGGCGCTCGCGCTCGCGGTCGGCCTCGCGGACCATCTTGCCGCGCCGCCGGTCGCGCGGGTTGTACGTGCGCGTGTTCTCGGTGCGGGCGAGGCGGAGGAGGTCGGGGTTGACCTCGCGCCGGGAGGCGCCGCGGCCGCCGTGGTCGGTCTCCTCCTCGAAGAGGTCGTACATCCGGCGTCCGGCGAGGACGTGCTGCCAGAGGGGGACGGGGCGGCTCTCCGAGACGATGACCTCGGTGTCGCCGCGGACGGTGTCGAGCCAGTCGCCGAACTCCTCGGCGTTGGACACGGTCGCGGAGAGCGAGACGAGGGTGACGGACTCGGGGAGGTGGATGATCACTTCCTCCCAGACGGCGCCGCGGAAGCGGTCGGAGAGGTAGTGGACCTCGTCCATCACCACGTACCCGAGGCCGGAGAGGGCCTGGGATCCCGCGTAGAGCATGTTGCGGAGGACTTCGGTGGTCATGACGACGATCGGGGCGTCGCCGTTCACGCTGTTGTCGCCGGTGAGCAGGCCGACCTTGCCGGGGCCGTACCGCTTGACGAGGTCGGCGTACTTCTGGTTCGACAGCGCCTTGATCGGGGTCGTGTAGAAGCACTTGCGGCCCTGGGTGAGGGCGAGGTGGACGGCGAACTCGCCCACGATGGTCTTGCCGGAGCCCGTGGGCGCGGCGACGAGCACGCCCTTCCCCGCTTCGAGAGCCTGGCACGCCTCGATCTGGAAGGGGTCCAGATCGAAGTCGTACAGCTCGCGGAAGGGCGCCAGTGCGGTGCGCCGCTCGGCGTTGCGGGCGAGGGCGGCCGCGTACGCCTCGGCTGGTGTGAGGTCCTCTGTCATCTTGTTGTCGAGCCTACCCGCCGCCTGTGACAGTGACGCGATCTTTATCGAGGGGATGCGGAGGGGGCGACTCCGGGGGGTGCCGGGGCGGGGGCGAGGACGCGCAGGGCGGCCGGGACGCACTCCGCGGTGAGCGGCAGCGGGCCGAGCGGCTCGCCGTCCGCGTAGCCCGTGGTGCCGGGGGCGTCGAGGGTCAGGGAGCGGACCCGGTGGGTGGTGACCTTGGGGTGGTCGAGGTGGGTGCCCTTGTAGACCCGGGGGAAGACCTTGAGCAGGGTGGTGCGGTCGCAGTCCCCGACGACGGTGACGTCGAGGAGTCCGTCGTCGGTGCGGGCGTCGGCGCAGATCCGCATGCCGCCGCCGTAGGAGGTGCCGTTGCCGACGGCGACGAGGGTGGCGTCGACCTCCAGGACGCGGCCGTCGTCGAAGGTGAGGCGGTACGGGACGGGCCGGAAGGCGGCGAGCTCGGCGAGGATCGCGAGGTCGTACTTGAAGCGTCCGGCAGGAAGGCGCATGCGGTTGCCGCGGTCGTTGACGCGGGAGTCGAAGCCGGAGGCGAGGACGGTGCCGTACCAGCGGCTGCGGGTGCCGCTCGTCACCCGCCCGAGGTCCATGGCGCGGGCCCCCTCGCCCTTCAGCAGCCCGGCGGTGAGGCGGGCCGCGGCGGCGGGGTCGCGGACGGGCAGGCCGAGGGTGCGGGCGAAGTCGTTGCCGGTGCCCGCGGCGATGATCCCGAGGGGGGTGTCGGTGCCCGCGACGGCCTGGAGGGCGAGGGAGATCATGCCGTCGCCGCCGACGGCGACGAGGGCGCCGGTGCCGTCCGCGACGGCCTCACGCGCGCGCGTGAGGGCGTCGTCGGCGTCGAGTCCGAGGACGGTGCGGACGGAGAATCCGGCGTCCCTGAGGACCTGCGCGGCGGGCTGGGCGGCGTGGGCGCCGCGGCCGCGGCCGGCGGTGGGATTGACGAAGAGGGTGAGGTCGCTGCTCATGGGGGTCCCCCCGGACGGAGTCTGGGGGGACCCTACAAGATCAGGTGACGTCGTCGTAACCGTTGACCCGGTGCGCGCCCGCGCCGCCGTGCTCCCCGGTGGCCTGCTCGGGCAGGGCGCGGACCGCGCCCACGGGCTCGACGGCCCCGACGGCCTCGGGGGTGAGGTCGAGCGAGGAGGCCTCGTCGTCGTCGAGCTCGGCGTCCGGGTTGGCGCGCTTGCGCCGGCGGTCGTTGAGGAGGGAGAACCCGACGGCCCCGAAGTACAGGACGGTGATGGGTCCGGCGAGGGCGAGCATGCCCACGGGGTCGGTGGTGGGCGTGATGACGGCGCCGAAGACGAAGACGCCCATGATCACGCCGCGCCACCAGCCGGCCATGCGACGGCCGGAGAGGACACCCGTGAGGTTGAGCATCACCAGCACGAGCGGGAGCTCGAAGGCGAGGCCGAAGACGAGCACCATGCGCAGGGTGAAGTCGAGGACGTCGCCGAGCGAGAGGATGTTCGCGGAGCCCTCGGGCGTGAGGCTGATGAGGACCTTCACGCTGACGGGGAGGATGAGGTACGCCAGGTAGGCGCCGGCGGCGAACAGCGGCACGGCCGCGCCCACGAACGCGTACGTGTACTTCTTCTCGTTCTTGTGCAGGCCGGGTGCGACGAAGGCCCACAGCTGGTAGAGCCAGACGGGGCTGGCGACGACGAGGCCCGCCGTCAGGGACAGCTGGATCGTCGTGCTGAAGGGGGCCATCAGCGTGTTGAAGGAGACGATCGCGCAGTTGCCGCCGTTACTGGTGACGTCCGGTGCGCAGGTGGGCACCGATCTCGTCAGGAACTGCATGAGCTCCTCGCTGTACACGAGGGCCACGATCGTCACCGCTGCGATGGCGAGGAGACCCTTCGCCAGTCGGTTGCGGAGTTCACGCAGGTGCTCCACGAGGGGCATCCGGCCCTCGGGGTCCTTCTCCTGCTTGCGGGCAGACTTGGGCAACCCACGTCCTCATCTCGTGCGGCAGGCCGCCGCCCGGTGCGGCGGCCGCGGCGGACCGGGTCAGCGCTTGGTGGTGTCCGAGGGCTCGGTCACGGGACGCGCGCTGGTCACGTCACCGGGAGCGGCCTGGATGGTGCGCGGGGCGGGCTCCTGCGTGCCGGTTCCGGCGTGCGGGGGGTCGGCGGGGGCGCTCTGCTGGTCGTCCGCCTTCATCGCCTTGGCCTCGCTCTTGAGGATGCGGGCCGACTTGCCCAGCGAGCGCGCCATGTCCGGGAGCTTCTTGGCACCGAACAGGAGGATGACGACGACGAGAATGAGGATGATCTCGGTGGGGCCGAGCCTACCCATAGCTGTTTACCTTCTTCACCGAGGCGACAGGGAGTACGTGCCCGGCGGGTCGGACAGGCGTCCGGCCACCGCGCTGCCTGCGATCGTAACCCGCAGGAGTAAACGCGGGGCAATGCCCCTGCGTACTCCCGATTGCGTCCCACCGACTGCCACCGGGGCCGCTTCCCGCAGCGCGGGGCACGGAGTCAGCGGAGTGTCTCACCGGTTCGGGCGAGGCCGACGGCGGCGGTCTCGAGCTCTTCGGCGGCCTGCTGGATCCGGTGTGTGGTGTGGGCCACTTGACGGCCGAGGCGCTGGACCTCCAGGAACACCTTGACGCCGAGGACGCCGAGGACGGCGATGCCGAGGAAGCCGAGGGCGATGGCGAGCATGGGCCAGAACATGTGCTGAGCCTAGACCTTGGGCGGGTGCGGGTCGTTCAGACGGTGGTGTGGAGGCGCAGGGTGCGGACGCCGCCGCCGGTGAGGAGTTCGACGATGCGCTCGCCCGCGGGCTTGCGGACGGAGCTGCCGCACTCGGGGCAGGTGAAGGAGTAGAAGGTGGTGCGGCGGCTCGCCCCGATGGCGAGGCGCAGGGCGCTCGCGGAGAGTTCGAAGCGCGAGCGGCAGTCGGGGCAGGCGGCCTTGAAGAGGACCGGGGCCATGGACGCCGCAAAATTGTGCATCACGGACATCTCCCTCATCTCTCTCGACTCTGGCATCACGTCAGTAACAGCGTCCCGGCGGCGGGGAACGTCACACGCCTTCGCAGACGCCCCTGTGGCCGGCGAGCCCGCACGCCCTCGCGGACGGCGGCCTCGCCGCTCCCGTGGGCGGCGGGCTCACACACCCTCGTACGCGGCGAGAGCGGCGGTCGCCGCCGTCCTCGCGCTGTCGGCCAGCTCCGCCGGCGCGACGATCCGCCCGTCGCTGCCGAGCCGCAGCGCCAGTCTGCGCAGCGAGGCCGGGTCCGGCGTCCGCAGCGTGATCCGCAGTCCGCCGTCCGGCAGCTCCTCGGCCCGGTCGTGCGGGTAGTACTCGGCGACCCAGCGTCCGCCGGGCCCCACCTCGACCACGACCTCCGGGTCGTCGGCGGACGGGTGGACCAGGCCCTCGGAGAGGTCGCGCAGCTCCAGCTCCGGCGGCGCCGCGTGCTCGTCGAGGATCCGGATCTCCACGACCCGGTCGAGCCGGAAGGTGCGGCGCGCCTCGGAGAGCCGGCACCACGCCTCCATGTAGGTGTGGCCGACGGCGAAGAGCCGGATCGGGTCGACCTCGCGCTCGGTGAGCTCGTCGCGCGCGGGCGAGTAGTACCGCACCCACAGCCGTCTGCGCTCCGAGATGGCCCGGTCGACCTCGGCGAAGACCCCGCCCTCGGACTCGAAGGTCACCGAGAGCCGGGCGCTGGCCCCGGCGGCCTCGCCGGCCGCCGCCTCCAGCTTGGCGGTGGCCCGCAGGAGGGCGTCCCGGTCGCTCTCGCGGAGCCCCGGCAGGGTGGCGACGGCCCGGGCGGCGACGAGCAGCGCGGTGGCCTCGTCGGCGGCGAGCCGCAGGGGCTCCGCGACGTCGTCGGGGTTGTGCCACCAGATCCGGTCGCCGTCGGTGTCGATGTCCAGGAGGTCGCCGCCCCGGAAGCTGGTGCCGCACATGGGCAGCACGTCCAGGTCGGAGATCAGCTCGTCCTCGGTGATCCCGAAGGCGCGCGCCACGTCGGCGACGTGGGCGCCGGGGCGCTCACGGAGGTAGGTGACGAGCGAGAGCATCCGCCTCGTCTGGTCGATCGCGTTGGCAGCCATGCGGTACGTCTCCCCCTCAGCCCTTGGCCACGGCGCGCAGCCGCTCCACCACATCGGCCCGCAGATCGGCGGGTTCCAGTACGACCACGTCGGGGCCGAACTCGACGAGCCAGGCGTCGAGCCCGTGCCCGTACGGGATCTCCAGCTCGTCCCAGCCGTCGTCGCCCTCGGTCACGGCCTGGGCGCGGGCCCTCAGCGGGTAGCCGCAGCCGGTGCGGAGCCGGATCCGGGCGGAGCGGGTGGCGGTCTCGCCGGCCCAGCTCTCGACGGTCTCCCGGACGGTCACGACGTCGGGGACGGGCGCGGTGAAGGCGCCGGCGCGGGAGCGGACCTTGCCGGTGATGCGGGAGAGCCGGAAGACGCGCTCGGCGCCGCGGTCGCGGTCCCAGCCGGCCAGGTACCAGTGGCCGCGCCAGCACTCCAGGGTCCAGGGCTCGACGTGGCGGGTCTCGGGGCGGGCGGCGTTGGCCTTGCGGTAGTCGAAGACGACGGGCCGGCGGTCGCGGCAGGCCAGCATGAGCGGCTCGAAGGCGGCCTCGTGGACCGGGATGCGCGGTTCGAGGGCGCTGGGCTGGGTCTCGTACGAGTCCTCGGCCTCGGGCATGCCGGCGGCGCGGAGCTTCTGGAGGGCGCCGCTGGCGGCCCCGGCGAGGCGGGCCTGCTGCCACACCTTGGCGGCGAGGCCGAGCGCGGCGGCCTCCTCGGCGTCGAGGGTGATCGGCGGCAGCCGGTTGGAGTCGCGGCGGGCGAGGTAGCCGGTCTCGCCCTCCAGGTTCTCGACGGTCTCGATGACCAGGCCGAGCTCGCGGAGGTCGTCCTTGTCCCGCTCGAACATGCGGTTGAAGGCCTCGTCGCCGCTCGCTTCGAGGTAGGCCTCGATGGAGCCGCGGAGCTCCCGCTTGCTCAGCGGGCGGCGCGTCCCGAGCAGACACAGCGCGAGATTCATCAGCCGCTCGGACTTGGCAATCGCCATCGACGCCCTGCACCCTTCCGCCGGTTCCACTTCTCGGACGTCCGACCGTACCGCCCCGGGGTGTCGGGACAAAAGCCGAGGGCCCCCGCCGTGGACGGCGGGGGCCCGGGAACGACCTGAACCAGGTCAGCCCTGCACGGCCACGAGGTCGCAGACGAAGATCAGCGTCTCGCCCGGGGCGATCTTGCCGCCGGCGCCACGGTCGCCGTAGGCGAGGTGGGCGGGGATGATCAGCTGGCGGCGGCCGCCGACCTTCATGCCCTGGACGCCCTTGTCCCAGCCCTCGATGACCTGGCCGACGCCGAGCTTGAAGTCGAGCGGGGCGCCGCGGTTCCAGGAGGCGTCGAACTCCTCGCCGGTGGAGAAGGCCACACCCACGTAGTGGACCTTCACGAACTGGCCGGCCTTGGCGACCTCGCCGTCGCCCTCCCAGAGGTCCTTGATCTCCAGGTCCTTCGGCGGCTCGCCACCCGGGAAGTCGATCTCGGGCTTCTCGATGCTCACTGAACTGCTCCTCAAACCGATGAACTGCGCGATGACGATCCGCGCGAACAGGACAGTCTTACACCTTCGTCAGGATGTCCACCGCGAAGACCAGCGTGGAGTTCTTCGGAATGCCCTGCTGCTCCTTGTCGCCGAACGCCTCCGACGGCGGGGCGACGATCAGGACGCGGCTGCCGACCTTCTTGCCGACGAGACCGTCCTTGAGGCCCTTCAGCGTCAGGTTCGCGAGCGGGAAGTTCGCGGGCTTGCCCGTGGTGTAGGTCGAGTCGAAGACCTTGCCGTCCTTCCACAGGGCGGCGACGTAGTTCACGATGACCGTGTCGGTGGCCTTGACCACCTCGCCCTTGGACTCGAGCACGTAGTTCGAGACGAGCTTGGTCGGCGGGTCGGTCTTCGGGACCGTCAGCGAGGGGGCCTTGCCGTCGGTGTTCGTCCCGACCTTCGGCAGGTCCTTGTTCTCCTGGGCGACCTCGGTGCCCGTGGCGGACTTCGGGACCGTCACGGACTTCAGGATGTCCACGACGAAGACGAGGGTGGCGTTGGGCTTGATGTCGCCCTGGCCCTGCGCGCCGTAACCGAGCTCCGGCGGGATGCCGATCTCGATGCGGCTGCCGACCTTCTGGCCCTCCAGGCCCTTCTCCCAGCCCTGGATGACCCGGCCCTCGCCGAGCGTCAGCGAGAAGGGCTCACCCCGGTCGAAGCTGTTGTCGAAGGGGGTGGTCTCGTCCCACTCCTGGCCCAGGTAGTTCACCTGGAGCGCGTCGCCCTTCTTCGTCACCGCGCCCTTGCCCTCGCTGATGACGTTGACCTTCAGTTCCTTGGGCGGGTCGCCCTCGCCCTTGGCGAGGGTCGGCTTCTCCCCGAACTTCTCCCCCGCGGTGATGGCGGGCAGTCCGTTCTTCATCGAGGCGGAATCGGAGCCCTTGTCGTCGCTGCCGCAGGCCGCTGTGGAGAGCAGCAGCAGCGGGACGACGAGAAGGCCGGCAAGTCGGCGCACGTGTTCCTCAGATCTCAGACGGCACGGTAGTTGTGCCGACACTCTAGGCGTTCCTCCTGTCACGTCGAAGGCCCCGCACGCCGAACGCGCGGGGCCCTGCCGGTCGGTGCGACCTGCCTACATTCCGGCGATCAGCTTTTCCACCCGGTCGTCGACGGAGCGGAACGGGTCCTTGCACAACACCGTGCGCTGCGCCTGGTCGTTGAGCTTGAGGTGGACCCAGTCGACGGTGAAGTCCCGCCGCTGCTCCTGCGCGCGGCGGATGAAGTCGCCGCGCAGCCGGGCCCGAGTGGTCTGCGGGGGCACCGACTTGCCCTCGAAGATCTTCAGGTCGTTGCAGATCCGGGCCGCCTGGCCGTTCTTCTGGAGCAGGTAGTACAGCCCGCGACGACGGTGGATGTCGTGGTAGGCGAGGTCTATCTGCGCGACCCTCGGGTTCGACATGGTCATGTTGTGCTTGGCCCGGTACCGCTCGATGAGCTTGTACTTCATGACCCAGTCGATCTCGGTCTCGATCCGGTCGAGCTGCTCGCTCTCGATCGCGTCGAGCGTACGGCCCCACAGCTCCAGGACCTGGGCGACCGTGCCGGCGCGGATGCCCCGGCGGTCGACGAAGTCCACGGCCTTCTCGTAGTACTCGCGCTGGACCTCCAGGGCGGAGGCCTCGCGGCCGCTGGCGAGGCGGACCTTGCGCTGTCCGGTGATGTCGTGGCTGACCTCGCGGATGGCCCGGATGGGGTTCTCCAGGGTCAGGTCGCGCATCACCGTGCCCGCCTCGATCATGCGGAGCACCAGGTCGGTGGCGCCGACCTTGAGCAGCATGGTCGTCTCGGACATGTTGGAGTCGCCGACGATGACGTGCAGCCGGCGGTAGCGCTCGGCGTCGGCGTGCGGCTCGTCCCGGGTGTTGATGATGGGGCGCGAGCGGGTGGTGGCGGAGCTGACGCCCTCCCAGATGTGCTCGGCGCGCTGGGAGACGCAGTAGACCGCGCCGCGCGGGGTCTGGAGGACCTTTCCCGCGCCGCAGATGAGCTGCCGCGTCACGAGGAAGGGAATGAGGATGTCCGCGAGCCGGGAGAACTCACCGTGACGGGCGACGAGATAGTTCTCGTGGCAACCGTAGGAGTTTCCGGCCGAGTCGGTGTTGTTCTTGAAGAGGTAGACGTCGCCCGCGATTCCCTCCTCGTGCAGGCGGCGTTCGGCGTCGACGAGCAGGCCCTCGAGAATGCGCTCGCCCGCCTTGTCGTGGGTGACCAGTTCGGTCACGTTGTCGCATTCCGGTGTTGCGTATTCCGGATGCGAACCCACGTCCAGGTACAGGCGGGCGCCGTTCCGCAGGAAGACGTTGCTGCTGCGGCCCCATGACACGACACGGCGGAAGAGGTAGCGCGCCACTTCGTCAGGAGACAGTCGGCGCTGTCCCCTGAACGTGCACGTGACGCCGTACTCGTTCTCCAGCCCGAAAATGCGGCGGTCCATGTCTGAACATTACGCCTGACGGCGTGCGCTGAAACCGGGTTGGACGTCCCCGTTTCGATCATTTTCCGATCAGTGCGTGTTCTTTTCCGCGTGCACGGCTGCGGAAGCAGCCTCTCCGTCGGCGTGTCGCGCGCCGGCACCGGCGTCACCGGGCGTGTCGGGGACGGCGAGGACACGGCCGGTGGCGAGCAGGACGAGCAGCGCGACGAGGCCGCCCGCGCCGGCCACGGCGAACCCGGCCACCGTTCCGGCCAGTTCGACCGCCGGCCCCGCGACGGCGGAGCCCAGGGCCGCGCCGACGCCGAAGGTGGTGACGAGCCAGGAGAAGGCCTCGGTGACCGTGCCGCGGGGGGCGTGCCGGTCGACCACGATGAAGGCGCAGGCGAGGACGGGGGCGAGGAAGAACCCGGAGAGCACCGAGAGGCCGGTCATGGCGACGGGGCCGGGGGTGAGCATGAGGGGCAGGTAGCAGAGCGCCAGGAGGGCCACGAGGGCCCTCAGCCGCCGCTCGGGCGCCCCGGCCCACCGCCGGGCGCCGTAGAGGACGCCGCCGGCCAGCGCGCCGAGGCCGAGGGCGGCCATCAGCCAGCCGTACACGGACGGCGTGCCCCGGTCGTCGGCGTAGGCCACGGCGGCGACCGTGATGGAGCCGAGGGCGAGGCCGACGAAGAAGAACGAGCCGAGGAGGGCGAGGAGCCCGGGCGAGCGCAGGGCCCCCAGCCAGTGGGCCTCGCGGGGGGCGGAGCGCCAGGTGCGGGAGGGCTCGGAGAGGACGACGGCGAGGGCGCCGAGGATGCCCAGGACGTTGATGACGAGGAGGGCGGCGGCGGGCGACCACAGGGCGACCAGGAGCGTCACCAGGAGCGGGCCCACGGTGAACATGACCTCCTGGGCGACGGCGTCCAGGGCGTATGCCCGGTGGACCCGGTCCTCGCGGCCGAGGACGCTCGGCCAGAGGGCGCGCAGGCCGCCCTCGAGGGGCGGGGTGAAGAGCCCGGCGACCACGACGGCGGCGTAGGCGAGGGCCAGGTGGCCGATGCCGGTGAGGGCGAACAGGGCCATGCCGAGCGCCGAGAGGACGGCGGCGGGCAGCTGGACGCGGGGCTGGCCCTTGAGGTCGACGGCGCGGCCGAGGAGCGGCTGCCCGATGGCGTTGGAGACGCCGTAGGCCGCGATCAGTCCGCCGGCCAGGGTGTAGCTGCCGCCCTGGTCCCGGACGAACAGGGTCATGGCGATGGGACCGGTGCCGTTGGGCAGGCGCCCGACGAGGGTTCCGGCGAGGAGCCGGGCGGCGTGCGGCGCCCGGAGTATGTCGAGATAGCCGCCGTGCGCGGGGGCCTCGGTGGCCATGTCACTCTCCCGTCACCTCGGAACCACACCGAGGTTTTACGTATAACGTCCGGAGTCATACGTACCATGTCGGCGTGACGCGGGTCCACCCCGCGCCCTCCACGACGCGGGTCCACCCGCGCCCCGCCCCGACCACCGTCCCACGCGGAGGCCACCCGTGCAGTCCCCCGAGCCCTCCGGCGGCGCCCGCCCGACCAGCAGGGACGTGGCCCGGGCCGCGGGCGTCTCCCAGGCCACCGTCTCCCTGGTGCTCGGCGAGAAGTGGCGCGGCCGGGTCTCCGAGCGCACCGCCGGGGCGGTCCGCCACGCCGCCCACGAGCTGGGCTACCGGCCCAACCTCGCCGCCCGCAACCTGCGCCTCGGCCGCACCCGCACCGCCATGCTCGTCGTCCCCGCCCTCACGAACGAGTTCTTCGCCCACGTCCACACGGGCGCGGCCCTCGCCGCGGCGCGACGGGGCTTCGGCGTCGTCCTCTACCCCTCCCCCGACGGCGTGGGCCCCGCCCGCGACCCCTTCGCCTCGGCCCAGGCAGCCCTGGACGGCGTCATCGCCTCCTCCATGGCCGCCGACGCCCTCAAGGCCCTCCGGGGCGCCGACCTGCCCCTCGTCATGCTCGACAGCGATCCCTCCGACCCCGGGGCCTCCGCGCACCTCAACCTCGACGTCGCCGACGGCATGCGGCGGGTGACCGACCACCTGCTGGAGCTGGGCCACCGCCGCTTCCTGCACCTGGCGTCCGCGGTCCCCTCCTGGACCTTCGACGTCCGCGCGGCCGCCCTCGCCGACGCCCTGCGCGGCACGGAGCTGCGCACCGCGCGGTCACCGCTCAACGTGGCCGACGCACGGGAGGCCGCCCACCGCGCGTTCGGCGCCCCCGGCCCCCGCCCCACCGCCGTGATCTGCGACGACGACATCCTGGCGGTCGGCGTCCTCAAGGTCGCCCGTCGGCTGGGACTGCGCGTCCCCGAGGACCTGTCGATCACCGGCTTCGACGACCTGGCCCTCGCCACCGCCGTGGAACCCGAGCTCACCACGGTCCGGCTCCCCGCCGAGGAGTTCGGCCGACGGGGCATGGAGGCGCTCCTCGCCGTCCTCGCGGGCGAACCGGCCCCGCCGGTCACCCTGCCCGTGGCCCTCGTCCGGCGCGGCTCCACCGGCCCGGCACCGGCCGTCTGAGCCCGAAAACCGGCCGTCTGAGCCCGAAAACGCCGGAGGGGCCCCGGTCCGCGCGGACCGGGGCCCCTCCGGGCAGGGCCGACTACTCCTCGGGCGCCTCGTCCGAGGGCTCGTCCGTCTTCGCCGCCGCCGCGTTGTCCGCCTCCAGGAGACGCGACAGCTGACGGCCGACGATCCGCTTGAACTTGCGCTGCTGCGGACGCGTGCGGTCCAGCACCGCCACCTCCAGGCGCTCCGCCGGGATCTCCCGCTCGGTGCCGTTGGTGTCACGCGACAGGGCCTGCACGGCCAGCTTCAGGGCCTCGGCCAGCGTCATGCCGTCCCGGTGCCGCTGGTCCAGGAAGGAGCTGATCTGCTCCGCGTTCCCGCCGACCGCGACCGAGCCGTGCTCGTCCACGATCGAGCCGTCGTGCGGCAGCCGGTAGATCTGGTCGCCCTCCGGCTCGGAGCCGACCTCGGCGACGACCAGCTCCACCTCGTACGGCTTCTCCCCCGCGCTGGAGAAGATCGTGCCCAGGGTCTGGGCGTAGACGTTGGCCAGGCCGCGCGCGGTGACGTCGTCCCGGTCGTAGGTGTAGCCCCGCAGGTCGGCGTAGCGCACGCCGCCGATGCGGAGGTTCTCGTACTCGTTGTACTTGCCGGCGGCCGCGAAGCCGATCCGGTCGTAGATCTCGCTGAACTTGTGCAGGGCGCGGGACGGGTTCTCACCGACGAAGACGATGCCGTCGGTGTACTGGAGGACGACCAGGCTGCGGCCGCGGGCGATGCCCTTGCGGGCGTACTCGGCCCGGTCGGCCATGGCCTGCTGGGGTGAGACATAGAACGGCGTGGACACCGGCTACCGTCCCTTTCTTCCGGTCTGAAGGGCTTCTACGGGCGACGAACGGTCAGAGCAGGGCGGCGCGCGGCCCGTCGGGCTGCTCCAGACGCCGCTCGGTGATCGATCGGGCCAGCTCGGAGGACTCCGCCTCGCTGAGCCTGCGGAAACCCTCGTCGGTGATGACGGTGACGATCGGGAAGATCCGGCGGGCCATGTCGGGACCACCGGTCGCCGAGTCGTCGTCCGCCGCGTCGTAGAGCGCCTGCACCACCAGCGTGGTGGCCTGCTCCTCGGTCAGGTCGGCGCGGTACAGCTTCTTCATCGAGCCGCGCGCGAAGATCGAGCCGGAGCCGGTGGCGGCGAACCCGTGCTCCTCGGAGCGGCCGCCGGTCACGTCGTACGAGAAGATCCGGCCCTTCTCCTTGCCCTCGTCCCAGCCCGCGAAGAGCGGCACGACGGCGAGCCCCTGCATGGCCATGCCCAGGTTCCCCCGGATCATGGTGGAGAGACGGTTCGCCTTGCCCTCCAGGGAGAGCGTCGCGCCCTCCACCTTCTCGAAGTGCTCCAGCTCCAGCTGGAACAGCTTGACCATCTCCACGGCGAGGCCGGCGGTGCCGGCGATGCCGACGGCCGAGTACTCGTCGGCCGGGAACACCTTCTCGATGTCCCGCTGCGCGATCATGTTCCCCATGGTGGCCCGGCGGTCACCGGCGAGCACGACGCCCCCCGGGAACGTCGCGGCCACGATGGTGGTGCCGTGCGGGGCCTCGACGATCCCCTCGGGCAGCTTCCGGTTCCCCGGGAGCAGCTCCGGCGAGTGATCGGCCAGGAAGTCCAGGAACGAGGACGACCCCGGCGTCAGGAAGGCCGCCGGCAGACGCCCGGTGCTTCGAGGGTTGGCTTCCACGCGATTCCTTCCGGTGGGACAGTCGGCCGGTCGTGGGAGGCACCGGCTGATCTTGGATGCTGTGCACGGACCTTACCCGTGCCACCGCTTGTCATCCGTCCCCGGACCCACGGCTTTCACCGGGGCTCCGGGGACGGAGGACGACAGGCGCGTGGGGCGGCTACTCGCCGCCCTTCTGGACGAAGGAACGCACGAAGTCCTCGGCGTTCTCCTCGAGCACGTCGTCGATCTCGTCCAGGACGGAGTCCACGTCGTCGCTCAGCTTCTCCTGGCGTTCCTTGAGGTCGGAGCTCGCCTCGGTGGTGGTCTCCTCGACCTCCTCCGTGGATCGCGTCGCCTTCTGCTGTCCGCCGCCGGTGTCCTTGGTCGCCATATCCCTCACCCCGCTCGAATCGGCCCGCTCGGTTGAGTCCGTACAAGATCAGACCCTATAGGTCGGGTCTGACTTCGGCCCCGCAGTTTCGACAACGCCCGGGCACTGATTCCATGATTCCCAGTGCCGGGGCATTTCAGGCCCGTCCCGGGCCCCCGGTTCAGCCGCCGGACAGGACGCGGACGAGTTCCTCCGCGGTCCGGCAGCGGTCCAGCAGTGACTTCACGTGGGCCTTGGTGCCGCGCAGCGGCTCCAGGGTCGGCACGCGCTGGAGGGAGTCCCGGCCGGGCAGGTCGAAGATCACCGAGTCCCAGGAGGCCGCGGCGACGTCGTCGGCGTACTGCTCCAGGCAGCGGCCCCGGAAATAGGCCCTGGTGTCCTCCGGAGGGGCCGTCTCGGCCCGCTCCACCTCGGCCTCGTCCAGGAGCCGCTTCATGCGCCCGCGGGCCACCAGACGGTTGTAGAGGCCCTTGTCGGGGCGCACGTCCGCGTACTGGAGGTCCACGAGGTGCAGCCGGGCCGCGTCCCAGTCCAGGCCGTCCCGGCGCCGGTAGCCCTCCATGAGCTCCCGCTTGGCGACCCAGTCCAGCTCGCCGGCGAGGCTCATCGGATCGGTCTCCAGGCGTCCCAGGGTGTCCTCCCAGCGCGTGAGGACGTCCATGGTCTGCTCGTCCGCGTCGGAGCCGTAGCGCTCCTCCACGTACTTCCTGGCCAGCTCGAAGTACTCCATCTGGAGCTGGACCGCGGTCAGTGTCCGGCCGCTGCGGAGCGTGATCAGGTACTGGAGCGACGGGTCGTGCGAGACCTGGTGCAGGGTGCGGACCGGCTGGTCGACGGCGAGGTCGACCGTGATGAAGCCGTCCTCGATCATCGAGAGGACGAGGGAGGTGGTGCCGAGCTTGAGGTAGGTGGAGATCTCCGAGAGGTTCGCGTCGCCGATGATCACGTGCAGGCGGCGGTACTTCTCGGCGTCGGCGTGCGGCTCGTCCCGGGTGTTGATGATGGGTCGCTTGAGGGTGGTCTCCAGGCCCACCTCGACCTCGAAGTAGTCGGCGCGCTGGCTGAGCTGGAAGCCGTTCTCCCGCCCGTCCTGGCCGATGCCGACCCGTCCCGCGCCGGTGACGACCTGGCGGGAGACGAAGAAGGGCGTGAGGTGGCGCACGATGTCCGAGAAGGGGGTCTCCCGCTTCATCAGGTAGTTCTCGTGCGTGCCGTAGGACGCGCCCTTGTTGTCGGTGTTGTTCTTGTAGAGGTGGATGGGCTGGGCCCCGGGGAGCTGGGCGGCGCGCTCGGCCGCCTCGGCCATGATCCGCTCGCCGGCCTTGTCCCAGAGGACGGCGTCGCGCGGGTTGGTGACCTCGGGCGCGCTGTACTCGGGGTGGGCGTGGTCCACGTAGAGGCGGGCCCCGTTGGTGAGGATCACGTTGGCCAGGCCGATGTCCTCGTCGGTGAGCTGGCTGGAGTCGGCGGCCTCGCGGGCGAGGTCGAAGCCACGGGCGTCCCGCAGCGGGTTCTCCTCCTCGAAGTCCCAGCGGGCGCGGCGCGCCCGGTGCATCGCCGCCGCGTAGGCGTTGACGATCTGGGACGAGGTGAGCATGGCATTGGCGTTCGGGTGTCCCGGGACGGAGATCCCGTACTCCGTCTCGATGCCCATTACTCGCCGTACGGTCATGCGGCCCTCCTTGCCCGGCGGCGCTCACGGTGCGCGACTCGGCGGTACCGATGAGCCTAGAACGGCTCCGCGCTGGTGGGGAGATCGATTGCGGTATTTCCCTGTGGTGCCGGGAGAAACACCGGATGGAATGCGTCGGCTGCGGATGCCCGGTTTCCGGACATCCGCAGCCGGTGGGCGTTCTACAGGTACTGACCGGTATTGGCCACCGTGTCGATGGAGCGTCCGGTGTCCGCGCCCTGCTTTCCGGTGACGAGCGTGCGGATGAACACGATCCGCTCGCCCTTCTTTCCGGAGATCCGGGCCCAGTCGTCGGGGTTGGTGGTGTTGGGCAGGTCCTCGTTCTCCTTGAACTCGTCCACGCACGCCTGGAGGAGGTGGGAGACCCGGATGCCCTTCTGGTTGTGGTCGAGGAAGGCCTTGATGGCCATCTTCTTGGCCCGGTCGACGATGTTCTGGATCATCGCGCCGGAGTTGAAGTCCTTGAAGTACAGGACTTCCTTGTCGCCGTTGGCGTACGTGACTTCGAGGAAGCGGTTCTCCTCGGTTTCCGCGTACATCTGCTCGACGACCGACTGGATCATTCCGTGGGCGGCGGCGGCCTTCGAGCCGCTGTGCTCGGAGATGTCGTCCGAGTGGAGCGGCAGGTTGGCCGTGAGGTACTTCGCGAAGATGTCCTTCGCGGCCTCCGCGTCCGGACGCTCGATCTTGATCTTGACGTCGAGCCGGCCGGGCCGCAGGATCGCGGGGTCGATCATGTCCTCGCGGTTGGAGGCGCCGATGACGATGACGTTCTCCAGGCCCTCCACGCCGTCGATCTCGGCGAGCAGCTGCGGGACGATGGTGTTCTCCACGTCCGAGCTGACACCGGAGCCGCGGGTGCGGAAGAGGGATTCCATCTCGTCGAAGAAGACGATCACGGGGGTGCCCTCGCTCGCCTTCTCCCGGGCGCGCTGGAAGACGAGGCGGATGTGCCGCTCGGTCTCACCGACGTACTTGTTGAGGAGCTCGGGGCCCTTGATGTTGAGGAAGTAGGACTTCCCCGCGGGCTGACCGGTCACCTCGGCGACCTTCTTGGCCAGGGAGTTGGCCACGGCCTTCGCGATCAGCGTCTTGCCGCAGCCGGGCGGCCCGTAGAGCAGGATGCCCTTGGGCGGCCGCAGTTCGTGCTCCTTGAAGAGGTCCGGGTAGAGGTACGGGAGCTCGACCGCGTCGCGGATCAGCTCGATCTGGTTGCCCAGACCGCCGATCTTGTCGTAGTCGACGTCCGGGACCTCTTCCAGAACGAGCTCCTCGACCTCGCTCTTGGGGACCACCTCGTAGACGTAGCCGGACCTGGGGTCGAGCAGCAGGGCGTCGCCGGCGCGGATGGTGACGTCCAGCAGAGGCTCGGCGAGCCTCACCACCCGCTCCTCGTCGGTGTGCCCCACCACCAGGGCGCGCTCGCCGTCCTCGAGGATCTCCTTGAGGGTGACGATGTCCCCGGCGCGCTCGAACTCCATGGCCTCGACCACGTTGAGCGCTTCGTTGAGCATGACTTCCTGGCCGCGCTTGAGCTCTTCGAGCTCGATGCTCGGGCTGATGTTCACCCGGAGCTTGCGGCCCCCGGTGAAGATGTCGCACGTGCCGTCCTCATTGGCCTGCAGGAAGACACCGAAGCCGGCCGGCGGCTGCGCGAGCCGGTCGACCTCCTCCTTGAGGGCCACGATCTGGTCGCGGGCCTCACGGAGCGTGTTCGCGAGTCGTTCGTTCTGCGCGGACACGCCGGCCAGGTTGCTCTGCAGCTCGACGATCCGCTCTTCGAGAATCCTCGTGTGGCGCGGAGAGTCGGCGAGCTTGCGGCGCAGGACGGCGATTTCCTGCTCGAGATAGGCAACCTGACCGGCGGGGTCTTCAGACCCCCGCCCCGGCCGGATGCCGCGGTTGATGTCGTCGTCGTGGGCTGCCACGGTCCTCACCTCCTCCAAGGGGAGCTGGACGCTTCCTGACCCTACCTGCGTGGGTGGTGATTGAAACCCCTAGATCAAAAAGACTCCGGGGTGTGTCCGATCTTCACCCTTGCGCTTCCCCTCTCGCCAGGGGAATACCCACCCTTCACCGTCTGAAAGCGGGCGGTTGTATCGTCGTCATCGGTCAACACCCGTCAGGGGTGGCCCGACTTATCGCGCGAAGCAGAAACGGCAGGAGATATGACCGTGCAGCACGAGGCCCCGGCGACGGGCGCCGAGGAGGCGCTGGAGGTCTGGATCGACCAGGACCTGTGCACCGGGGACGGGATCTGCGCGCAGTACGCCCCCGAGGTCTTCGAACTCGACATCGACGGGCTCGCTTATGTGAAGAGCCCCGACGACGAACTGCTCCAGGACGCGGGGGCCACCACGCCGGTGCCGCTGACGCTGCTCCAGGACGTGGTGGACTCCGCGAAGGAGTGCCCCGGCGACTGCATCCATGTGCGCCGGGTCGCGGACAAGGTCGAGGTGTACGGCCCCGACGCCGAGTGACGGCTCAGACGCCGAGCGCCTCGGCCTGGTCGCCGCGGACGAAGGCGCCGCCCCGCCAGCGCCAGCTGACCTGCTCCTTCTCGTCGGGGCAGCAGCTGGGCACGTCGGGGGACGAGTAGCCGAGCAGGGTGGCGCGCACGGCTCCGTCGCGTACGGCGAGCTCGGTGACGTTCTGATGCTGCTCGGGTGCGAGGAGCGTGGCCACCACGCGCGCGGGGGTTCCGCTCCCCTTGCCGCGGGTGAGGACGTAGACGCCGCTCGGCGGGGTGCCGGAGCCGGCTTCGCAGTGCACGACCGCAACGGTCTCGGGGTTCCCGTCGCCGTCGAGGTCTCCGGAGACCCGCTTCGCGACCGTATGGGGGCCTCCCCCGCATTCCAGGGGGTAGGAGACCGCGGCGGCGTCGGGGGCGGGTGCCGGGCGCGGGGCGGCGGCCGGGACGGTGCCGGCTCCGGCGGGGCCGGGCTGGAGCAGTCCGGCGAGGGCGACGACCGCGGCGGTCGCGGTGGCGGTGGCCATCCAGTGGGCCGGCCGGGCGTGGGTGTGGGCGAGGTCCGCGAGGTCCGGGGCGGCGGAGGGCTGCACGCGCGACGTCTCCTGTGGGGTGGTGCGGCGGGGTTCCCGGCATCGTGCCACACGTCACAGGGGGACGGAACAGGTGGGGTGGCCCCGGTCGGCCGGTGCTCGGCGGCGGACATCCGGTCGGCCGGTCTCCTGCGGCGGCGAACATGAGGACGCCGCCGACGAGTTCTCCCGCGTGGGCGGGGAACTCGGCGGCGGCGCGGTCTGGATGTCGGAACGTCAGCCCTTGTTGGGGCCCTCGTAGTCCTCGCCGTAAGCACCCTTGGCGGGGCGGCGGCGGCGCATCGGGGGCTCGACCCCGTCCGCGAGGCGACGGGCGGTGACGAGGAAGCCGGTGTGTCCGATCATGCGGTGATCGGGGCGGACGGCGAGGCCCTCGACGTGCCAGTTGCGGATCATGGACTCCCAGGGCTGCGGCTCGGCGTAGCAGCCGAACTCGCGGATGGACTCCACGGTGCGGGCGAGCTGGGTGGTGGTCGCCACGTAGCAGCAGAGGATGCCGCCGGGGACGAGGGCCTTGGAGACGGCCTCCAGGCACTCCCAGGGGGCGAGCATGTCCAGGATGACGCGGTCGACGTCGGTGTCGGACAGGTTGTCCTGGAGGTCGCCGACGGTCAGCTGCCACGCGGGGTGGGGGCCGCCGAAGTAGCGCTCGACGTTGCCCTTGGCGATCTCGGCGAAGTCCTCGCGGCGCTCGTAGGAGTGCAGCATGCCGCTGTCTCCGATGGCGCGCAGGAGGAAGCTGCTCAGCGATCCCGAGCCCACTCCGGCTTCCACGACGCGGGCGCCGGGGAAGATGTCGGCGAAGGCCAGGATCTGCCCCGCGTCCTTGGGGTAGACCACGGCTGCGCCGCGGGGCATGGACAGGACGTAGTCGGGGAGCAGGGGGCGCAGCGCGAGGTAGGCGACGTTTCCGGTGGTACGGACAACGCTGCCCTCGGGGGCGCCGATCAGTTCGTCGTGCGGGAAAGAACCCTTGTGGGTGTGGAAGTTCTTTCCCTCTTCGAGCGTGAACGTGTAGTGACGGCCCTTGGGGTCGGTCAGCTGAACCTGGTCCCCGACCTTGAAGGGCCCGCGTCGGCGGGCGGCACCGGTCGGTTCGGACATGTGACCAGAGTACCGGGGTCACGCGGAGGGTCGTGCCATGGCCCGGACGAAGGCCCGCTCGACGTCGGTGGTGGCGAGGACCCCGTAGATCTCGCCGGTGTCCTCCACCACGAGGTACTCGGTGGCGGGGCTGGCGCGGAGGTGGTCGAGGAGGGGCTGGCCGGTGAGCTCGGCGGGGACCCGCATGCCGTCGGTGAGGTCCTGGGCGAGGGTGCTGACGGCGACCCAGGGGCGGCGGTGCTGGGGCACGGCGGCGATGGCGGCCTCGCGGACGATGCCGGTGGGTTCGCCGGTGCCGTCGACGACGACGAGGGCGCGGGCGCCGGCCTCGTTGGCGCGGCGGAGGGCCTCGGAGAGGGGCGTGACGGGCTCGACGGGGATGGCGCGGCGGGTGAGGGCGCGGGCGCGGAGCTCGGGGAGGTGCTCGCGGAGGCGGGCCATGCGGAGGCTGTTGCCGGCGCCGGTCCAGATGATGGCGGCGAGGATCGCGGCGAGGAGCGCGTCGGTGACGGTCTCGAAGCCGCTGATGTCGTCGGTGGAGTTGCCGAGGAGGCCGGTGCGGGTGAGGAGGGGCAGGCCGACGAGGACGAGGACGGCGAGGGCGCGGCCGACCCAGGCGGCGGCGACGGTGCCGCTCATGGGCTTGCCGGTGATCTTCCAGACGACGGCGCGGAGCATGCGGCCGCCGTCGAGGGGGAGGCCGGGGAGCAGGTTGAAGACGGCGACGATCAGGTTGGAGATCATCAGGCCGCCGAGGAGGACGCCGGGGACGGTGCCGGGCTCGACGGCGTACAGCGAGAGGTAGAACACGCCGGCGAGGACGAGGGAGAGCAGGGGGCCGACGAAGGCGAGGACGAATTCGCGGCCGGGGGTCTCGGTCTCCTTCTCGATCTCGGAGACGCCGCCGAAGAACTGGAGCTGGATGCGGCGCACCGGGAGCTTGAAACGGAGCGCGGCGAGGGTGTGGGCGAGCTCGTGGACGAGCACCGAGGCGTAGAAGGCGACGGCGAAGAAGAGGGAGACGAGGTAGCGGGCGGCGCCGAGCTCGGGCAGGACGCGGTCGATCTGGTCACCGAAGACCCAGGTGATCAGTGCGGCGACGACGAACCAGCTGGGGGCGACGTAGACGGGCACGCCGAAGGGCCGTCCCATGAGGATCCCGCCGCCGGGCTCCTCGGTCCGCTGCGGCTTGGGCTCGTCCTGGTTCACGGGTTCCTTTCGTCGCGTGGTGTGACCCGCGTCGGTGCGTCACGGTTCGATCATGCAGTGCGGCGGGGTCCCAGGTCGATGGTATTCCGCCCGTTGTCGGCGGCGGGTCGTAGGGTCGTGTCATGAGTACGAGCGAGCAGGTGCCCGCGGAGCCCCGGGCGCCCATGTCGTTGTCGCCCTCGCGGGCGAACGATTTCATGCAGTGTCCCCTGCTGTACCGGTTCCGGGTGATCGACCGGCTGCCGGAGAAGCCGAGCGCGGCGGCGACGCGGGGCACGCTGGTGCACGCGGTGCTCGAGCGGCTCTTCGACGACCCGGCGGCGGAGCGGACGGCGTCGCGGGCGAAGTCGATGGTGCCGGGGCAGTGGGAGCGTCTTCTCGAGTCGAAGCCGGAGCTGGCGGAGCTGTTCGCGGAGGATCCGGACGGGGAGCGGCTCGCGGGCTGGCTGGGCGAGGCGGAGGGGCTGGTAGAGCGGTGGTTCACGCTGGAGGACCCGACGCGTCTGGAGCCGGCCGAGCGTGAGCTGTTCGTGGAGACGGAGCTGGATTCGGGGCTGCGGCTGCGCGGGGTGATCGACCGGGTCGACGTCGCGCCCTCGGGCGAGGTGCGGATCGTCGACTACAAGACGGGGAAGGCGCCGCGGCCCGAGTACCGGGACGGCGCGCTGTTCCAGATGACCTTCTACGCGCTGGTGGTGTGGCGGCTGAAGAAGGTGATCCCGCGGCGGCTGCAGCTGGTGTACCTGGGCAGCGGGGAGGTGCTGACGTACGACCCGGTGGAGGCGGATCTGCTGCGGGTGGAGCGGAAGCTGCTGGCGCTGTGGGACGCGATCCGGCTGGCCACGGAGTCGGGCGACTGGCGGCCGCGGCCGACGAAGCTGTGCGGCTGGTGTGATCATCAGGCGGTCTGTCCCGAGTTCGGGGGGACTCCCCCGGCCTATCCCCTGAAGATCGTTTCCGCGCGCCCGCCGGAGTCGGGCGGATCGGGGCAGGGCAGAATGGACCCGGCCCAGCCGTCTTCCTGAGCACGGCCCGCGCCCTGTCGGGCGTGGCTCGTGAGCACAGCCCCGTGAAGGAGCCCTTGTGACGATCCGCGTCCTGTTGGTCGACGATCAGCCGCTGCTGCGGACCGGCTTCCGGATGATCCTGGAGGCGGAGCAGGACATCGCGGTGGTGGGTGAGGCCGGGGACGGTCTGCAGGCGCAGGAGCAGGTGCGCGCGCTGCAGCCGGACGTGGTCCTGATGGACATCCGGATGCCGCGGATGGACGGGGTGGAGGCGACCCGGCAGATCACGGGTCCGGGGCGGGACGGTCCGGCGAAGGTGCTGGTCCTGACGACCTTCGATCTGGACGAGTACGTGGTGGAGGCGCTGCGGGCGGGGGCGAGCGGCTTCCTCCTGAAGGACGCTCCGGCGAACGAGCTGGTGCAGGCGATCCGCGTGGTGGCGGCGGGCGAGGCGATGCTGGCCCCGTCGATCACGCGCCGGCTGCTCGACAAGTACTCGGCGCATCTGCCGACGGGCGAGGAGCAGGTGCCGGACACGCTGAACACCTTGACCGACCGTGAGGTGGAGGTCCTGAAGCTGGTGGCGCGGGGCCTGTCGAACGCGGAGATCGCGGCGGACCTGTTCGTCAGCGAGACGACGGTGAAGACGCACGTGGGCCATGTGCTGACGAAGCTGAGGCTGCGGGACCGGGTCCAGGCCGCGGTGTACGCCTACGAGAGCGGCCTGGTGCGGCCGGGGGCCGGCGGCCAGTAGGCGCGGGAACGACGGGGGCCCGGTGCGCGTGGTGCGTACCGGGCCCTCGTGCGTGGAGGGGGTGTCAGCCCTTGCGGATCTCCCAGAAGCGGAAGACGGTCGAGGCGTCGAGGGTCCATTCGAGGCCGGTGACGTCCTCGCGGGCGACGGCGTACTGCTTGCCCTGCCAGAGCGGCAGGACGGGGAGCTCCTCGGCGACGAGGTCCTGGAGGCGTCCGAACTCGTCGGCGGTGGCGGCGCGGTCGGCGATGGCGGCGGTCGCCGGGAGGAGGGTCCCGGTGACGGTGCTGTTCTCGTAGTGGTTGCCGAGCACGTTGCCCTCGCCGAAGAAGGGGCTGGTGAAGTTGTCGGCGTCGGGGTAGTCGGGGACCCAGCCCTTGACGTAGACGCCGTACTTGCCGGCGGCGATGTCCTTCTCGTACTGCTCGTAGGCGACGGACTTCACGTCGGCGTCGAAGAGGCCGCTCGCGTTGAGCTGTTCGGCGATGGCCTTGAGCTCCTGGTCGGTGGCCGGGCCGTAGCGGCTGGGCGTGGACCAGAGGGTGAGCTTCACCTTGTCGGTGATGCCGGCGGAGCGGAGGGCCTTCTTCGCCTTGGCCTTGTCGGGGCTGCCGTAGGTGTCGAAGAAGGCGGTGTTGTGTCCGGCGATGCCGGCCGGGACGATCGAGTAGAGCGGGGTGGCCGTCGACTGGTAGACGTGCTCGACGAGGTCCTCGCGGTCGACGAGGTGGGCGATGGCCTTGCGGACGGCGAGCTTGCCGACGACCGGGTCCTTCATGTTGAAGACGAGGTGCTGGACCTCGGCGCTGCTGCCGGGGATGACCTCGATGCCCTTGTCGGCCGTGGTGGCGGAGTTCTCGAGGGCGGCGATGTCGTCGGCGGCGAGGCCTCGGTAGGCGACGTCGATGTCGCCGTCGGTGAAGGCCTTGGCGAGGGCCGCGCGGTCGCCGCGGTAGAGCTTGAGGGTGACCGCGCCGTTCTTGGGCTTGGCGTTGCCCTTGTAGCCCGGGTTGGCGGAGAAGACGGCCTCGGTGTCGCTGAACGAGTCCAGCTTGTACGGGCCGGAGCCGGTGGCCTTGCCGTCGGTGCGGAGCGCGTCGGCGGGGTAGTCGCGGTGGTCGACGATGGAGCCCGCGCCGGAGGCGATCTTGCTGGGGAAGGTGGCGTCCGGGACCTTGAGGCGGAAGACGACGGTCCGCTCGTCGGGGGTCTCGATGGTGTCGATGGTGGCGAGCAGCGGCGCCGGGCCGGAGGGGTCGGCGATCTTGAGGGCCCGCTCGAAGGAGAACTTGACGTCCTCCGAGGTGAGCTTGTTGCCGTTGGAGAAGGTGAGACCGTCGCGCAGGGTGCAGGTATAGACCTTGCTGCCCCCGGAGAACGCGCACTTGTCGGCGGCCTCGGGCTCCGGCTCGGAGCCGCCCTTCGGGAAGGCGAGGAGGGACTGGAAGACGTTGTTGAACAGCAGCCAGGAGCCGGGGTCGTAGCCGGCCGCGGGATCGGTGGCGAGGATCTCGTCGGACATGCCGACGCGTATGCCGCCTCCGGAGCCGCCGGAGCCGACTCCCTGTTCGGTGCCGCAGCCGCTGAGGAGGGCGGCGGACAGGCCGGCGGCGAGGGGGGCCGTCAGCCACTTGTTTCGTGCCTTCACAGAACTTGCCTCTTGATCTCTTGTCAGGCCGGCCGCGCAGGGGCGCGCGGCCGGGACAACGAAGGGGTCAGGCGGTGCCGCGGCCCAGTTCCCACAGCAGCAGGTCGGAGGAGGTGTTGAGGGCGTACTCGACTCCGTTGAGGTCGTCGCGGGCGGCGACGTACTGCTTGCCCTGCCACAGGGGCAGGACGGGGACGTCCTGGGCGACGATCTTCTGGATCTGCGCGTAGACGGGGCTCGCGGCGTTGCGGTCGGCCTGGCGGCGCGAGCGCGGGATGAGCTTCTCGCGGACGGTCTTGTTCACGTAGGGGGTGTTGAGGAAGTTGTCGCTGTCGAGGAACGGCGCGATGTAGTTGTCCGGGTCCGGGTAGTCCGGGAACCAGCCGAGGCCGTAGACGGCGTAGTCGCCGCGCTTCTGGGCCGTGCGGAAGGTGGACCACTCGGCGCCCTGGACCTTGGCGTCGAAGAGCTCGCTGGCGACGAGCTGGTTCTTGAGGGCCTCGAACTCCTGGGCGGTCTCGGCGCCGTAGTGGTCGGTGGTGTAGTTGAGGGTCACCTTGACCGGGGTCTTGACGCCCGCTTCCTTGAGGAGCTTGGCGGCGCGGGCGGGGTCGGGCTCGCCGTACTCGTCGAAGAAGGGGGTGGCGTGGCCGGTGATGCTGGAGGGGATCAGCGAGTAGAGCGGCTCGGCGGTGGGGCCGTAGACGAGGTTGACGAGGGCGCCCCGGTCGACGACGGAGGCCATGGCCTGGCGGACGGCCTTCTCCTGGACGGAGGGGGCCTTGGTGTTGAAGCCGAGGTAGCGGATCTCGAGGCCGGGGACCTCGGTGACGCGGATGTTGTCCTTGGGCGTCTCGGTGAGGTCCTTGATCTGCTTCTGCGACAGGGAGCGGGCCATCATGTCGATGTCGTCGCGCTCCAGGGCCGCGCCCATCGCGCTCGCGTCGGCGTAGGGGCGCAGTTCGACCTTGTCGTTGCGCAGGGTGACGTCGCCCTTGTACGCCGGGTTCTTGGTGAAGACGAAGCGGGTGGCCTTGTCGCCCTGGCGCTCGACCTTCATGGTGTACGGGCCCGAGCCGTCGACGTCGAAGCCGTCACGGAGCTTGTCGGCGGCGTACTTGTTCTTGCTGAGGATGCCGGCGACGGGCGTGGAGAGCTTGTACGGGAAGGTGGCGTCGGGGGTCTTGAGGTGGAAGACGATCCCGTCGGTGCCCTGGGTCTCGACGGCGTCGATGTTCGAGAGGAGGGCGGCCGTGCCGTTGTCCGACTTGATCTTCAGGACGCGCTCGATGGAGAACTTGACGTCCTCGGCCGTGACGGGGGTGCCGTCGGCGAAGGTGAGGCCGGAGCGGAGCGTGCAGCGGTAGCTCTCGCTGGCCTTGTCGGAGAAGCCGCAGCTCTGGGCGGCCTCGGGGACGGGCTCGCCGCCGCCGCGGGGCACGTGCAGCAGGGTCTGGACGGTCTGGCGGAGGATGTTCCAGGCACCGGTGTCGTAGGCGTAGGCCGGGTCGAGGGGGGCGGGTGCGTCCTCGGTGACGATGAACTGGTCCGTGGTGCCGACGGTTATCGCTCTGCCCTCCTCCGATCCGCCGCAGGCGGCGAGCAGGGGGGCGAGCAGTCCGGCCACGGCCGGCAGCACCAGGGTCTTGCGGTTCATCGGGGACGATCTCCTCATCCGGCACTGGGTACAGCGGTCAGTGGAACTCCGCCGTCTGCCGCCCGGTCGGGGCGGGAGCGATCGGGCCGGGCGTTGCGATCGGTCCTGTGTTCACGGCGACTTGGGTATGCGCCGGTGCACGCGGTTATGCGGCGAAGTACTCGCGAAAGATTAGTGGGCGGCGCCGGTATCACTTGACCGGGGCCGTACAGGGGCGTAATCGCAGAGTGATCATGGATGCGTCAGCCTCGATAACCATGCGCCGGACGTTGGGGACGACACTTACCCAATCGGGGCACAGGGGGCACCGAAACATCCGGTTTTGAGACGGGGAACGAGAACGGGCCACCTACCGTCCGGCACTCTGAGTGACCAAGGTCACGTAGACGCTTTTCGGTGAATGGCCCGATCGCTTTCATCGGATCGCTTTCCTCAGGGAAAGCTCAAATTCCCGTGATCAAGGTCCGCAGGAACGGCACGTCGACCTCTTCCAGCGAGCGGACCACGACCCGGCCCGGGGAGGGCGCGATCGGCGCGACGGAGGGCACCGCGACGACCCGGCAGCCCGCCGCCTCGGCGGCCGCCACACCGGTCGCGGTGTCCTCGATGACGGCACAGAGCGCGGGGTCGGCCCCGACGCCCTGGGCGGCCGTCAGATACGGCTCGGGGTGCGGCTTGGTGCGGACGACCTCGTCGCCGGCGACGGTGAGCGCGAAGCGGTCGCGGCCGAGCGAGGCGAGGACGCGGTCGATGATCCGCCGGTGCGAGGCGGAGACCAGGGCGGTCGGGATGGAGTGCCGCGCCAGCTCGGCGAGCAGCCGCTCCGCCCCCGGCATGAGGGGGACGCCCCGCTCGATGCGCTGCTCGAACTTCTCGTTGAGCAGGACGGTCAGCTCTTCGAGGGTGATGTCGGCGCCGGTGGACTCGATGAGGTAGCCCGCGCTGCGGGTCATCGGGCCGCCGACCACGACGTCCCGCCAGGCCTCGTCCAGCCGGTGCCCGAGGTCGGCGAAGACCTCGACCTCGGCGTCCCACCAGAACCCCTCCGTGTCGACGAGGGTCCCGTCCATGTCGAGGAAGACCGCCTGCAGGGCGGAGCTGCCGTTCGTACGGAACAGGGACGCGGGGACCGTACTGGTCATCCGGCACACCTCCATGGAGGGACGAGAAGGCCGGCCCCTCCCCGGTACGGGGAGGAAGACCGGCCTGCACTGGACCGACAAGTGTACGTCGTGATCACCGCGAAAGCGCGGATTTGCGCCGCGCCGTCACCGCGGGGTCACCGTGCGTTGAAGTACTTCGCCTCCGGGTGGTGGATGACGATGGCGTCGGTGGACTGCTCGGGGTGGAGCTGGAACTCCTCGGAGAGGTGGACGCCGATCCGCTCCGGGCGCAGCAGTTCCGCGATCTTCGCGCGGTCCTCCAGGTCGGGGCAGGCGCCGTAGCCCAGCGAGAAGCGCGCACCGCGGTACTTGAGGTCGAACATGTCCTCGACGTTCTCGGGGTCCTCCCCGCCGAAGCCGAGCTCGGCGCGGACGCGGGCGTGCCAGTACTCGGCGAGGGCCTCGGCGAGCTGGACGGAGAGGCCGTGCAGCTCCAGGTAGTCGCGGTAGGAGTCGGACTCGAAGAGCTTGGCCGTGGCCTCGCCGATCTTCGAGCCGACGGTGACGACCTGGAGGCCGACGACGTCGGTCTCGCCGGACTCCTCCGGGCGGAAGAAGTCCGCGAGGCAGAGGCGGCGGCCCCGGCGCTGGCGCGGGAAGGAGAACCGGGTCCGCTCGTTGCCCGCCTCGTCCAGGATGATCAGGTCGTCGCCCTTGGAGACGCAGGGGAAGTAGCCGTGGACGACGGCCGCCTCGAGGAGGTTCTCGGTGTGGAGGCGCTCCAGCCAACCGCGCAGCCGGGGCCGGCCCTCGGTCTCGACGAGCTCCTCGTACGCCGGTCCGTCGCCGGCCCGGTTCTGCTTGAGGCCCCACTGGCCCTTGAAGAGGGCGCCCTCGTCGAGCCAGGACGCGTAGTCCTTCAGCGGGATGCCCTTGACGACGCGGGTGCCCCAGAAGGGCGGGGTCGGCACCGGGTTGTCGGTGGCCACGTCGGAGCGGCCGCCGGGCTCCGGCTCGTCGACCTGGAGGGCGGCGGTGCCGGCGCCCTTGGCCACCCGGCGCTGCTTCAGCTCGGGGAGCACGGCTCCGGGGACGCCGCGCTTGACGCCGATGAGCGCGTCCATGAGGCGCAGGCCCTCGAAGGCGTCGCGGGCGTAGCGGACCTCGCCCTCGTAGATCTCGTGGAGGTCCTGTTCGACGTAGGCGCGGGTGAGGGCGGCGCCGCCGAGGATCACGGGGTACTTGGCGGCCAGGCCGCGGCCGTTGAGCTCCTCCAGGTTCTCCTTCATGATCACGGTGGACTTCACCAGGAGGCCGGACATGCCGATGACGTCCGCCCGGTTCTCCTCGGCTGCTTCCAGGATCGCGGAGACCGGCTGCTTGATGCCGATGTTGACGACGTTGTAGCCGTTGTTGGACAGGATGATGTCGACGAGGTTCTTGCCGATGTCGTGGACGTCGCCCCGGACCGTGGCCAGGACGATCGTGCCCTTGCCCTCGGCGTCGGACTTCTCCATGTGCGGCTCCAGGTACGCCACCGCCGTCTTCATGACCTCGGCGGACTGGAGCACGAACGGCAGCTGCATCTGGCCGGAGCCGAACAGCTCACCGACCGTCTTCATGCCGTCGAGGAGGGTCTCGTTGACGATGTCGAGGGCCGGGCGGGTCTCCAGGGCCTCGTCGAGGTCGGCCTCCAGGCCGTTCTTCTCGCCGTCGACGATCCGCCGCTTGAGCCGCTCGTCCAGCGGCAGGGCGAGGAGCTCCTCGGTCTTGCCGGCCTTCATCGACTTGGTGGTGGCGCCCTCGAACAGGGCCATCAGCTTCTGCAGCGGGTCGTAGCCCTCGGCGCGCCGGTCGTAGATCAGGTCGAGGGCGGTGGTGACCTGCTCCTCGTCGAAGCGGGCGATGGGCAGGATCTTCGACGCGTGGACGATCGCCGAGTCCAGGCCCGCCTTCACGCACTCGTCGAGGAAGACCGAGTTGAGGAGGATCCGGGCGGCCGGGTTGAGGCCGAAGGAGATGTTCGACAGACCCAGCGTGGTCTGGACGTCCGGATGGCGGCGCTTCAGCTCACGGATCGCCTCGATGGTGGCGATGCCGTCCTTGCGCGACTCCTCCTGGCCCGTGCAGATGGTGAAGGTCAGGGTGTCGATGAGGATGTCCGACTCGTGGATGCCCCAGTTGCCGGTGAGGTCCTCGATGAGGCGCTCGGCCACGGCGACCTTGTGCTCGGCGGTACGGGCCTGGCCCTCCTCGTCGATGGTGAGGGCGATGAGGGCGGCGCCGTGCTCCTGGGCCAGTCGGGTGACCTTGGCGAAGCGGGACTCGGGTCCGTCGCCGTCCTCGTAGTTGACCGAGTTGATGACGGCCCGGCCGCCGAGCTTCTCCAGACCGGCCCGCAGGACGTCCACCTCGGTGGAGTCCAGCACGATCGGCAGCGTCGACGCGGTCGCGAACCGGCCCGCCAGCTCCTGCATGTCCGCCACGCCGTCACGGCCCACGTAGTCCACGCACAGGTCGAGCATGTGCGCGCCCTCGCGGATCTGGTCCCGGGCCATCTCCACGCAGTCGTCCCAGCGGCCCTCCAGCATCGCCTCACGGAACTTCTTCGACCCGTTGGCGTTGGTCCGCTCACCGATCGCCAGGTACGAGGTGTCCTGCCGGAACGGCACCGTCTGGTAGAGGGAGGCGGCGCCCGGCTCGGGGCGGGGGGAGCGCTCGGGCGGCGTGAGGCCCTGGACCCGCTCGACGACCTGGCGCAGGTGCTCGGGGGTGGAGCCGCAGCAGCCGCCGACCAGGGACAGGCCGTAGTCGCGGACGAAGTTCTCCTGCGCGTCGGCCATCTCGGAGGCCGTGAGCGGGAAGTACGCGCCGTCCTTGGTGAGGACGGGGAGGCCGGCGTTCGGCATGCACATCAGGGGCGTGCGCGAGTGGCGGGCGAGGTAGCGCAGGTGCTCGCTCATCTCGGCGGGGCCGGTCGAGCAGTTCAGGCCGATGAGGTCGATGCCGAGGGGTTCCAGGGCGGTCAGCGCGGCGCCGATCTCGGAGCCGAGGAGCATGACGCCCGTGGTCTCGAAGGCGAGCGAACAGATCAGGGGCACGTCCACGCCCAGGGCCTCCATCGCGCGGCGCGCGCCGATGAGGCTGGACTTGGTCTGCAGCAGGTCCTGGGTCGTCTCCACGATCAGGGCGTCGGCGCCGCCGGCCAGCAGGCCCTCGGCGTTCTGCTGGTAGCCGTCGCGCAGCACGTCGTACGCGATGTGGCCGAGCGAGGGGAGCTTGGTGCCGGGGCCGATCGAGCCGAGCACCCAGCGCTGGCGGCCGTCCTTGGCGACGAACTCGTCGGCGACCTCGCGGGCGATCCGGGCGCCCGCCTCGGAGAGCTCGAAGATCCGGTCCGCGATCTCGTACTCGCCGGCGGCCGAGTGGTTGGAGCCGAACGTGTTCGTCTCGACGCAGTCGACGCCGACCTCGAAGTAGGCCTCGTGCACCGAACGGACGATGTCGGGCCGCGTGACGTTCAGGATCTCGTTGCATCCTTCGAGGTTCTGGAAGTCCTCGAGGGTGGGGTCCTGTGCCTGGAGCATGGTGCCCATGGCTCCGTCGGCGACGACGACTCGGCTGGCGAGTGCCTCGCGGAGGGCGGCGGCGCGGTTCCGGCTGTCAGCGGAAGGGGTCGGCAACGAGGCCATGGATGAGCTCCCTGGAATGCGACGGCTGTCGGCTTTGCACCCTCGGGGGAGGGCGCACGGGGCCAGCGTAACCGCGCCGGGGCCGGGGTGGACACGGCGTCCCACAGGCCGGACGGCATCCTGTGTGCGGGGACTCCCGGTCCTGCCCCTCCTTGGCCGACACTGTGTGGTGTGACGCAAGGTCGGCATCGACCGATAGTGTTCAGCATTGTCGAACAGTATGAGAAGGGTGAGGGGCCGGGCGATGGCGAAGAACATCCAGTCGCTTGAACGGGCGGCGGCCATGCTGCGACTGCTCGCGGGTGGCGAGCGCCGGCTCGGCCTGTCGGACATCGCGTCCTCGCTCGGACTCGCCAAGGGGACGGCCCACGGCATCCTGCGCACCCTCCAGGCGGAGGGCTTCGTGGAGCAGGACGCGGCCTCGGGCCGCTACCAGCTGGGCGCGGAGCTGCTGCGGCTCGGCAACAGCTACCTGGACGTGCACGAGCTGCGGGCGCGCGCGCTGGTCTGGACGGACGACCTGGCGCGGTCCAGCGGCGAGAGCGTGCACCTGGGGGTGCTGCACCAGCGGGGCGTGCTGATCGTGCACCACGTCTTCCGACCGGACGACAGCCGTCAGGTCCTGGAGGTGGGGGCCATGCAGCCGCTGCACTCCACGGCGCTCGGCAAGGTCCTGTCGGCGTACGACCCCGTGGCGCACAGCGAGGTGCTGGAGGTCGAGCGGGAGGCGTTCACCCCCCGGACGACCACGGAGCTCGGCGACTTCGAGTCGCTGCTCGACATGACGCGGGCCCGGGGCTGGGCGGCGGACGTGGAGGAGACCTGGGAGGGCGTGGCGTCGGTGGCGGCGCCGATCCACGACCGGCGGCGGATGCCGGTGGGCGCGGTCGCGGTCACGGGGGCCGTGGAGCGGGTCTGCCCGGGCGGGGAGCTGCGCCCCGAGCTGGTGGCGGCGGTGCGCGACTGCGCCCGCGCGGTCTCCCGGGACCTGGGGGCGAACCGCTTCTGACCGCCCGTGCGGGCGCCGTCACCGACCGCCCGCCACGCAACAGAACCCGCCGGTAACGATCGCGTTATCGGCGGGTTTTTCACTTCCCAGACCCTTGACGCGCTGTTAACCCGGGGGCAAAACTTCCGTTCATCGGTCGGCATTGTCGAACACCTAACGGCAATAGACGCTAAGGTGTGACAGTGCCAAGGGCCGGCAACGCCCTCACACGAGGGCGCGGACCACCGGAGGGACCCGGGGTTCGCCTTCCCCTGGACGAAGGACAAAGGAGTCGCGGGTGTCCAGCTCCGACATCTTCCTCGGCGAGACCATCGGTACCGCCGTACTCATTCTGCTCGGCGGCGGTGTGTGCGCCGCCGTCACGCTCAAGAGCTCCAAGGCCCGCGGCGCGGGCTGGCTCGCGATCACCTTCGGGTGGGGCTTCGCCGTCATGACGGCGGTCTACATGACCGCTTCCCTCTCGGGGGCCCATCTGAACCCCGCCGTCACGGTCGGAATCGCGATCAAGGACGGGGACTGGAGCAACGTCCCCGTCTACGTCGCGGGCCAGATGCTCGGCGCGATGATCGGTGCGGCGCTGGTCTGGGTGGCCTACTACGGCCAGTTCCAGGCGCACCTCACGGACCCGGAGACCGTCGGCGAGAAGCCGATCGAGGGCCCCGGCCCGGTGCTCGGCATCTTCTCCACGGGTCCCGAGATCCGTAACACCTGGCAGAACCTGGCCACCGAGATCATCGGCACCGTCGTGCTGGTCCTGGCCGTGCTCACCCAGGGCCTCAACGACAGCGGCAAGGGCCTCGGCGTCATCGGCGCCCTGATCACCGCGTTCGTCGTGGTCTCCATCGGCCTCTCGCTCGGCGGCCCGACCGGTTACGCCATCAACCCGGCCCGTGACCTCGGCCCGCGCATCGTGCACGCCCTGCTCCCGCTGCCGAACAAGGGCGGCTCCGACTGGAGCTACGCCTGGATCCCGGTCGCCGGTCCGCTGATCGGTGGCGCCATCGCCGCGGGTATCTACAACATCGCGTTCGCCTGAGCCGTCCTTCTTCCAGACCCCCCTTGGAGCACACCGTGACCGACGCACACACCTCCGGCCCGTTCATCGCGGCCATCGACCAGGGCACCACCTCCTCGCGCTGCATCGTCTTCGACAAGGACGGCCGGATCGTCTCGGTCGACCAGAAGGAGCACGAGCAGATCTTCCCGAAGCCGGGCTGGGTCGAGCACGACGCCGCCGAGATCTGGACCAACGTCCAGGAGGTCGTCGCCGGCGCCCTGGAGAAGGCGAACATCACCGCCGCCGACGTCAAGGCCATCGGCATCACCAACCAGCGCGAGACCACGCTGCTCTGGGACAAGAACACCGGTGAGCCCGTCCACAACGCCCTCGTCTGGCAGGACACCCGCACCGACGCCCTCTGCAAGGAGCTCGGCCGCAACGTCGGCCAGGACCGCTTCCGCCGCGAGACCGGCCTGCCCCTCGCGAGCTACTTCTCCGGCCCGAAGGTCCGCTGGCTGCTCGACAACGTCGAGGGCCTGCGCGAGCGCGCCGAGCGCGGCGAGATCCTCTTCGGCACCATGGACTCCTGGGTCATCTGGAACCTCACCGGCGGCGTCGACGGCGGCCACCACGTCACCGACGTCACCAACGCCTCCCGCACCATGCTGATGAACCTCCACACCATGGGCTGGGACGAGAAGATCCTGCAGTCCATGGAGATCCCGGCCGCCGTGCTGCCGGAGATCCGCTCCTCCGCCGAGGTGTACGGCACGGTCAAGGGCGGCGTCCTCGACGGCGTCCCGGTCGCCTCCGCGCTCGGCGACCAGCAGGCCGCCCTGTTCGGCCAGACGTGTTTCGCCGAGGGCGAGGCCAAGTCCACGTACGGCACCGGCACCTTCATGCTGATGAACACCGGCGACAAGATCATCAACTCCTACAGCGGCCTGCTGACCACGGTCGGCTACCAGATCGGCGACGCGAAGCCGGTCTACGCCCTGGAGGGCTCGATCGCCGTCACCGGTTCGCTCGTCCAGTGGATGCGCGACCAGATGGGCCTGATCAAGTCCGCCGCCGAGATCGAGACCCTCGCGTCCTCGGTCGAGGACAACGGCGGCGCCTACTTCGTGCCGGCCTTCTCCGGCCTGTTCGCCCCGTACTGGCGCTCCGACGCGCGCGGTGTCATCGCCGGCCTCACCCGGTACGTCACCAAGGCGCACATCGCCCGCGCCGTCCTGGAGGCCACCGCCTGGCAGACCCGCGAGATCACCGACGCCATGACGAAGGACTCCGGCGTCGAGCTGACCGCGCTCAAGGTCGACGGCGGCATGACCTCCAACAACCTGCTGATGCAGACCCTCTCGGACTTCCTGGACGCGCCCGTCGTGCGTCCGATGGTCGCCGAGACCACCTGCCTCGGCGCCGCCTACGCCGCCGGTCTCGCCGTCGGCTTCTGGCCGGACACCGACGCGCTGCGCGCCAACTGGCGCCGGGCGGCGGAATGGACCCCTCGCATGGACGCCGACAAGCGTGACAGCGAGTACAAGAGCTGGCTCAAGGCCGTCGAGCGGACCATGGGCTGGATCGAGGACGAGGAGTAATACGAGATGACCACCCTGCAGAGCGTCCCTGCCCTGGGGACGCACCCGGCTGCCGGTTCCCTCCCGAGCCGCGCCGAGACCCGGGAACAGCTTTCCAAGGCGACGTACGACCTCCTGGTGATCGGGGGCGGCATCCTGGGCATCTCCACCGCCTGGCACGCCGCGCAGTCGGGCCTGCGGGTGGCCCTGGTGGACGCCGGCGACTTCGCCGGCGCCACCTCCTCCGCTTCCTCCAAGCTGCTCCACGGCGGCCTGCGCTACCTGCAGACCGGCGCGGTGAAGCTGGTCGCGGAGAACCACTTCGAGCGGCGCGCGGTCTCCCGCCAGGTGGCACCGCACCTCGCCAACCCGCTCACCTTCTACCTGCCCGTCTACAAGGGCGGCCCGCACGGCGCGGCCAAGCTCGGCGCCGGCGTCTTCGCCTACAGCGCCCTCTCGGCCTTCGGCGACGGCGTCGGGCACCTGCTCTCCCCCGCCAAGGCCGCCCAGGACGTGCCGGAGCTGCGCACCGACAACCTGAAGGCCGTCGCCGTCTACGGCGACGACCAGATGAACGACGCCCGGATGGCGCTGATGACCGTCCGCGCCGCCGTCGCCGCCGGCGCCACCGTCCTCAACCACGCCGAGGTCACCGGCCTCCGCTTCACCCGCGGCCGGGTCACCGGCGCGGAGCTGAAGGACCGCACCACCGGCGACGAGTTCGGCGTGGACGCCCGGCTCGTGCTGAACGCGACCGGCCCGTGGGTCGACCACCTGCGCAAGATGGAGGACCCGAACGCGGCCCCCTCCATCCGCCTCTCCAAGGGCGCGCACCTGGTCCTCAAGCGGACCTCGCCGTGGAAGGCCGCGCTGGCCACCCCGATCGACAAGTACCGCATCACCTTCGCCCTCCCCTGGGAGGACATGCTGCTCCTGGGCACCACCGACGAGGAGTACGAGGGCGACCCCGGCCAGGTCGAGGTCACCGAGAAGGACACCGCCCAGATCCTGGACGAGGCCGCCTTCTCCATCCGCGACCAGCAGCTCTCCCGCGACCTGATCACGTACTCCTTCGCCGGCCTTCGGGTGCTCCCGGGCGGTCCCGGCGACACCTCCAAGGCCAAGCGCGAGACGGTCGTCACCGAGGGCCGCGGCGGCATGCTGTCGGTGGCCGGCGGCAAGTGGACGACCTTCCGCCACATCGGCCGCACGGTGATGAAGAAGCTGGAGCAGCTCCCCGGCCACCCGCTCGGCGAGGACTACGAGCCGGTGTCCGCGCTGCCGAAGCGGCTGCCGCTGCCCGGCATAGCCAACCCGAACGCGGTCGCCCACCGGCTGCTGGTCGACGGCCCGGCGCCCGGCCCCCGGATGGCCGCCGACACCGCCAAGCACCTGGCCACGCACTACGGCTCGCTCTCCTTCGACATCGCCCGGATGGCGAACGAGAACCCCGAGCTGGCCCGCCGCATCCACCCGGACGCGCCGGAGATCTGGGCTCAGGTCGCCTACGCCCGCGACCACGAGTGGGCCGAGACGGCGGACGACGTGCTGCGCCGCCGCACGACGCTGACCATCCGCGGTCTCGCGACGGACGAGATCCGCGCCGAGGTCGAGTCGATGCTGCGGAAGTAACTCCCGCTGCTTCAGGGGCGGTTCCTCGTCGAGGGGCCGCCCTGAGGCGTGCCACGCGCCGTCCACACGGCCGCAACACTCGGCGCGCACAGTTGAGGCATGAAGTTTCAGGTGCTCTCGATCGTCCACCACTCCCCGCACCCGCTCACCGGCGAACTGCTGTCCGCCGCCGACCGGTTGGAGCAGGTCGTCGCGCTCGGCGAGACCGCCGAACGGCTCGGCTTCGACGCGTACGCGGTCGGCGAGCGGCACGCGGGCGCGTTCCTCTCCTCGTCCCCGACCGTGCTGCTCTCCGCCCTGGCCGCCCGCACCCGCCGGATCCGGCTGCTCACCGGTGTCACCGTGGTCGCGATCCTCGACCCCGTCCGGGTCGCCGAGGACTACGCCACGCTCGACCAGCTCTCCCGCGGCCGGCTCGAACTCGTCGTCGGCAAGGGCGCGGAGGCCGGCCACTTCGACCTCTTCGGCCTCGACGAGGAGCGGCAGTGGGACCTGCAGAAGGAGAAGTACGAGCTGCTGCGCCGGCTCTGGACGGAGGAGGGCGTCGACTGGGAGGGCGAGTTCCGGCCGCCGCTGAAGAACGTGACCACGGTCCCGAGGCCGTACGCCGGTCCGCCCCGGATCTGGCACGGCTCGGCCACCAGTCTCAACTCCCCCGAGCTGGCGGCGAAGCACGGCGATCCGCTCTTCACCGCCAACGCGATCCAGCCGCGCGAGGCGTACGCGCGGCTCATCGCCCACTACCGCGAGAAGTTCGAGGAGTACGGGCACGATCCGGCCCACGCGCGCGTGGCGGCCGGTTCCGGCGGGCTGCTCATCGCCGACACCCCCGAACAGGCGGTGAGCCGGTACAAGGAGCTGTACGAGGCGAAGGTGCGGCAGAGCTTCAAGCCGCACCTGGAGGGCAGGGCCGGGTACAACACCCCCTTCCGCACGATCGAGGACGCGATCGCGGACGGCCCCCAGCTGATCGGCTCGCCGCAGCAGATCATCGACAAGATCCTCGGCTACCACGAGCACTACGGGCACGACCTGCAGTCCGTCACGGTCGACACCTTCGGCCAGTCGACGGCCGAGCAGACCGAGACGCTCCAGCGCTTCGCCGAGGAGATCGCGCCCGTCGTGCGGAGGGAGGCGCCGAGCACCCTCTGGGAGGAGTGAGGGGAGGCGCGAGAGCGCCGTGTGCGGAGGCGAGTTCCTGGGTAGTCGATCAAGGCCGCACGGGTTTTCGGGGATGTCCGGGGACTGCGGGCGGACCACCGGAAAGCCGTAAGGTGGGGCCGTACGACAGGAACTTCGAATAAGGAGGCGCTGGGTGATCGAGCTCGAGGGGGTACCCGAGCTGATCGACCCGGTCATGGTGGCAGCGTTCGAGGGCTGGAACGACGCCGGCGACGCCGCCTCCACCGCGGTCGCCCACCTGGACCGGGAATGGAAGGGCGAGGTCTTCGCGGCGCTCGACGCCGAGGACTACTACGACTTCCAGGTCAACCGCCCCACCGTCTTCCTGGACAACGGCGTCCGGAAGATCACCTGGCCGACGACCCGGCTCTCCGTGGTCCGGGTCGGCGGCGAGAAACCCCGCGACCTGGTGCTCGTGCGCGGGATCGAGCCCTCGATGCGCTGGCGCTCCTTCTGCAACGAGCTGCTCGCCTTCGCGCACGAGCTGGGCGTGGAGATGGTGGTGATCCTGGGCGCCCTGCTCGGGGACACCCCGCACACCCGGCCGGTCCCGGTCAGCGGAGTGACCTCCGACCCGGACCTGGCGCGGACGATGGACCTGGAGGAGACCCGGTACGAGGGCCCGACGGGCATCGTGGGCATCCTCCAGGAGGCCTGCACGCACGCGGGCGTGCCGGCGGTGAGCCTGTGGGCGGCGGTGCCGCACTACGTGTCGCAGCCGCCGAACCCCAAGGCGACCCTGGCGCTCCTCAACCGCCTGGAGGACCTGATCGGGCTGCGGATCCCGCTGGGCGAGCTGCCGGAGGACGCGCGGGCCTGGCAGCTGGGCGTGGACCAGCTGGCCGCCGAGGACAGCGAGGTCGCCGAGTACGTGCAGACCCTGGAGGAGGCGCGGGACACGGCGGAGCTGCCGGAGGCCTCGGGCGAGGCGATCGCCCGCGAGTTCGAGCGGTATCTGCGGCGGCGCGAGCCGGGCACGGGTCCGGGCTCCGGTCCGGGGGTGGCGACGGAGGGCGGCGAGTTCCTGCGGGACTCCGGGAGCGGCCGGACGCGCCCGCCGAAGCCGGAGCAGCCGGGCCCGGAGTCGGTGCCGGGGGCGGAAGCGGGGTCCGAGCCGGGCCCGGAGTCGGTGCCGGGGACGGACCCGGGGTCCGAGCCGGGGCCGCCGTCCGACTCCGCGGAGGGCGAGGACGACGGGGACGCGGGTGACAGCGGCGAGAGCCGGGAGTAGCCGTACGGGAGGGGTGGCGCGGCCGCCCCTCCCGTACCGCGTTCAGACCCTGGGCACGGACACCACGTCGTAGTCCGCCACGGCGGGGTCCGGGTCCAGACCGAAGCGGGCGTTGGGCAGGTAGATCCGGTCGCCCCAGACCGCCGCCGTGGTGGGGATGCGGAACCGGTCCGGGTCGGTGATCCGGGCGATCGCGGTGCCGCGTGTCCCGGCCGGGTCGAGCCGGACCACGTCGATCTGGTCGACCGCCTGCTGGACGATGTACAGATCGCGGCCGAGGAGCAGCAGCCCGTCCCCGTGCGGGATCTTCAGGCCGCCGAGGTCGACCGCCCGGGCGACGCCGGTGCGCGGGTCGACGCGCAGGAGCGAGCCGCCGTCCTGGAAGACGTCGACCACGAGCAGCGCCTGCCCGTCGGGGGTCCGCTCGATGCCGTTGGCGGTGAAGTCGGGGCCCTGTGTCCAGTCGCCGGTGAGCGGGAGGACCGTCAGCTCGTGCGCGGGCTCGCCCGTGCGGTCGAGGGCCAGCCGGTAGAGCTGCGGCTGGAAGGAGTCCGTGAACCAGGCCGCGTCCGGGGTGAGGATGACGTCGTTGACCATGGTGGTCTCGGCGCCGAGCCCGGTGAAGTGGCGCAGCAGTGCGCCGGAGCGGGCGTCGACGACGCGGATCTCCCGGCTCCAGCCGCCGGCGAGGAAGAGCCGCCGCCCGGGCCGGTCGATCTTGAGTCCGACGGTGCTGTGTCCGGCGCCGAGCCCCTGGTGAATGATCCGGCCCTCGCCGGTGGCCAGGGAGGCCCGGTAGACGGCGCCGTCGCCGAGCGAGCCGAAGTAGGCGTACGGGCTGTGCCCGATCGTGACGCCTTCCGGCTGGAAGCCCCTCGGGAGGGGGAACCCGGTGGGCCACCGCCCACCGGGGCCGGCCGCGTGCGCCGTGCCCGCGGTGAGGGGAGCGGTGAGAGCCGCCGCGCCGAGGGCGACGGCGGCTCCCAGGAATCCTCTGCGTGCGAGGTGATGCTGCACTGAGTGCCCTTTCGTACAACCGGTCGATTGGCACTCCCACCTCATCACAACAGGCGCCTCCGGCAGGTCAGTTGGCCGATCCTGCCCTGCGGCGCGCATCAGGCGCAGCCGAACCTGGCCGCCGCCCAGTCGCCGTGGTCGCCGCTCTTCGACCCGTTGGTGTCCGTGATCCGCAGCCGCACGTGCCGGGCGCCGGTCACGTCGACGTTCACGGGCAGGGTCGCGGAGGCCCCGGTCAGCCGGGGCGAGGTCCACAGGACCCGGCCGTCGGCCTCGACGGAGAAGGCGACGTCCCCGTAGCCGTTGATCTCGTCGTCGATGCCGACGTCGGCGGTGAAGGTGGTGCAGCGGCCGCCGAGGTAGACCTCGATGTCGGAGTCGGCGTGGGCGCCGATGCCCTTCTCGTAGGTCCGTCCGGCCAGGGTGAGGGCGTGGCCGTCGGCGGCGCCGGACTCGCCGTTGGAGCGGTCGCGCTCGGGCGGTCCCCAGCCGTTGGTCGCGCGCAGCCAGGCGAGGTCGCTCGCCCAGGCGTCGGCCGTCGGCGCCGGGGGCATCACTCCGATCGCGAACCGCTGGACGGCCGTGCGGTCGGTGCCCGCGGCGCGGTGGCGGGCGGTCGCCGTGAGGGTGGCCTCGCCGGGCTTCGCGTCGGCCGCCGGGATGACGGCGACCTCGACCCTGCGGGTGGTGCCGGCCGGGACGCGGGCGATCGGGGCGGCCGGGGTGACCTGCCAGCCGGCCGGGGCGTCCAGGGAGACCCGTACGTCGGTGGCGTCCCGGGTGCCCGCGGTGACGTCCACGGCGACGGTGCCGGGCGTGCCGGCACCGAGCTCCTGCCCGCCGGGGGCGGCGAGGACGGCGGAGGCGCCGGGGACGGCCCCGCCGACGGCGCTGGTGTCGGTCAGGCGCAGTTCGAAGGCGCGGTCGGTGGACAGGGCGGTGGTCTTGATCCGGACCACTCCCCCGCGCTCGTCGCGGTCGTACCACCAGCCCTGGCCGGCCGCGTCGAAGGCGGCGCGGGAGGTGAGGGCGGGCAGCGCGCGTCCGTCGAGCCTCACCGTGCCGGGGGCGTCGCCGGTGTGGACGGTGAAGGCGTACGGGCGGGCGGCGGGCTTGCCGGTGTACGTGCCGGTGCTCGCGCCGATCCGGACGGTGACGTCGCCGGGGCCGGACTCGGGGGCGCGGACCTCGGCGCGCTGGGTGGCGTACTTCCCGGCGCGGTGCTCGCGGGTGACGCCGTCGTCCTCGTACAGCTCGAAGGAGGAGCTGCCCTGCGGGTAGACGTCCCAGGCGAGCGGGTCGCCGGGGGCGCGGTCCCGGTACGAGCGGATGGAGCCGGGCCACATGGGGACGGCCGCTCCGGCCCGTACGAAGAGGGGCAGGGTGTCGAGCGGGGCGCTGTAGTCGTCGACGGTGACGGGGCCTTCGTAGACGCGCCCGTTCCAGTAGTCGATCCAGGTGCCCTCGGGCAGATGGATACCGTCGCGCTCCACCGCGTCCTGGTAGACCGGCGCGACGAGGAAGTCCTCGCCGCTGAGGAACTCGTACTTCGCGGCCTCGGTCGCGGCCTTCGGGTCGTCCGGGTATTCGAGGGCGAGCGGCCGGGCGAGGCCGACGCCGGTCTTCGTGGCGCGGTGCGCGTGGCTGTAGATGTACGGGAGCAGGGCCTCGTGGAGCTTGAGCGAGGCGCGGTTGATCGTGGTGTACGGCTCGCCGTACCGGAAGGGCTGCTTGTCGTTGGCGGCCCAGCCGTCCATGGTCATGGTGACGGGCAGGAACATCTTCCACTGGAGGTCGCGGGTGTACGTCTTGGCGCTGCCGCCGAAGATGCCGTCGACGTCGCCCGTGGTGTAGGCGAGTCCGGACATGGACGCGCCCGCGTAGGTGGGTATCTGCCAGCGGATGTACTCCCAGCTGCCGGACTGGTCGCCGGACCACTGGACGCCGCAGCGCTGGGCGCCGGACCAGCTCTCCGGGGCCCAGGTGAAGCCGCGGGCGTCGCTGTTGGCCTCGATGCCTGCGTGGGCGTCCTTGCAGCCGTCGAGGGCGAACTTGTAGCCGTCGCCGACCCAGGCGACGTCGAGCTTGGCGACCCGCTGGCCGGCCTTCACCTGGTCGGCGAGCTTGTCGATGCCGTCCTCGGTCCACAGGCCGAGCTTCATCTTCCGCTCGCCGAGGCCCGCGGTGGTCTCGGCGAGGTTCTCGTAGCCGCAGCCATAGCCGTCGTTGACGAGCATCCAGCCGTTGGGCATGTCGTGCTGGACGTAGCCGTCGGCGACCTTCAGGGCGTCGAGCGTGCGGCGCTCGCCCCGGTTGGCGTTGTGCAGGTAGCAGTCGGAGTCGCCGATCTCCAGGCCGTACACCGGGGGCATGAAGGGCTTGCCGGTGAGCCGGGTGTACTGGCCGATGACGTCCTTGAGGGCGTCCTTCCCGTCGCCCGCGAAGTAGTAGGCGTCGAAGCGCCGTTCCTTCGCGCTGGTGGTGACGGGCTCGGTGAAGGCGTACGTGTTGGGGGCGTAGGTGTTGCGGTAGACGCCGTAGCCGGCGGAGGAGAGGTAGAAGGGGACGGAGTTGGGGTGGCCGCCGTCGTTCCAGTTGTAGTCGACGCCGACTTCGACGGTCTTGCCGCGGTGGGAGGTGTTGCCGCGGCCGTTCTGCATCCCGGCGCCGTAGAACTCCTCGTCGGCGCCGCGGGCGAGGGTCTGGACGGTGCGGTCCTGGTTCCAGGTGAGGCCCTGGGTCTCGGTCCAGAGCGGGGTGCCGTCAGCGCGTACGGCCGAGAAGCGCAGCGGTGACTTGGTGGCGCGCAGGGTCACCTTGGCGGTGGCGAGTTCGTACCGGTCGCCGAGGTCGCGCCAGCGGGTGGCCGGGGGCGGGCCCTGGGGCAGCGTGATGTCGGCGCCGGTGGGGTCGGTGAACTTCCCGTCGGGGGCGAGTTCGATGCGGAAGGTGTCGGCGGTGACGAAGGAGACGCGGGCCTCCGTGTGGCCCGCGGTCAGCCGGTAGACGGCTCCGTCGGCGGCGAAGCCGGTGACCTCGCCGACGGTGGTGTCGGACGGGTCGGCCGACGCGGTGGAGCCGGGTCCCGCGAAGGCCGCGAAGAGCCCGAGGACGGCTCCGGCGAGTGCAACTTTCATGCGTGATGATGATTGCATGGAGCTTGTTTAGCGCAGGAACGAGCATCCCCGCCAGGACAAAACGGAACCGCCCTCGGACTTCGACGAGAAGTCCAAGGGCGGTTGCCTGAAAGGGAGTTGCGCGATCCTGCTCGTTACAGGGCCACACCGAGCAGCGCGTCGACGGCGCGCGAGACGAGACCGGGGGCGGACTCGTCCGTGCCGCCCTCGGCCGTCTGGAGCTCGGCCCAGCGGTCGACCGCGGCGAGCGCGGTGGGCGTGTCCAGGTCGTCGGAGAGCGCCTCGCGGAGCTCCTCGACGAGCGCGTCGGCGGACGGGCCGTCGGGGCGCGAGACGGCGGCGCGCCAGCGGCCGAGCCGCTCCACGGCCGTATCCAGGACCTGGTCGGTCCACTCCCAGTCGTCGCGGTAGCGGTGCGAGAGGAGCGCGAGCCGGATGGCGGCCGGGTCGACCCCGTCGCGGCGGAGCTTGGAGACGAAGACCAGGTTGCCCTTGGACTTCGACATCTTCTCGCCGTGCAGGGCGACCATGCCGGCGTGGACGTACGCCTTGGCCATGGGGAACTCGCCCGTGAGGGTCTGGGCGTGGGAGGCGCCCATCTCGTGGTGCGGGAAGATCAGGTCGGAGCCGCCGCCCTGCACGTCGAAGCCCATGCCGAGGTGGTCGAGGGCGATGGCGACGCACTCGATGTGCCAGCCGGGACGGCCGGGGCCGAGGCTGCCGCCGTCCCAGCTCGGCTCGCCCTCGCGGGCGGCCATCCACAGCATCGGGTCGAGCGGGTTCTTCTTGCCCGGGCGGTCCGGGTCGCCGCCGCGCTCGGCGGAGAGGTGGCGCATCAGCTCGGTGTCGTAGTTCGACACCTGACCGAAGTGCGGGTCGGCCTCGACGGAGAAGTAGATGTCGCCGTCGAGCTCGTAGGCGGCGCCGGAGTCCCGGAGTCGCTCGACGAGCGGGACGATGCCCGGTATGGCCTCGACCGCACCGATGTAGTGCTGCGGGGGCAGCATCCGCAGGGCGGTCATGTCCTCGCGGAAGAGGGCGGTCTCGCGCTCGGCGAGGCCGACCCAGTCGATGCCGTCGCGGATCGCGCGCTCCAGGAGCGGGTCGTCCACGTCCGTCACGTTCTGGACGTAGTGCACCTGCCGCTTGGTGTCGAGCCACACGCGCTGGACGAGGTCGAACGCGTTGTAGGTCGCCGCGTGACCCATGTGGGTCGCGTCGTACGGCGTGATGCCGCAGACGTAGATACGGGCGACGGGGCCGGGGGCGAGGGTCACTCGTCCACCGGTCGCGGTGTCGTGGATCCGGAGGTCGCGGCCCTTGCCGGGAAGGGCGGGGACCTCAGAAGCGGGCCAGGCATGCATGACCCGAGCGTAACCGGACAGGTGTTCCGGATACGAACCGGATCCGGGATCTTGACCGATTAGGCGCTCTTGCGGGTCGGAGGCGTGCGTGCATACCCCCCAGGGGTGCAGGGCCCCTCGGAGACTGTGGCCGAAAACAATCGGCCGGAGGGGTGGGGCCGGGACTTCACGGGACTTCAGACGGGCGGCCAGGGGATCGCCGGCCATTGCCCCGAGGGCTCCGGGTGCCGCCCGGTGGCCCGCAGCGCCTCCACGCGGGCGCGTACGGCCGCGACCTCGGCGCCGGTCAGGAGTTCCGCCAGTCGGGTGGCGAGCGGCGCTCCCGGCGCCAGGGACCGGCCCAGCGAGTCGAGCACGTCGGCCGCCTCGGCGGGCAGCTCCTCGCCCGCCCAGCCCCACAGCAGGGTGCGCAGCTTGTCCTCGACGTGGAAGGTCACCCCGTGGTCGATGCCGTACAGCCGACCGCCGGGGGCCGGCAGCAGGTGCCCGCCCTTGCGGTCGCCGTTGTTGATGACGGCGTCCAGGACGGCGAGCCGGCGCAGCTCGGGGGTGTCCGCGTGGACGAGGAGCGCGGTGCGCTCCTCGTCGATCTGCGCGGGCCCCACGGCCCTCCAGCCCTCGCCCGCCTCCTCGTCCTCGGTGAGCGCCAGGAGCCGCGCGTCGGGGTCGGCCTCGATCCACAGCTGGACCATGCCCTCCCCGTACGGACCGTCACGGAGCACGGTCGGCGGGACCAGGCCCCAGCCGGTGGCCTCGGAGATCTCGTACGCGGCGACCTCTCGCTGGGCCAGGGTGCCGTCGGGGAAGTCCCAGAGGGGCCGCTCCCCCGCGACCGGCTTGTAGACGCAGGCGGCTTCCCGGCCCTCGTGGGCGACGGAGCAGTACAGCACGGCGTTGGACGCCTCTCGGACCCGGCCGCGCACGGTCAGCTCACCGCGCGCGAGCAGCTCCGTGTCGCGCGGGCTCTCGGGGCTGGTCATGCTCCGCGACGGTATCCGTTCTGGCGCGGGCAGACGTGCCCCTCCGGGTCGAGCGGCAGGCTGCACAGCGGGCACGGCGGCCGGCCGGCGTTGACGACGTCCAGGGCCCGCTTGGCGAAGGCCCGGGCCTGGGCCCCGCTGAGACGGACCCGGAGCATCGGCGGACCGTTCTCCTCGTCCTGGAGCAGCCGCTCCTCGGCCTCGGCGAGGTCCTCCTCGGAATCCACGTCGAGTTCGACGAGCGCCTGGGCCTCGACGATCATGCGCTGCTCCTCGCCGTCCCAGGCGAGGGCCATGGTGCCGACCCGGAACTCCTCCTCGACGGGCACGTCGAGGGGGGCCGTGTCCGCGATCTCCGCGGGGGCGACGGCGGGCACGGGCGCGTTGCCACCGGTGCGGCGGACGACCTCGTCGAGGAGTTCGTCGATGCGCTCGGCGAGGGCCGCGACCTGGGTCTTCTCCAGGGCGACGCTGGTGACCCGGCCGCCGGCGGACGCCTGGAGGAAGAAGGTCCGGCGGCCAGGCAGCCCGACCGTACCGGCCACGAAACGCTCCGGCGGGTCGTAGAGGAACACCTGACGGGACACGTTCCCGGCTCCCTTGAGTCTCGACAGTCGTACTACAGCGGCGCGTCCACCCTACTGCGCAAGGGGATCACGGTGCGCCCGCACCGCCCCCGACCTCAGCCGTCCCGCTGCCGCCGGGGTGCTCCCGGGGGGTGAAACCGGCGAAGTCCCCCGTGTCGCCGAGGCGGAGGAGGAAGGGACGCAGGCGCGTGTAGCGGATCGCGGTGACCGAGCAGGGGTCGACGTGGATGCGCTGGAAGAGGTCGAGGTGGAGCCCGAGGGCGTCGGCGACGATCGCCTTCACGATGTCCCCGTGGGAGCACATGAGGTACGTGGCGTCCTCGCCGTGCTCGGCCTCGACCCGGGCGTTCCAGTCCCGTACGGCCTCGACGGCGCGGTCCTGCATGGCGCGCATGGATTCGCCGCCGGGGAAGGCGGCGGCGGAGGGGTGCCCCTGGACGACCTCCATCAGCGGCTCGTCGTTGAGCTCCGCCAGCTTGCGGCCGGACCAGTCGCCGTAGTCGCACTCGCTGATCCGGTCCTCGACGTGGAGCGGGAGGTCGGCGCGGGCGTCGAGGAGCGGCCGCAGGGTCTCCCGGCAGCGCTGGAGGGGGCTGGTGACGGCCGCGGCGAGCGGGACGTCCGCGAGGCGGCCGGGGAGGGCGGCGGCCTGGGCGGCCCCGCGCTCGTCGAGCGCGATCCCGGGCGTGCGCCCGGCGAGGACCCCGGAGGTGTTGGCGGTGGAGCGTCCGTGCCGGACGAGGATCAGCGTGGCCATGCGGGCCAGCCTAGGCGGTGCGGGTGCGGGGCGGGCGGGCGCGCGGGGCGGGTGCGCGCGGGGCCACCGGGACGACGCACGCACGCGTGAGTGGCGGTGTCCGCTGGAACCGGTGTCGCACGCGCGTGCGTGGCGGGGGCGTTCCGGGGCAGAATGCGCCGCGTGATCGTGGACTCTGCCATCTACCGGGACGGGCGCCGTACGGACGGCCCCGCCGACCTCTCCGACGCCCTGGAGGAGGCGCGGGCGACGGGGGACGCGTTCCTGTGGGTGGGGCTGCACGAGCCCTCGGAAGCGGAGTTCGACCACGTCGCCTCGGAGTTCGCGCTGCACCCGCTGGCCGTCGAGGACGCCTTGAAGGCCCATCAGCGGCCCAAGCTGGAGGTCTACGACGACTCGCTCTTCGTGGTGCTCAAGCCGATCGTGTACGAGCCGGAGAGCGACCGGGTGTCCTCGGGCGAGCTGATGGTGTTCATGGGCGACTCGTTCGTCGTGACCGTCCGGCACGGCGAGGGCGCGCCGCTCGCGGAGGTGCGCCGGCGCCTCGAGGCCGACCCGGAGGTCCTGAAGCACGGACCGACGGCGGTGCTGTACGCGGTGAGCGACGCGATCGTGGACCACTACCTCGACGTGGCGGGCGAGCTCCAGGTCGACCTGGAGGAGCTGGAGGCGGACGTCTTCGCGCCCAGCGGGGGCAATCCGGCCAACACGGCGGAGCGGATCTACACGGCGAAGCGGCAGGTCCTGGAGTTCCGGCGGGCGAGCGGTCCGCTGGCCGGGCCGATGGCCCGGCTGACGGCCGGCGCGGTGCCGTTCGTGAACGAACGCTCACAGCCCTTCTTCCGTGACGTCAACGACCATCTGCTGCGCTCCAACGAGCAGGTGGAGGGCCTCGACCGGCTCCTGTCCGACGTGCTGTCGGCCCACCTCGCGCAGATGGGGGTCCGGCAGAACGACGACATGCGGAAGATCTCGGCGTGGGCGGCCATGGCCGCGGTCCCCACGATGGTCGCGGGGATCTACGGGATGAACTTCGAGCACATGCCGGAGCTGAGGTGGACCTGGTCGTACCCGGTGGTGATCGTGGTGATGACGGGCATCGTCGTCGCGCTGTACCGGGTGTTCAAGCGGCGCGGCTGGATGTGAGGCCCGTCCCCGCCGGGCGTGCTCAGAAGGCGGGGGCGGGCGTCGCGGGGCCGCCGAGGGCGTTCAGCCGCTCGGGCATCCGCAGGTCGACCATCTTGTGCCAGCCGGCGGCGCGTTCGTACGCGTACACGGCGTGGATCCCGGCGGCGAGGACCGCCGCCCTGGGCTTCGACCAGTTCAGGATGCGGCCCATGTGGCGCATCACGGCGAGGCTGACGTCGCGGTAGACCTGGATCTCGGCGAGCGCGGACGCGCGCAGGGTCCGCTGGATGAGCCGGCCGTGGCCCTGGCGGGCGAGCCGGAGCAGTTCCTCGTGGCAGTAGGCGAGGTGGTTCGCCTCGTCGTTGTCGATCATCTGGATGGCCTTGCCCAGTTCGGGGTGGTCCCCGAAGTACGCGACGAGCATGGCCATCTGGTCGGCGGCGCGCTGCTCGGTGACCCGGCTGTGGGCGAGGTAGACGATGACGTCCTCCTCGGTCAGCGGCCGGTCGGCGCGGAGCTTGTCGTGCGCGAGGCCGATGCCGCGCCGTTCGAGCAGCATCGTGTAGTCGGTGTCGGGAGGCACGGGGACGGGTTCGAGACCGCGCTTCTTCATCAGCGCGTTGAAGATCCGGCCGTGCTTGTCCTCGTCGGCGCCGTGCCGGGTGATCTTGGGCGCGAGGGTGCGCATGCCGGGCGCGACGAGGGTCGCGATCCGGGCGTTCTCCCAGCCGCCCTGGGACTCGCCGCTCGCGGCGATGGAACAGAAGAGCCGGAAGGACTCGTCGTTGTCGATGATTTCCTGGAACAGGCCCTTGGCCGTGAGCATCGCCGCCACCTCCGTGCGGACGTCCGCACTCCGGTACGTCCGGGAAGAACGAGTCAAGTCGGGTCCCGGGCGGCGGGCAACAGGAGAGTACGACGACTCGGCCGAAAGAGTGAGGTCCGAGGCCGTAACCGGGGGCTCTGTGGAGCGTTGTGCAGCATGACGGCCGTGGCGGGGAAGACCCCCGAGCCCCCACCACGGCCGCAGAACTCCTCCTTGACGGCGCTCTCGCACCGATCGGCCCCCGGGGGCCTCACGGGCTTCGACCGGGCTTCGACCGCCTGGCGCCGGACTCCGTCCGTCGGGTCCGGCGCCAGCCCCGCGGTTACGCCAGTCCGGCGCGCTCCATCGCCTCGACGCCCGCCCGCAGGGCCGTCACCCGCTCGTCCAGGGTGAAGCCGGCCGGAGCGAGGGTGAGGGTGGTGACCCCGGCCTCCGCGTAGGCCGTCATCCGCTCGGCGATCCGCTCGACGGAGCCGAGCAGCGTGGTCTGGTCGATCAGGGAGTGCGGCACGGCGGCCGCGGCCCCGGTCTTGTCGCCGGCCAGGTACTTGTCCTGGATCTCGGCGGCCTCCTTCTCGTACCCCATGCGCTGGGCGAGCTGGTTGTAGAAGTTCTGCTTGCGGCTGCCCATGCCGCCCACGTACAGCGCGGTGTACGGGCGGAACACGTCGGCGAGCGCGGTCACGTCGTCGCCGAGGGCGAGCGGCAGGGTGGGACAGACGTCGAAGCCGTCCATCGTCAGGCCGGCCTTCTCGCGGCCCGCCCGCAGGTGCCGGAGCGCGGTCTCCTCCAGGTGCTCGGCCGAGGGGAAGATCAGCAGGGCGCCGTCGGCGATCTCGCCGGTCTGCTCCAGGTTCTTCGGCCCGATCGCGGCGATGTAGAGCGGGATGTGCTCGCGCTGGGGGTGGACGGTGAGCTTGATCGGCTTGCCCGGGCCGCCGGGGAGCGGCAGGGTCCAGTGCTCGCCGTCGTAGCTGAGCCGCTCCCGGGTCATGGCCTTGCGGACGATCTCGACGTACTCGCGGGTCCGGGCGAGCGGCTTGTCGAACTTCACGCCGTACCAGCCCTCGGAGACCTGCGGTCCGGAGACGCCGAGGCCGAGGCGGAAGCGGCCGCCGGTGAGCGAGTCGAGGGTGGCCGCCGTCATCGCCGTCATGGCGGGCTGGCGGGCCGGGATCTGCATGATCGCGGAGCCGACGTCGATCCGCTCGGTCTTCGCCGCGACCCAGGCGAGGACGGTGGGGGCGTCGGAGCCGTAGGCCTCGGCGGCCCAGCAGACGTCGTAGCCGAGGCGGTCCGCCTCCTGGGCGACGGCGAGGTTGTCGCCGTCCATGCCGGCGCCCCAGTAGCCGAGGTTGATGCCGAGCCGCATTCCACGCACCCCTTACCCATCGGTAACGTCTCTTTGGCCGGACTCTAGCGCGCGTGCGAGCCATCCGTCAGGACACGGTTGTCCACAGGCTCTCTCCGCGTGGTGCCCTGGCCAGTACTCTCGCGCCCATGGAGCAGAGGCATCTCGGACGTACCGGCCTGCGTGTGTCGCGCATCGGACTCGGCACCCTCACCTGGGGCCGGGACACCGACGAGCACGACGCCGCCGAGCAGTTGAAGGCGTTCTGGGACGCGGGCGGCACCCTCGTGGACACCGCCGACGTGTACGGCGGGGGCGAGGCGGAGTACCTGCTCGGGCGTCTGATGGAGCGCCTGGTGCCCCGGCAGGACCTCGTCCTGTCCACCAAGGCGGGCAGCGTCCCGGACCCCGACCGGCGCACGGACGGCTCGCGCGGGCACCTGCTCGCCGCGCTCGACGCCTCCCTGGCCCGTCTGGGCACGGACCACGTGGACCTGTGGCAGCTGCACGCCTTCGACCCTCACACGCCCCTGGAGGAGTCGCTCCAGGCCCTCGACATCGCGGTGCGCAGCGGGCGGGCGCGGTACGCGGGCGTGTCGAACTTCTGCGGCTGGCAGCTCGCCAAGGCGGGCACCTGGCAGCTCGGCGGCGACCGCACGCGGCTCGCCGGGGCGCAGCTGGAGTACTCGCTGCTCCAGCGGGGCGTCGAGCGGGAGGTGCTGCCGGCCGCGATGGACCTCGGCATAGGCCTGCTGCCCTCGTCCCCGCTGGGGCGGGGGGTCCTGACGGGGAAGTACCGCAGCGGCACGCCGACGGACTCGCGGGGCGCCTCGGAGACGATGGCGCCCTTCGTGGAGCCGTACCTGGACGAGGCGGCGAGCCGGATCGTGGACGCGGTGGCGACGGCGGCCGACGGGCTCGCGACGACCCCGCTCCACGTGGCGCTCGCATGGGTCCGCGACCGGCCCGGGGTGACCGCGCCGATCGTCGGGGCGCGCACGGCGCGGCAGCTCACGGCCACGTTGTCAGTGGAGGCCCTTAGTCTTCCTGACGAGATCTGTCGGGCGCTGGACGATGTGTCGGCGCCCGTGCACCGCTATCCGGATCACGACTGGAGCACCTTGTGACCGAGCCTTCCGGGGAGACCGCGCCCGAGGCCGCGGAGCCCACCGAGGACCTGCGGGAGGAAGCCGCCGAGCCCCCGGCCCCCGACGCGGCCGAGGGACCGGACTCCACCGAGGAGCCTGCCGAGGGGCCGGGGACGACCGAAGAGCCCGGTACGGGCGGGGAGCCCGACTCCCCCGAGCGGCCGGCCGCGGCCGAGGAGCCGAGGACGGCCGAGGGGCCCGAATCCGCCGAAGAGCCCGACGACCGGACGGCCACGGTCGAGGAACCGGAACCCGCCGGGGAACCGGAACCCGCCGAAGAGCCCGACAGCCGGACGGCCACGGCCGAGGAGCCGGGATCCGCCGAAGAGACCGGCGACCGGTCTGCCGTGGGCGAGGGGGCGGGGGCCGTCGAGGGCGCCGACGGGTCCGAGTTGAGCGAGGCGCAGGCCGAGCTCGCCGCGCAGCGGGAGCTGCGGGCCAGGATCGAGGCCCGGAAGGCCGAGAAGAGCGGTCCCGTGACGAGCGGCGCCAAGCTGAGCGGCACCGCGGCCGACCTCCTCGCCGCCGTCCGGGCCGTCGAGGGCGGCACCTCCTCGGGCAGCGCGTTCTACGAGGCACCCGAGCCCGCACCCCGCCGCCCCGCCGTCGAGACGACTCCGGCGACGACCGTGCGGCCCCCCGCGCCGGAGCGGCCGACGGCTCCGGCGCCCGGCACCACGGCCGCCGTCCGTGAGGTCCTCGCCGCGGGCGGCGCCCCGGAGGCGCTGGCCGGCCGGGTCGCCGCCGTGCTCGGCGAGGGCGCGGCCCCGGCGCTGCGCGAGGACCCGTGGCAGCTGCTCGCGGTGCCGGGGGTCCGGCCGGAGCAGGCCGACGGTTTCGCGCGGGCGCTGCTCGGCCCCGCGTGCGGCCCCGGCGACCCTCGCCGCGCGGTCGCCCTGACCGTGTGGCTCCTGGAGCGGGCCGCCGTCCAGGGGCACACGGCCCTGGAGGTCCAGGCCGTGTGCGCCGGGCTCGCCGGGCACGCGGTGCCCGATCCGGAGCAGGCGGTCGAGGCGGCGGTCTCCGAGGGCGCGGTCCTCCTCTTCCAGGAGGAGGAGACGGCGGAGGAGCCCGAGGGCGACGAGGACGTCGAGGAGGCGCCCGTGCCCGCGGCGGAGCGGGAGCCCGCCGCGCCCGCGCTGCTCGGACTCGACCGGTACGCGATGGCGGAGGAGAGCCTCGCGGACGGCCTCGCCCGGCTGGTCAGGACGGCGAAGGCCGACGTCTGGGAGGGCGGCGAGCTGGAGCGCGCCGCCGGGGCGAACGGCCTCGTCCTGCACACGGGCGGGGAGGCCGCCCGCGCCGAGCCGGTGGCGCTCGCCGCGGCGGCCCGTGAGCGGGGGCTGCGCACCCTGGTGGCGGTCCACGCGGACGGCGGGCGCCGCGCGCTCGGCGCCGCGGGGGCCGAGGCGGTGACGGTCGCCGCGCTGCTGTCCGGCGCGGCCGGTCCCGGCCGGGACGAGGACGGCGCCTTCGCCCTGGACCTCCTCGTGGTCCTCGACGCCCCGCAGCTGGACGTGGAGACGGGCGCGATGCTCGTGGAGTCGCTGCCGGACGGCTGTCGTCTGGTGCTGAGCGGCGATCCGGAGGTGCTCGGCGCACCGGGCGCGGGCCGGGTCTTCGCGGACGTCCTCGCGTCCCGGGTGTGCCCGCGGATCGCCTCCCGCGTCCCCGACCCGGGGCCGCTCGGCGAGCTGGTGTCGGGCATCGGCGCCGGCGAGCTGAACCAGGTCGAGGCCCCCGGCAAGGAGGTCGTGATCGTCCCGGTGCGGGACGCGGGCGAGGCCGTGCACCGTACGGTCCAGCTGGTGGCGGACTCGGTGCCCCGGGCGCTCGGAGTGCCGTCCGAGCAGACGCAGGTCGTCACGGTCGGCCACGGCGGCTCCGCCGGCACGCGCGCGCTGAACGCCGCCCTGAAGCAGCGGCTCAACCCCGGGCCCGGCCGGTTCGGCGGCTACGACCCCGGGGACCGGGTGGCGTACGCGCCCGCGCCGGGGCGCACGGTGACGGGCACGGTCCTCTCGGCCGACGCCGAGGGGCTGCGGCTGCGCTGCGGACGCGACGAGCTCCTCGTACCGAAGGATCGCGTGGAGTCGGCCCTGCGGCACGGCTGGGCGCTCACCGCGCACCAGGCGGCCGGGACGCGCTGGCCCGCGGTGGTCGTGGTGCTGCCGGGGGACGCCGCGGGCGGCCTGAGCCGGCCGTGGGTGTACACGGCCTTCGGCCGGGCGGAGCGCCATCTGTCGGTCGTGCACGGCGTGGACCAGGCCCTGCCCCGCGCGGTGGCCGAGGGGGTGGCCCCGGAGCGTACGACGCGGCTGCGGCCGCTCCTGGAGGCGCTGCTGGCCGTCGACGGGGAGTAGCCCCGGGACGACGGAGGGCCGGGACACCGTGCGTGGTGTCCCGGCCCTCGCGCGTCCCGTCAGGCGTCCGCGCCGGAGGCTCCCGCGTCCACGGGCTCGTCCTCGTCCTCCTCGTCGAAGACGGAGCTGACGTCGAAGCGGCAGACGATCCGCTCGGGATCGGCGTGGTCGAAGGGAGCGGCCAGCCACTCCCCCGGTTCCGGGAGCTCCTCGGCGGCGGTGACCCAGAGCGTGGAGTCCCCCTCCTCCAGACCGAACTCCTTGTGCCGGGAGGCGATCTCGTCCGGTTCGTACTCGCCGAAGAGCACGCCGAGCGCGGCGAGCGGCGAGACGCCGGCCTTGGCGGCCGCGCCGGTGTCCGCGTCGTCGTCGAGCTCGGCGACGCGGCGGGCCTGGGCGAGCAGCCGCTGGGGTTCGGCGACGGCGTAGTCGCGGCGGATCAGGAGGCTGAGGGCATGAGGTTCGTCAGGTCCGGCGTACGGCGGCAGGTTGCCGTCGGCGCCGGGGATCTCGAAGGGGGTGACCTCGTCGTAGCGGTCGTAGAGGAGTTCGTCGTACGTCTCGGCGGCCGCGGCGAGGGCGTTGAAGGCCTCGTAGACGGCCGTGTCGTCGTCTCCCGTGCGGCGTTCGACCGCCGCGAGGTGACGGTCCAGTGCGGTCTTGACCGCCTCGGCGGCGGCACGTACCTCGGCAGCGGTGGGCTGCGCAGCATCAGACATGGGACAGACGCTATCCGTACCGGGCCCGTGCCCGCACAATAGATGCGATGCCGGAATACGAATTTGTCGACGTGTACGTGCCGCGCGGTGTCTCCCGCAAGGAGGCGACGCGGCTCCTGACCGACCATGCCGAGTACGGACACTGGGAGTTGGACCGTCTGAGCCTGCACCGGGACGGGAGTCGCAGAGTGCGGCTGAAGCGGCGGATCATCCGCCAGGTCCGGGCGACCTGGTAGCGAGCACCGGACGACGAGAAGACAACGAGAAGGGGCCCCGCGGTGTGCGGGGCCCCTGTGCGTGGCGCGTGAGCGCGGCGGCTCAGGCGGCGCGGCGGGCGCGGCGGTAGATCAGCGAGCCGGCGAGCAGCATCCCGGCGCCGGCGGGAAGGATCACGCCGAGCGGGCCGGAGCCGGTCTCGGCGAGCTCCTCGACGGCACGCGGCGGAGTGACGACCTGAGTACCGGGAGTGTTCGGCCCGCCCTCGCCGCCGGAGGTGCCGGGGGTACCCGGGTGGCCGGGGGTGCCGGGGTGACCCGGAGTCCCGGGGTGGCCCGGATTCCCGGGGTTGCCGGGGTTGCCCGGATTCCCGGGGTTGCCCGGATTCCCGGGGTTCCCAGGATTACCCGGATTGCCAGGGTTGCCCGGCTCCTCCTCCCCGTAGCCCGTGTCCCCGCCGTTCGCGCAGTCGTTGCCCGTGGCGGCGTTGCCCAGACCGACACCCGTGACGTCGTTGCCGCAGACGTTCACCGGGACGTCGACCGGCACCTCCACGTTGTTGCCGGAGCCCACACCGGGAGAGTTTCCGGTGTGCCCCCCGGCGGAGGATCCGCCACCGGACGGGGAGGTGTTGGCGCACGTGTTGCCAAAGGCCGGATTGAGCAGCCCGATGACGTTGACCGTGTTCCCGCAGGCGTTCACCGGTACGTGCACCGGGACCTGGACGGAATTTCCGGACGCGACGCCCGGGGAGTTCATGGCCGTACCGTTCGCGCCGGAATCGGCGTGCGCATATCCGCCGCCGACGGCGGCGAAAACGCCTCCGGCGGCCGCGACGGTGATAAGGCCCTTGCGCGTGACCTGTCGCATAGCTTGTTCCCTGCCTGCTCGGCTTCGAAAGAGTGCCACCGGGCGGACGGCCCGGGGCGGAAATGGCCACCGGCCCCGGAGTGCATGGCACGCACTCCGGGGCCGGACCGGCTCACACCCTCACGGGGCGAGGCACAACGTCAGGCGTTGACGCAGGTGTTGCCGAAGGTGGGGTTCAGCAGGCCGATCACGGAGACCGTGTTGCCGCACACGTTCACGGGGACGTGGATCGGCACCTGGACGACGTTGCCCGAGAGCACGCCGGGGGAACCGATGGCGGCAGCCTCGGCACCCGAGTCCGCAACGGCCATGCCCGCACCCGCGAGAACGAGACCGCCGGTGGCAGCCGCAGCAGCGACGACCTTCTTGATCATTATTCCTCCTAGTTGGCAATGCGGCCCCAGCCGCGGACCGCACACCTGTAACGAGGGGGAATGATGAGGGCTACGAACCCTTGAGTTCATTCACTCTTTCCGGTCACACGCAAACGCGTGGGCGAATTCAGCAGGCGTCGAGGAAACGGTCCAGCACGCGGACGCCGAACTTGAGGCCGTCCACCGGGACCCGCTCGTCCACGCCGTGGAACATGCCCGCGAAGTCGAGCTCCGGCGGCAGCTGGAGCGGGGCGAAGCCGAAGCAGCGGATGCCGAGGTCGTCGAAGGACTTGGCGTCGGTGCCGCCGGACAGCATGTACGGCACGGCGCGGGCGATCGGGTCCTCGGCACGCAGCGCCAACTGCATGGCGTCCACCAGGGCGCCGTCGAAGCTGGTCTCCAGGGCCTTGTCGCCGTGCACGTCCTCGCGCTTCACGCGGGGGCCGAGGATCCGGTCGAGATCGGCCAGGAACTCCTGCTCGTAGCCGGGCAGGAAGCGGCCGTCGACGTGCGCGGTGGCCTGGCCGGGGATCACGTTCACCTTGTAACCGGCGCCGAGCATCGTCGGGGCGGCCGAGTTGCGGAGGGTGGCGCCTACCATCTTGGCGATGCCGCCGAGTTTGGCGAGGGTGCCGTCCATGTCCTCGGGGTCGAGCGGGGTACCGAGGGCGTCCGACAGCTCGTCGAGGAAGCTCCGCACGGTCTTGGTGACCCTCACCGGCCACTGGTGGCGGCCGAGGCGGCCCACGGCCTCGCAGAGCTCCGTGATGGCGTTGTCGTCGTTGGTCATGGAGCCGTGGCCGGCCGTGCCCTCGACGGTCAGCCGCATCCAGTGCATGCCCTTCTGGGCCGTCTCGACCAGGTAGAGCCGCAGGTTCTCGTTGACGGTGAAGGAGAAGCCGCCGACCTCGCCGATCGCCTCGGTGACGCCCTCGAACAGGTCGCGGTGCTTGTCGACCAGGTGGCGGGCGCCGTAGGTGCCGCCGGCCTCCTCGTCGGCGAGGAAGGCGAGGACGATGTCGCGCGGGGGCTTGCGGCCGCTGCGCAGCCGGTCGCGGACGACCGCGAGGGTCATCGCGTCCATGTCCTTCATGTCGACGGCCCCGCGGCCCCAGACGCAGCCGTCGGCGATCTCGCCGGAGAAGGGGTGGTGGGTCCAGTCCTCGGCGTTGGCCGGGACGACGTCGGTGTGCCCGTGGATGAGCAGGGCAGGACGCGACGGGTCCTCGCCCTCGATCCGGGCGACGGTGGAGGCGCGCCCCTTGTGCGACTCGATGATCTTCGGCTCGAGTCCGACCTCCGCGAGCTTCTCGGCGACGTACTCGGCCGCCGCCCGCTCTCCCGGGCCGGAGTGGTCGCCGTAGTTGCTGGTGTCGATGCGGATGAGGTCGCGACAGAGGTCCACCACCTCGTCCTCGCCGCTGACGCTCCGGGCCGTGTTCGACTCGCTCACGCTGCTTCCTCCCACTACGTGCCCCACGTGATTGCTTGGTGGTCGTCCCCATCCTCCCGCGTGGCCCCCTCGGCACCCAAGGGCGCCGACCCTCCGACATGCGGCTGTCACATGACGGGGGCCGACCGGGGGTGGTGATCGACCACTCCGAATGTTTGCTATGGTTTTCCTCGTCGGAAGGGCCCAGCGGCCGGGAAGACAGACACCTTGTCCGGGTGGCGGAATGGCAGACGCGCTAGCTTGAGGTGCTAGTGCCCTTTATCGGGCGTGGGGGTTCAAGTCCCCCCTCGGACACCATGAGAAAGACCCCAGCTCAGCTGGGGTCTTTCTGCTTTTCCCGTTTCATCCCTGCCGGAAGGCGGGGGAACCATACCGACGCGATGAGCGTGCGTCCTGTCGTACTCCTCGTCACCGGTGTCGCAGTCGCAGGGTCGGTCACGGTCCTGACGAGTCTGCGCTGGGGCGAGGCGAGTGGGCTCAGTACCGCCCTCTCCGCCGTCGTGGCCGAGCGCACCGGCCCGGCGGATGCCTCCGGAGGAGAGGCCGTCAGTGGGGTTCGACTCGGCTGACGGCTCCGTCCCGCAGCAGGACAGTACATTCCGACCGTGGGGACGAGGGGCTGTTTCGTTGGGGGGCAAACGACCGCGATGGGGTCAGCACCCCGAGATCGGGGCCGAACGGACGGGCAGCGCCCATGCCATCGGGGGAAGAGCCGTCTCGGGCGTCCGCGGCTGCGCGGAGCACGTCGAGACCTTCACGCGGAGCATCGGGAGTGCGTCGCAGCGCGTTCGGGCCCTGACCGAGCTCAGCACCTCGGCAGCGGACACCAGTGACGGTGACAGGGCCCACGCGCCGGTCGCCGAGCTGGTCCGGTGCGTCGAGGACCCGCATCGACGTGCTCGTGCTCCTCGGGAAGCAGGAGTCCGCCGAAGGCGTCGCTCTCCTGAGCCCGAACCCCCGCCGGCGGGCGCGGGCGCTCACCACGCTCGCGAGGACCGCGCCTCCGCCTCGTGCGCGTCGGCTCCTCGCGCAGGTCCTGAGCATCAGCGGCTGGGCCGAGCCCTTGGAGGTACCGGCCCCGTCGGACCCCGCGGCCGTGGCGTCCTTGGCCGACGAGCATCTGCGGACCGCTGTGGACCCGCCTGCCTGAGCAAGCCGGACAGCCGGCCGGTTACCGTGACTCCGTGCGACGCAGATCAAAGGCCCTCTTTTCACCCCTCCCCCAGCTGCACGGCATCGATCCCGTGCGGGTGCGCCTGCCGGAGGACCCCGAGGGGTGCTGGGCGAGCGTCCGGGAGTACCTCGTCGAGCGGTACGGGGCCGCCGTCGGGGCCGGGCGGGTCGAGGGGATGCTGCGGGAGGGGCGGTTCGTCGGGGTCGACGGGCCGGTCGGCGGGGACGAGTCGTACGCCGCGGGGCGGTACCTCTGGTTCCACCGGGACTTTCCCGCAGAGACGCCCGTGCCCTTCCCGATCGGGGTCGTGCACCGCGACGAGCGGATCGTGGTCGTGGACAAGCCGCATTTTCTCGCCACGATGCCCCGCGGAAGGCATGTGACCGAGACCGCGCTCGCTCGGCTCCGGCGTGACCTGGGGCTTGCGCGCCTCCAGCCCGCGCACCGGCTCGACCGGCTGACGGCGGGGCTCGTGCTGTTCGTCGTGCGGCCGGAGGACCGGGGGGCGTACCAGACTCTCTTCCGCGACCGGGCCGTGCGCAAGGAGTACGAGGCGGTGGCGCCGTACGACCCGGCGGTGGAACTGCCGGTGACCGTGCGCAGCCGGATCGAGAAGGAGCGCGGGGTGATGGCCGCCCGGGAGGTGCCGGGCGAGCCGAACGCCGAGAGCCGGATCGAGCTCCTGGGGCACGCGGGAGGGCTCGGGCGCTACCGACTGGCGCCCGTGACCGGGCGGACCCATCAGCTGCGGGTGCACATGAACGGCCTGGGCCTGCCGATCCTCGACGACCCGGTCTATCCGGTGGTCCGCGAGGACGGGCCGGAGGACTTCGCGCGTCCGCTGCGACTGCTCGCGCGGACGCTGGAGTTCACCGACCCGTTCACGGGCGACGAGGTGCGGTTCGAGAGCCGGCTGGCCCTCAGTGGCCCCGCTTGAGCCATTCCTCCAGGTGCGGGGCCTCGGCGCCGATCGTGGTGGTGTCGCCGTGGCCGGTGCGGACCACCGTCTCCGGCGGCAGGGTGAGGAGCTTCTCGCGGATCGAGCCGACGATCGTCGGGAAGTCCGAGTAGGACCGGCCGGTCGCGCCGGGGCCGCCCTGGAAGAGCGTGTCGCCGGAGAAGACCGTGCCGAGCTCGGGGGCGTACAGGCAGACCGCTCCCGGGGCGTGGCCGGGGGTGTGGAGGACGGTGAGGTCCGTGCCGGCGATGGTGAGGACCTGGCCGTCGGCGAGCTCGCCGTCCGGGCTGTGGCCGGGGTGGGTGAGCTTCCACAGCGGCTGGTCGGCCGGGTGGAGCAGGATCCGGGCGCCGGTGGCGGCCGCGAGGGCCGGGGCGGCGTCGATGTGGTCGTCGTGGGCGTGGGTGCAGACGATGGCGCGCAGGGCGCGGCCGTCGAGCGCGGCGAGGATCGCCCCGGCGTCGTGGGCGGCGTCGATGACGATGGCCTCGGAGTCGTCGCCGACGATCCAGACGTTGTTGTCGACGTCCCAGGTGCCGCCGTCGAGGCTGAAGGTGCCGGAGGTGACGAGGTGGTCGATGCGGGCGGCCATCAGAGGACCACCACCGAGCGCAGGACGTCGCCCTCGTGCATGCGGGCGAAGGCCTTCTCGACGTCGCCGAGGCCGATCGTCTCGGTGACGAAGGCGGCGAGGTCGATGCGGCCCTGCTGGTGCAGGTCGACGAGCATCGGGAAGTCGCGGGACGGCAGGCAGTCGCCGTACCAGGAGGACTTGAGCGAGCCGCCGCGGCCGAAGACGTCGAGGAGCGGGAGTTCGAGCTTCATCTCGGGGCTGGGGACGCCGACGAGGACGACGGTGCCAGCGAGGTCGCGGGCGTAGAAGGCCTGCTCGTACGTCTCGGGGCGGCCGACGGCCTCGATGACGACGTCTGCGCCGAAGCCGCCGGTGAGCTCGCGGATCGCCTCGACGGCGTCGGCGGTGCGGGAGTTGACCGTGTGGGTGGCGCCCATCTCGCGGGCCTTGTCCAGCTTCCGGTCGTCGATGTCGACGGCGATGACCTTCGCGGCTCCGGCGAGGCGGGAGCCGACGACGGCCGCGTCGCCGACGCCGCCGCAGCCGATGACGGCGACGGTGTCGCCGCGGCCGACGTTCCCGGTGTTGATCGCGGCGCCGATGCCGGCCATCACGCCGCAGCCGAGGAGGCCCGCGACCTCGGGGGCGACGGACGGGTCGACCTTGGTGCACTGGCCGGCGGCGACGAGGGTCTTCTCGGCGAAGGCGCCGATGCCGAGCGCCGGGGAGAGCTCCGTGCCGTCGAGCAGGGTCATCCTCTGCTTCGCGTTGTGGGTGGCGAAGCAGTACCAGGGGCGGCCCCGCGTACAGGCGCGGCAGGTGCCGCAGACGGCGCGCCAGTTGAGGATCACGAAGTCGCCGGGGGCGACGTCGGTGACGCCCTCGCCGACGGACTCGACGATTCCGGCGGCCTCGTGGCCGAGCAGGAAGGGGAACTCGTCGTTGATCGCGCCCTGTTTGTAGTGGAGGTCGGTGTGGCAGACGCCGCAGGCCTGGATCTTGACGACGGCCTCGCCGGGGCCGGGGTCGGGGATCACGATGGTCTCGACGCGTACCGGTTCGTTCCTGCCGGGGGCGATGACCCCCTGGACGTGCTGCGGCATCGTGAACTTCCCTTTCCTTTACCGGATCTTGTAAGGCTCTTGCGTACCACTATCTCCTGACAAAAGGCGAGACCCCCGCAGGCCGTGCCTGTGGGGGTCCCGCCGTCTCCCGTGGGGGGAGTCTCAGCCCTGCTGCGCGGCGGAGGTCGTGCGGACCCGGCGGCGGACCAGGAACCAGCCGCCGGTGAGCGCCGCCGCGATGAGCGGCAGGCAGTTCACGGTGGTGCGGCTGATGCCGCCGTCCATCCACATCAGGACGAGGACGGCCGCGAGGAAGCCCAGGGTCACGATCTGGGTGTACGGAGCCCAGGGCAGCTGGTAGCCGGGGCGGGTGAGCTTGCCCTGCTTGGCGCTGCGCACGAAGAGCAGCGAGCAGATCATGATCATGGCCCAGGTGCCGATGATGCCGATGGAGGCGAAGTTGAGGACGAGCTCGAAGGCCTCGCCGGGCATGACGTAGTTGAGGAGGACGCCGGCGACGCCGAAGCCCGCGGTGAGCAGGATGCCGCCGTAGGGGACGCCGCCCTTGTTCATGACGCCGGTGAACTTGGGCGCGGAGCCCGAGAGCGACATGGAGCGCAGGATGCGGCCGGTGGAGTAGAGGCCCGAGTTGAGGCTGGAGAGGGCGGCGGTGAGGACGACGAGGTTCATCACGCCGGCGGCGCCGGGGATGCCCAGCTTGTCGAAGACGGTGACGAAGGGGCTCTGGTCACCGGAGTACGCGGTGTACGGGAGGATCAGGGCGAGCAGGACGACGGAGCCGACGTAGAAGAGGCCGACGCGCCACATGATCGAGTTGATCGCCTTCGGCATGATCTTCTCGGGGTTCTCGGTCTCGCCGGCGGCGACGCCGCAGAGCTCGACGGAGGCGTAGGCGAAGACGACGCCCTGGATGAGCAGCAGCATCGGCATCATGCCGTTGGGGAAGATGCCGCCGTTGTCGGTGATGTTGGCGAGGCCCGGGGTGTGGCCGCCGACGTCGTGCGAGGTGACGACGAGGAAGATGCCGACGAGCATGAAGGCGACCAGGGCGGCGACCTTGATGATCGCGAACCAGAACTCCATCTCGCCGAAGTACTTCACGGAGATGAGGTTGGCGGTGAGGACGACCGCGAGGGCGATCAGGGCGAGGACCCACTGCGGGACGTCGCTGAACACGGCCCAGAAGTGGGCGTAGGTGGCGGCCGCGGTGATGTCGGCGACGGCGGTGGTCGACCAGTTGAGGAAGTACAGCCAGCCGGCCGTGTAGGCGCCCTTCTCGCCCATGAACTCACGGGCGTAGGAGACGAAGGCGCCGGAGGAGGGGCGGTAGAGCACCAGCTCGCCGAGGGCGCGCACCACGAAGAAGGCGAAGACGCCGCAGACGGCGTACGCGATGAAGAGGGACGGGCCGGCCTGGGACATGCGGCCGCCGGCGCCGAGGAAGAGGCCGGTGCCGATGGCGCCGCCGATGGCGATCATGTTGATGTGCCGGGACTTGAGGTCCTTGCGGTAGCCGGCGTCGCCTGCGTCGACGTGGGGGGCGGCGGCCGGGTTCGCCGGAGCGGCGGACAGCGGCTCGGCCGCGGTGACGCGGTCAGTCATGGAGTTGTTCGCCTTCGTGAGGGGAGCGGTGCGGTACCCGGCCGCACCTGAACGGGGGGTGTCCCCGGCACGGCCAGCGCACATACTCACGGCAACAGCCCCTGACTGACTGTGACGCATGTCACTGAAAGCCCATATTTGAGCTAGTTCAGAGCTTTACGGGCGGGTAACGACAGAGGGGCTACGGAGCGAGGACGTCCAGCTCCTGGAGGGCGCCGACCGCGATCTGCCGGGTGAGCTCCTCGGCGCGGGCGGCGTCCCGCTCCCGTACGGCCTCGGCGACCTGGACGTGCAGGGTGACGGCGGCCGGGTCGGGGTCCTCGAACATCACGTGGTGGTGGGTGCGGCCGGTGAGGACCTCGGCGACGACGTCGCCGAGGCGGGCGAACATCTCGTTGCCCGAGGCGTTGAGCACCACCCGGTGGAAGGCGATGTCGTGGACGAGGTACTCCTCCAGGCGCCGGCCGCGCGAGGTGGCGACCATGCCGAGGGCCTGCTCGGTGAGCTCGCGGCACTGCTCGGGGGTGGCGTTCAGCGCGGCCAGTCCCGCGGCGACGGGCTCGACGGCCGAGCGGAGGACGGTGAGCGAGCGGAGCTGGCGGGGGCGGTCGGCGCCGGCCAGCCGCCAGCGGATGACCTGGGGGTCGTACACGTTCCAGCTGGCCGTGGGGAGCACGGTCACGCCGACGCGCCGGCGGGACTCGACGAGGTGCATGGACTCCAGGACCCGCACGACCTCGCGGACGACGGTCCGGGAGACGTCGAAGCGCTGGGCGAGCTCGTCGGTGCGCAGCACGGTGCCCGGCGGGAACTCCCCGGCGGTGATCGCGAGGCCCAGGGTGGCCAGGACGTGTGAGTGGAGCCCCTGGGCCGGTGTCGTCATGGTGATCAGCCTATGCGCGCGCGTCCGGGTGACCACACCCGGGAATTAAAAGTATGACTTTTATGTCACAGACTCTTGAATACGTCGTACCCAATGGGTTTCATGAGCGCGACGGATTCACCGAATCGATGTCGAAGAAGACAGCGAGGCACCCCCCATGAGCACCACCCCCCTCACCGCTCCCCCGGTCGTCGTCGTCATGGGCGTCGCCGGGACCGGCAAGACCACCATCGGTCCGCTGGTCGCGGAGGCGCTCGGCCTGCCGTACGCCGAGGGCGACGACTTCCACCCGGCGGCCAACGTCGCCAAGATGTCGGCCGGCATCCCGCTGGACGACACGGACCGGGGGCCCTGGCTCGACGCCATCGGGGAGTGGGCGCACGGCCGGGCCGGGCTCGGCGGGGTAGTGAGCAGCTCCGCCCTCAAGCGGAGCTACCGGGACCGGCTGCGTGCCGCCGCGCCCGGGGTCGTCTTCCTGCATCTGACCGGTGACCGGGAGCTGATCGAGGAGCGGATGGCCGCACGCAAGGGCCATTTCATGCCCACCGCGCTCCTCGACTCCCAGTTCGCCACCCTGCAGCCCCTGCAGGACGACGAGGCCGGCGTCGCCGTCGACGTCTCCGGCACCCCGGAGGAGATCACCGCCCGCGCCGTCGCCGCCCTGCGCGGCCTGGCCGGCTGACCCTCCCCCGCCCCCGTCCCCACCTGCCCGTACGAAGGACACCACCGTGACCAGTCTCAGCGTCGAGATCCTGGCAGCGGACGCCGCCGAACCGATCACCTCGGCAGGCAACGCCCAGCTCGGGATCGCCGTGCTCGCCGGCATCGCCGTCATCGTCCTGCTCATCACCAAGTTCAAGATGCACGCGTTCCTCGCGCTGACCATCGGGTCGCTGGCGCTCGGCGCGTTCGCGGGTGCCCCGCTCGCGGACACCATCAAGTCGTTCAGCACCGGCCTCGGCAACACCGTCGCCGGCGTGGGCGTGCTCATCGCGCTCGGCGCGATCCTCGGGAAGCTGCTCGCCGACTCCGGCGGCGCCGACCAGATCGTGGACACGATCCTGGCGAAGACCGGCAAGCGGGCCATGCCGTGGGCGATGGTCCTGATCGCCTCCGTGATCGGCCTCCCGCTCTTCTTCGAGGTCGGCATCGTGCTGCTGATCCCGGTGGTGCTCATGGTCGCCAAGCGCGGCAACTACTCGCTGATGCGGATCGGCATCCCCGCCCTGGCCGGTCTGTCCGTGATGCACGGGCTCATCCCGCCGCACCCCGGCCCGCTCGTCGCGATCGACGCGGTCGGCGCCAACCTGGGCGTGACCCTCGCGCTCGGCCTGGTCGTCGCCATCCCCACCGTGATCATCGCCGGCCCGGTCTTCTCCAAGTACGCCGCCCGCTGGGTGGACATCCAGGCCCCGGAGAAGATGATCCCGGCCCGGCCCTCCGAGGACCTGGAGAAGCGGCCCGGCTTCGGCGCAACCGTCGCGACCATCCTGCTGCCCGTCGTCCTGATGCTGGTCAAGGCGCTCGTCGACATCGTGGTCGACGACCCCGAGAACGGCGTGCAGAAGGTCACCGACGTCATCGGCTCGCCGCTGATCGCCCTGCTGGCGGCCGTCATAGTCGGGATGTTCACGCTGGGCCGCGCGGCCGGCTTCACCAAGGAGCGGCTGTCCTCGACCGTCGAGAAGTCCCTGGCGCCCATCGCCGGCATCCTGCTGATCGTCGGCGCCGGCGGCGGCTTCAAGCAGACCCTGATCGACCTCGGCGTCGGCCAGATGATCCTCGACTTCTCGAAGAGCTGGTCGATCCCGGCCCTGCTGCTCGCCTGGCTGATCGCGGTCGCGATCCGGCTCGCGACCGGCTCGGCCACCGTGGCGACGATCTCGGCGGCCGGCCTGGTGGCCCCGCTCGCCGAGGGCATGTCGACCGGTGAGGTGTCACTGCTCGTCCTCGCCATCGGTGCCGGTTCGCTCTTCTTCAGCCACGTCAACGACGCCGGGTTCTGGCTGGTGAAGGAGTACTTCGGCATGAACGTCGGCCAGACGATCAAGACCTGGTCGGTGATGGAGACGATCATCTCGGTCGTCGGCATCGTGTTCGTCCTGCTGCTGTCGCTGGTGTTGTAAGCGCCGCCGGGCCTACGCCGGAGCCCCTGACGTCCTGCTGGACGTCAGGGGCTCCCGTGCGTTCAGCCCCGCAGCAGCGAGAGGACCTTCACGCCCAGCTCCAGGGCCTCGCCCGGCTCGTCCACGCACTGCTGGAAGTCGACGAAGCAGCCCTCGGCCCCGGTGTCGCGGACGCCCGCGAGGACGGCGGCGACGGACTCCGCCGTGGCGCCCGGTGCCGGGTTGTGGCGGATCTCGCGGCGCAGGGCGCCCGGGTCGCGGCCCGCCTCCTCGGCGGCGCGCCGGGCCTCGTCCCACAGGTGCCCGGCCACACCGGGCGGAAGCACCGCGCCGACCCAGCCGGCGGCCCGGCGGCCGACCCGGCGCAGGGCCGCTGGGCTGAAGCCGCCCAGGTGGACGGGCGGGCCGACCGGCTGGACGGGGCGCAGGCCGACGTACGACGCCGGGATGGTCCACCGCGGCCCCTCGTGGCCGAACTCCTCCTCGGTCCAGATGCCGTGGAGGACGTCGAGGAGTTCGTCGAGGAGGGCGCCGCGGCGGTGGAAGTCGGCGCCGACGGCGGTGTACTCGTCCCGCAGCCAGCCGATCCCGAGGCCGACGTCGAGGCGTCCGCCGCTCACCCGGTCGAGCGAGGTGAGCGAGCGGGCGAGGAGGACCGGCGGGTACCAGGGGCCGTTGAGGGTGCTGGTGCCGAGCCGGACGCGGCCGGTCGCGGTGGCGGCGACGGTGAGGACGGTGAGCGGGTCGAGGAAGGTCTTGTACTGCCGGGGGTACGGGTTCTCGGGGGTGTGTCCCGGATAGAGGTCACGGGGAACGACCGGGGTGAGGGCGCGGTCACCGACCCAGAGCGAGTCGAACCCGGCCTCCTCGGCGTCCCGCGCGAAGGCGGCGACCCGGTCGGCGTGGGCGTGGGTGCCGTACTGGGGCAGTGCGATGCCTATGTCCATGGCCTCATCCTGGGCAGCGGGGAGGCGCGCGACACGAAGGGTCGGGGGCGTGACCCGCACCACACGGGGGTGGGCGCGGCGGGTCCGCGAGCCGTCTCCTTCGGCCGGCACCCGATCGCTCCCGGGCGGCGCCCGACCGCCCCGGCCGCACAGCCGACCGTCCGGCCGCACGCCCGCACGCCCGCACGCCCCGGGGCCGTACGCCCGGTCGCCCCGACCCGACCCCTGCGTCAGCCGACCGCCTTCGCCGCCGCCCGGCCCGCCGCCCGGCCGGAGAAGATGCAGCCGCCGAGGAAGGTGCCTTCGAGGGAGCGGTAGCCGTGGACTCCGCCGCCGCCGAAGCCGGCCGCCTCGCCCGCCGCGTACACGCCGTCCAGGGGCTCGCCGCCCTCCGTCAGGACGCGGGAGTCGAGGTCGGTCTCCAGGCCGCCGAGGGACTTGCGGGTGAGGATGTTGAGCCGTACGGCGATCAGCGGACCCGCCTTCGGGTCGAGGAGGCGGTGCGGCGCCGCCGTACGGATCAGCCGGTCGCCCAGGTACTTGCGGGCCCCCCGGATCGCCGTGACCTGGAGGTCCTTGGTGAAGGGGTTGGCGATCTCGCGGTCGCGGGCGGTGATCTCCCGGCGCAGGGCGGCCTCGTCGATGAGCGGCTCGTCGGTGAGCGCGTTCATGCCCCGGACGAGGGCGGAGAGGTCGTCCTCGACGACGAAGTCGACGCCGTGGTCCATGAAGGCCCGGACGGGCGCCGGTACGTCGGCGCGGGCACGGCCGAGGACGTCGCGGACGGACTTGCCGGTGAGGTCGGGGTTCTGTTCGGAGCCGGAGAGCGCGAACTCCTTGCCGATGATGCGCTTGTCGAGGACGAACCAGGTGTGGTCGTGGCCGGTCCGCATGATGTGTTCGAGGGTGCCGAGGGTGTCGAAGCCGGGGAAGAGCGGGACGGGCAGCCGCTTGCCGGTGGCGTCGAGCCAGAGGCTGGAGGGTCCGGGCAGGATGCGGATGCCGTGCCGGGCCCAGATGGGGTCCCAGTTCTCGATGCCCTCGGTGTAGTGCCACATCCGGTCGCGGTTGATGTGGTGGGCGCCGGCCTTCTCGGCGACGCCGAGCATGAGTCCGTCGACGTGGGCGGGGACGCCGGAGAGCAGTTTGGCGGGCGGGGTGCCGAGGCGGGCGGGCCACTGCGCGCGGACGAGGTCGTGGTTGCCGCCGATGCCTCCGGAGGTGACGACCACGGCCTGGGCGCGCAGCTCGAAGGCGCCGGTGACCTCACGACTGCTGGCGGTGCCCCGGGCGGCGGCGGAGGGGGCCAGGACCTCGCCGGAGACGGTGTCGACGGCTCCGGCCGTGCGGCCGAGGCCGGTGACGCGGTGGCGGAAGCGGAGGTCGACGAGCCCGCGGGCGGCGCCCTCGCGGACCTTTCGCTCGAAGGGGGCGACGAGGCCGGGGCCGGTGCCCCAGGTGATGTGGAAGCGGGGTACGGAGTTGCCGTGGCCGTTCGCGTCGTAGCCGCCGCGCTCGGCCCAGCCCACGACGGGGAAGAAGCGCACCCCGCGCGCGTGGAGCCAGGCCCGCTTCTCGCCGGCGGCGAAGTCGACGTACGCCTCGGCCCACTTCCTCGGCCAGTGGTCCTCGGCGCGGTCGAAGCCCGCCGTGCCGAACCAGTCCTGCAGGGCCAGGGCGTGGCTGTCCTTGACGCGCATCCTGCGCTGTTCGGGCGAGTCGACGAGGAACAGACCGCCGAAGGACCAGTGGGCCTGACCGCCGATGGACTGCTCGGGTTCCTGGTCGAGGAGGATCACGGAGCGGCCGGCGTCGACCAGCTCGGCGGTGGCGACGAGGCCGGCGAGGCCCGCCCCGATCACGATCACATCAGCGTCGTAGGACATGGACCGCATCTTGGATACACGGATGTATCGAGTCAACCGTCCGGCCTTTCCGTTTTCTAATGTCGAGCATTAATATGAAGACATGGCAAGGACGTCAGGGCCCGAGACCCGGGAGAAACTGATCCGCGCGGCGGAGGAGCTCTTCGCCGCACAGGGCGTCGCCGGCGCACAGCTGCGGGACGTCGTGGCACGGGCCGGACAGGCCAATCCCTCCGCCGTGCAGTACCACTTCGGCTCGCGCGCGGGACTGCTCGACGCGGTCATGGCCGGCCGCCAGACCCGTACGGAACAGGTGCTCGCCCCCCTCCTGGACGCCGCCGGCGACGACCTGGCACAGCTGGTCGCCGCACTCGTCACCGCCGAGGCCACCGAGCTGCGCACCGACCGGGGCCGCCGCTGCCTGCGGATCTCCGCGCAGCTCAGCCACGAGAGCGGCGTGCGCACCCGCACCCCCCACCCCACGCTCGCCGGCACCGCCTACTGGCGCCTGATCGAGCGGATGGCGGACCGGCTGGCCGCCGGCGGACTGCCCGAGCCGCTGCTCCTGGAGCGCCTCGACCTGGCGCTGACCGTGGTGGGCGCGGCGATGGCGGACCGGGCCCGGCAGTACCTCGACGGCACCGAGCCCCTCACGGACGAGCCGCTCTTCCTCGCCGACCTCGTCGAGACCACCACCGCGCTTCTCCGGGCCGCACAGCCCCGGAGCGTCTGAAGACCCGAAGACCCCGAAGGGACCTCTCATGAACGACCTCACCGGCAAGACCGTGCTCATCACCGGCGGCGCCCGCGGCCTGGGCGCCGAGGCCGCCCGGCAGGCCGTGGCCGCCGGCGCGAACGTCGTGATCACCGACGTGCTCGACGAGGACGGCAAGGCCACCGCCGAGGCGCTCGGCGAGCGGGCCCGGTTCCTCCACCACGACGTGACCTCCGAGGAGGAGTGGGCGGCGGCCGTCGCCTTCGCGGTGGCGGAGTTCGGCGGGCTGCACGGTCTGGTGAACAACGCCGGCATCTCGACCGGCGCGTTCCTGGAGACCGAGTCCGTCGAGCACTTCCGCAAGGTCCTCGACATCAACCTCACCGGTGTCTTCATCGGCATGAAGGCCGCGATCCCGGCGATGAAGGAGGCCGGCGGCGGCTCGATCGTCAACATCTCCTCGGCCGCGGGGCTGATGGGCCTGGCCCTGACCGCCGGGTACGGCGCCTCCAAGTGGGGCGTGCGCGGTCTGACGAAGATCGGCGCGGTGGAGCTCGGCACGGCCGGGATCCGCGTCAACTCCGTCCACCCCGGCATGACCTACACCCCGATGACGGCCTCCGTCGGCATCGAGCGCGGCGAGGGCAAGTACCCGAACACGCCCATGGGCCGGGTCGGCGAGGCCGACGAGATCGCGGGCGCGGTCGTCTTCCTCCTCTCGGACGCCGCCTCGTACGTGACGGGCGCGGAGCTCGCCGTGGACGGCGGCTGGACGACCGGGCCGACGGTCAAGTACGTCATGGGGCAGTGACGTTTCCTCGCACGGTGATTTCATGGGCGCATGAGCGCCTCCGAAGAGATCCTCGACGTCGTCGACGAGCAGGACCGGGTGATCGGGCAGGCCCCGCGCGGTGAGGTGTACGCGCGGGGCCTGATCCACCGCTGCGTCTTCATCCGGGTCCGGGACGCCGAGGGCAGGATCTTCGTCCACCGCAGGACGCCGACGAAGCTGGTCTTCCCCTCCCTGTACGACATGTTCGTCGGCGGGGTCGTCGGCGCCGGCGAGTCCTACGACGAGGCCGCGCTGCGGGAGGCCGAGGAGGAGCTCGGCGTGTCCGGGCTGCCCCGCCCCGAGCCGGTGGCGCGGTTCCTGTACGACTCCGGGGGCGTGGCCGGGAAGTGGTGGTCGGCCGTCTACGAGGTCCGCTGCGAACTGCCGGTCGACCCGCAGGTGGAGGAGGTCGCCTGGCACGGCTTCCTCACCGACGAGGAGCTGGCCGCACGGCTGCCCGGGGCGGCGGGCGCCTGGGAGTGGGTGCCGGACGGCCTCGCCGCGTACGGGCTGCTGGCGCAGGCGGAGAGCCCCGCGGCGCGGGACGCGCGTCCGGCGGGCCGGTCACCCGGCCGTTAGGGTGCACAGGTGAGCGATTTCGTGCAGAGCCTGCGGCTGTGGCTCGCGCCGCAGCGGATCCGGGACGAGGGCGACACCCCCGACTACCGCTTCTCCCTCGCCAACGAGCGGACCTTCCTGGCCTGGATCCGGACCGCGCTCGCCCTGGTCGGCGGCGGTTTCGCCGTCGACCAGTTCCTGCCGGACCTGCGCTGGGGCGTGCGCGTCGGGCTCGCGCTCGCGCTGCTCGCCGCCGGTGTGCTGTGCGCCCTGCGGGCGGTGAACCACTGGGTGCGCTGCGAACGGGCCATGCGCCTGGGCGAGGACCTTCCGGTGTCCCGGTTCCCGGCGCTGCTCAGCCTCGCGGTGGCCGTCGTGGCCCTCGCGATGGTGGTGCTCGTCGTCTTCGGCTGGGCCGGACGGTGAGCTCGGCCGGCGAGGCCCGGGATCCCGGGCTCCAGCCGGAGCGGACCCGGCTCGCGTGGCGGCGTACGACCCTGTCGTGCACGGTCGTCGCGGTGCTCGCCATGAAGCTGGTGGTCAGCGACGAGATCACGGCGCGGGAGCTGACCGGGCTCGCGCTCTCGTCCCTGGTGTGGGTCGCCTTCCTGGCGGTGGCCCACCGCAGGATCCGTTCCCTGGGCGCGGCCCGGCCGCTCCCGCTCTCCCCTCGGGGCGCGCTGCTCGCGACGGTGTGCACTATCGCGCTCGCCGCCCTCGGGGCGGCGGTGATCTGGTGAGACCGCGACCCTGATCCGACGGAAATTGTCAAACACCCCCTAGGGGACGGTCACCACGACCTTGCCGTTCAGACCGCCCGCCGCGTTGGCGCGCTGGGCCTCGGCCGCCTGCTCCAACGGGAACGTCCTCGCCACCCGTACGGTGAGGACGCCCGCGTCGGCCAGGTCGGCGAGGACCGCGAGGTCGGCGGCGTCGGGACGGACCCAGAAGTAGCGGCCGCCGAGGGCGAGGACCTCGCCGTCGGCGATCGAGGCCAGGCGGCCCCCGGGGGCGAGGAGCCCGGCGGAGAGCTTCAGGAACGGGCCGCCGATGGTGTCCAGGACGGCGTCCACGCCCTGCGGGGCGAGGGCGCGGACCTGGTCGGCGAAGGTCTCCTCGTCGTAGCGGACGGGCTCGGCGCCCAGCTCCGCGACCTGCTCAAGGCCCGCGTCCCGGGCCGCGCCGATCACCCGGCAGCCGAAGTGGCGGGCGATCTGCACGGCCATCGAGCCGACCCCGCCGGCCGCCGCGTGCACCAGGACGGTGTCGCCGGGGCGCACCGCGAGGGCCTGCGGCCGATGGAGCACCTGGTACGCGGTGAGGCCGACGAGCGGGAGGGCCGCGGCCTCCTCGAACCCGAAGGTGCGGGGCTTGCGGGCGAGGGTGCGGACGGGGGCGGCGACGTACTCGGCGAAGGTGCCGTGCGCGAGGACGTCCTCGCGGACGTACCCCATGACCTCGTCCCCGACCGCGTACTCGGGGACGGAGACGCCGAGCCGGATCACGACGCCGGAGACGTCCCAGCCGGGGACGACCGGGAAGACGGCGTCGAGCATGCCGTCGAGATACCCGGCCTGCGCCTTCCAGTCGACGGGGTTGACGGCGGCCGCCCGCACCTCGACCAGGACCTCGTCGGGGCCGACCTTGGGGTCGGGCAGCTCTCCGTACTCCAGCACCTCGGGGCCGCCGTACCGGCTGTAACTGATCGCCTTCATACCTCCGACCCTCGGTGCGACCGGCCCGGACCGCAAGCCGGGCGTCAGTCGCCGAGCGCCGCCGGCGGCGGGAGCATGGCGCGCGGGTCGCGGCCCGAGGTCCAGAGGCCGATGAGGAAGGCGGTGGTCGCCTCCAGGAGGTCCGCGTGGGCCAGCGGGCCGGCGACGAACGGGGCGCAGCCCAGGTCGGCGGCGAGGGTGGAGACGAGCGCGAGGGCCTCCTCGTCGTCCCCGCACAGGGGGACGGCGACCGGTCCGTCCGCGAAGACGGGCGGGGTACGGCTCCACACCGCCGGTGTCACGTGGTTGAAGGCCTTCACCACCCGGGCGCCCGTCGCGGCGGCGAGGGTGCGGGCGGCGCCGGGGCCCTCGCCGGTGGTGAGGACCGGCCCCGGACCGACCGCGTTGGTGCAGTCGATCAGGATCCGGCCGCCGAACGAGTCGACGGGGCCCACCGTCCCGAGGGCCGGCAGGACCGCGTCGTACGGCAGGGCCAGGAGGGTCGCCTCGCCGAAACGGGCGGCCTCGGCGAGGGTGCCCGGTCTGGCCCCCGTGCTCGCGGCGAGCGCGGCGGTCCGTTCCGCGTCCCGGCCGCCGACGAGCACCTCGTGGCCGGCCCCGGCCCATCCCCCGCCGAGCGCCCGTGCCATCGCTCCCGTACCCAGTACTCCCACCCTCATGGGGCGTCCTCCCTCACGTACCGTTGTGCGTGCTGACGTGAACGACCGTAGGCGGGAGGCGACTTACCGAATGGTTCCCGGCATCGAACCCGACCGGCTCCTCGCGGACTGCCGGGCGCGGCTCGGTTTCGACCTGCTCTCCCACACCTGGAACGGGGTCGTGCTGTACGCGCTCGCGGGCGGGCCGCGCCGCCCCGGTGAACTGCGGGCGGAGATCGGCGGGATCAGCGCGAAGGTCCTGACGGAGACGCTGCGGCGCCTGGAGGGGTACGCGCTGGTGGAACGGCGGGCGTACGAGGAGACGCCGCCCCGGGTCGAGTACGCGCTGACCGCGCTGGGGCGTTCGCTGCTCGGACCGATCGAGGCGCTGGGCCGTTGGTCGGCGGAGTACGGGGACGCCTTCGTGGCGGCGCAGGGATGGGACGAGGAGTAGGCCGGGGGCATGTCGAGGGCAGGCCGAGGAGTGGTCCGTTCCGACTTCCCCCGGGCCGGGCCGACTGGCAGTCTTCCCCCTGTCCAGTCGGGCTCTCATCCGGGGGAATCCCTTTGTCTGCCACCGATCCCTATGTGGTCACGCTCGCTCCGCACGTGCACGCCTTCGTCCAGCCCGACGGCGGCTGGTGCCTGAACAACGCCGGGTTCATCGGCGACGCGGACGAGTCTCTGCTCGTCGACACCGCCGCCACCGAACGGCGCGCGAAGCTGCTGCGCGAGGCGGTGCTCGCCGAAGGGCTGCCGCTGCCCCGCACCATCGTCTCCACCCACCACCACGGCGACCACACCTACGGCAACGGGGTGTTCCGCCCCGAGGCGCGGATCGTGGGACACGAGAACTGCCGCTCCGAGCAGCTCGCGGCCGGGCACCAGCTCCATCTGCTGTGGCCGCAGACCGACTTCGGGCGGGTCGACATCCTGCCGCCCTCCGTGACGTACAGCGAGCGGCTCACGCTGTACGTCGGCGGGATCGAGGTGCGGCTGCTCCACCCCGGCGCCGCGCACACCACCGGCGACTCGATCGTCCATCTCCCGGAGCAGGGCGTCGTCTTCACCGGCGACCTGATCTTCCACGGCGGGACGCCGTTCCTGCCGATGGGTTCGCTCGCCGGTTCGCTGCGCGCGCTCGACCTGCTGCGCTCCCTCGACGCGTCGACGGTGGTACCGGGGCACGGGCGGGTGACCGACCCCACGGCGTACGACACCACGGAGCGGTACCTGCTCTGGGTGCGGGAGCTCGCCGTCGAGGGGTACGCGAAGGGGTCGACGCCCCTGGAGACGGCCCGGCGGGCGGAGCTCGGCGAGTTCGCCGCGTGGCGCGAGAGCGAGCGGCTCGTGGCGAACCTGCACCGGGCGTACGCGGAGCTGGAGGGGCTGCCGGAGGGGTCGCCGCTGGATCCGGTGGCGGTCTTCGGGGACATGGCGGCGATGAACGGAGGGGTGCCGGTGGCTTGCCACGCGTGACCCCACGCCCGTTGCGAGCGGCTGTTCCGCGCCTCGCCGCCCCCGTTGTGGGCAATCGTTCCGCTGGGACGGAACGGATGGGCACAACGGAACGGCGCCCTTGCCGGCGCCAGAGGCTCCCGCGCCCCGACCCGCACCGGAACGTGCGCCGCACGCGTGGTGCGGGTCCAGGCGCGGAACGCGGAGGCGCCGCTGAAGGGCGCCGTCCCGTGTGCCCACCCGTCCCGCCCCAGCGGGACGACTGCCCACACGGGCGGGGGGCGGGGGCCCCGCACCCCGCCGGGTGCGGCCCGCACGGGGCGGGGGCACCGCCCCGGCGGGTGCGCCCGCACACAGGGGCGGAGGGCGGGGCGGAGCGAGCGCCCGTACGCCGGCGGGGGGCCGGCCCGGTTGTGGTGCTACCACGTGCTCGGCGTCCAGCCCGGCTCCGCCCTCCGCATCGCCGCCGCGTCGTCCCGGTCCCTGAACGTGCCGTCGTCGTCGAGCCAGCGCCGGTGCAGGGTCGTGAGCGCCTCGCGGTCCAGTTCGACGCCGAGGCCCGGCGCGTCGGAGACCGTGAGCCGGCCCGCCCGGAAGGCGGGGCGGGGGGTGACGACGTCCTCCGTCTGCCACGGGTAGTGGGTGTCGCAGGCGTGGTGGAGGCCGGGCAGCGTGGCAGCGACCTGGGTCATGGCGGCGAGGCTGATGCCCAGGTGGGTGTTGGAGTGCATGGAGAGCCCGACGCCGTACGTCCGGCAGAGCGCGGCCAGTTCGCGGGTGCGGTGGAGTCCGCCCCAGTAGTGATGGTCGCAGAGGACGATCCGTACCGCATCGGCGGCGAAGGCCTCCGGGACCTCCTCGAAGGTCGTCACGCACATGTTGGTGGCGAGCGGGACGTCCGTGCGGGCGGCGATCTCGGCCATGGCGGCGGTGCCGCTCGCCGGGTCCTCCAGGTACTCCAGGACGTCCTTCAGTTCGCGGGCGACGGCGAGCGAGGTCTCCACGGACCAGGCGCCATTGGGGTCGAGGCGGAGCGGGCGGCCGGGGAACGCTTCGGCGAGCGCCCGGATCGCGGCGATCTCCCGCTCGGGCTCGAACACTCCGCCCTTGAGCTTGAAGGAGCGGAAGCCGTACTCGCGGTCGAAGCGGCGGGCCTGGGCGACGATGCCGGCGGGGTCGAGGGCCGCGCCCCAGTCGTCCGTGCCGGCCCATTTGTGGAAGAGGTACGCGCCGTACTCGACCTCGTCGCGGACCTTGCCGCCGAGGAGGGCGTGGACGGGCAGGCCGAGGGTCCTGCCGAGGGCGTCCAGGCAGGCGGTCTCGAAGGCGGAGACGACGGAGAGGCGGAGCTTGTCGGCGGTGCGCACTCCGCGCAGGCCGCTCGCGTCGACCCCGGCGTCCGTCCCGGAAGGCGCGACGCCACCCGCCTCCTCCGCCAGCGCGAAGAGGCCGTTCACATCCGTGACCGATCGACCCGGCAGCGCCTCGGCCAGCGGCCGGGCGATGTCCAGGTAGACGCCGTCGCCGTAGGTCTCCCCGAGTCCGCTCACCCCTCCCCTGGTGATCACCTCGACCACGAGCCGGGGCGTGTAGGGCTGGTGGACGCCCTGGGTGTTGAGGAGGGGCGGGTCGGAGATGAGGATCGGGGTGAGCCGGACTTCGTCGACGATCAGCTTCGCATCCATATGTGAACCCTATTCATGCATACGTCCAGCCACCAGAGGGCGGGACGCGCTTTCCAGCCGCCCCCCTGGACTGCATACCGACTGGTCGGTCATCATGGGCGCCGACGCAACCGATCCGGAGGTACGCACCCATGAGTTCCGCCCCGCCGCCAGGACTCGACCCCGAGCAGCTGCGCCGGTTCCTCGACCGCGAGCGGCCCGGGCTGCTCTCCGGCCCCCTGGAGGCCCGGCTGATCGAGGGCGGCCGGTCGAACCTGACGTACGCCGTGAGCGACGGCACCGGCCGCTGGGTGGTCCGCCGTCCCCCGCTCGGCCACGTCCTCGCCACCGCCCACGACATGCGGCGCGAGCACCGCGTCGTCAGCGCCCTGGGGGCGACCGACGTGCCCGTCCCCGGGACGGTCCTGTTCTGCGAGGACGAGTCGGTGCTCGGCGCGCCGTTCTACGTCATGGACTTCGTCGACGGGACGCCGTACCGCTCGGCCCATGAGCTCGCCGCGCTCGGCCCCGAGCGCACCCGCGCCACCGTCCTCGGCCTGGTCGACACCCTCGTCGACCTGCACGCCGTCGATCCGGAGGCCGCGGGGCTCGGCGACTTCGGCCGCCCGGACGGCTTCCTCGACCGGCAGCTGCGCCGCTGGGGCAAGCAGCTCGACGCCTCGCGCGGCCGCGAACTGCCGGGGATCGACGAGCTGCACGCCGCCCTCGGGCGCGCGCTGCCCGCCTCGCCGCCGCCGACCGTGATCCACGGCGACTACCGGCTCGACAACGTCCTCGTCGGCGAGGACGACCGGATCCGGGCCGTCCTCGACTGGGAGATGTCCACACTCGGCGACCCGCTCACCGACCTCGGCCTCCTCGTCATGTACAGCACCCCCCTCGACCTGCCGGGCTCCCCCATCTCCACGACCGCCACCGCCGCCGGGCACCCGAGCGCGGCCGAGCTGGTCGAGCGCTACGCGGCCCGCTCGGGCCGCGACACCTCCGGGCTCGCCTGGTACACGGCCTTCGCCTGGTTCAAACTCGCCGTGATCCTGGAGGGCATCCACTACCGGTGGACCCTCGGGCAGACGGTCGGCGCCGGCTTCGACCGCATCGGCGAACTCGTCCCCGTCTTCATCGAGCACGGCCTCACCACCCTTCAGGAAGGCTGATCCGTCATGGAATTCGCGTACGACGCGCGCACCGAGGAACTGCGGGCGAAGCTCCTCGCCTTCATGGACGAGCACGTATACCCGGCCGAGGCCGTCGCCGAGGAGCAGCGCGCCCGGCTCGCCTCCCCCTGGGACACCCCGGCGGTGGTGGAGGAGCTCAAGGCGGAGGCCAAGCGGCAGGGGCTCTGGAACCTCTTCCTGCCGGACGCGGAGTACGGCGCCGGGCTGACCAACCTCCAGTACGCGCCGCTCGCCGAGATCACCGGCCGCAGCCCGCACCTCGCCCCGACCGCCCTCAACTGCGCCGCCCCGGACACCGGGAACATGGAGGTGCTCGCCCAGTTCGGCGACGAGGCGCAGAAGAAGCAGTGGCTGGAGCCGCTCCTCGCCGGCGAGATCCGCTCGGCCTTCGCGATGACCGAGCCCGAGGTCGCCTCCTCCGACGCGACCAACATCGAGACCCGGATCCGGCGGGACGGCGACTCGTACGTCGTCGACGGGCGCAAGTGGTACATCTCCGGGGCGATGAACCCGGACTGCAGGATCTTCATCGTCATGGGCAAGACCGACCCCGACGGCCCGGACGTCCGCCGCCGGCAGTCGATGATCCTCGTGCCGCGCGACACCCCGGGCGTCGAGGTACGGCGCGCGATGCAGGTGTACGGGTACGAGGACCACTCCCACGGCGGCCACGCCGAGGTGGTCTTCGACGGGGTCCGGGTCCCGGCCTCGAACATCGTCGGCGAGGAGGGCGGCGGCTTCGCCATCGCGCAGGCCCGGCTCGGCCCCGGCCGCATCCACCACTGCATGCGGCTCATCGGCATGGCGGAGCGGGCGGTCGAGCTGATGTGCCGGCGCGCCGTCTCCCGTACCGCCTTCGGCAAGACGCTCGCCCAGCAGGGCGTGGTGCAGAACTGGATCGCCGACGCCCGGGTCACCATCGAGCAGCTGCGGCTGCTCGTCCTCAAGACGGCCTGGCTCATGGACACCGTCGGCAACCAGGGCGCGCACACCGAGATCCAGGCCATCAAGATCGCGACCCCGCGCGCGGTCGTCGACATCATCGACAAGGCCGTGCAGGCGCACGGGGCGGGCGGTGTCTCGCAGGACTTCCCGCTGGCCGAACTGTGGGCGGCGGCCCGGACGCTGAAGCTGGCGGACGGCCCGGACGAGGTGCACCAGCGGTCGCTGGCGCGCCGGGAGCTGAAGAAGTACCTGTAAGGGGCGGCTCAGGGGGTGTCTTGCCGATCAGGCCGGATCAGGGAGCGGCGTCTGGTGCCGTGGATCGCAAGGCGGAGGAGGGAGGCAACGCGGAGCGTTGTCGACCGACGACAACGCGGCGAGGCGCGGTGCCAGACGCCGCGAGCCCGGCCTGATCGGCAAGACACCCCCTACGGACGGAGGGCCCGGAGGAGGAGGTCGGCGAGGTGGGCGGCGACCTCCTCGGGGGTGAGGGGGCCGTCCGGGCGGTACCACGTGGAGAGGTGGTGCACGGAGCCGAAGTGGTAGTCGACGACGAGGTCGGCGGGCGTGGCGGAGGAGAAGACGCCCGCCCGCTGGCCTTCCTCGATCAGGGCCCGGAAGCGCTCGTGGTAGCGGCGCCGCTCGGCCCGCACCTGCTTGTGCTTCTCCGGGCTCAGGTGGTGCATGGAGCGGAAGAAGATGGACGCGTCGTCGAGGTTCTCGATGGTGGTGACGACGACGTCCGCGGCGGCGTCGCGCAGCCGGTCCTCGACGGGCGCGTCGGCGTCCGCGTAGGCGTCGAGCCGCTCCTGCTGGAGGCGCAGGACGCGGGAGTAGACCTCCTGGAGGAGGTCCTCCTTGGAGCCGAAGTAGTGGTAGAGCGCGCCCTTGGTGACCCCCGCGGCCTCGACGATCTCCTGGACGGAGGTGCGGTCGTAGCCCCGCTCGGCGAAGAGCCGGGTGGCGGCGGCGAGGAGCCTCTGGGGGACGGGTGCACCGCTCCCGTCCGTCGTCCTGGCCATGCTGCGCCGCCTTCCTTGGTGATCGTTTTCGGTCACGGGAACGCGTTCCCGCCGGTAGATCTTCCCATCCGCCGGCACTACGGCCGACGGGCGCCCGTCTCCCAGGCCTGCTGGACGTGGTTCATGGTGCCGAGCCACCGCTCGGGGTCGGTGGCGCGGTTGCGGTAGTAGCCGGCGACCTCGGGGTGGGGCAGGACGAGGAAGCGGTCGGCGGCGATGGCGTCGAGGAGGGCGTCGGCGACGTCCTCGGGCTCGATGGCGGTGGGGGCGAGGACGAGCTCGCCGGCGGTTCCGGCGGCGGTGAGCATGTCCGTACGGACGCCCTGCGGGCAGATCGCGTGGACCTTCAGGCCGCGGTGGCGGTAGGTGAGGGAGAGCCATTCGGCGAAGGCGTACGCGCCGTGCTTGGAGACGCTGTACGGCGCCGCGCCGATCATGGTGAGCAGTCCGGCGGCGGAGACGGTGGAGACGAAGCGGCCGCTGCCGCGCTCCAGCCACTCCGGGAGGAGGGCGCGGGCCGCGCGGACGTGGGCCATGACGTTGACGTCCCAGGCCGCGGCCCAGACGTCCTCGTCGGCGAAGGCGTCGCCGGGCGAGGAGAGTCCGGCGTTGGCGCACCAGACGTCCACGGTGCCGCCGAGGGCCTCACGGGCCTCGTCGACGACGGCGGAGGCGTCGCCCGGGACGGCGAAGGCGCCGATCTCCTCGGCGACGGCCTTGGTGCGCCCGGGGTCGAGGTCGTTGACGACGACGCGGGCGCCCTCGGCCGCGAAGCGGCGGGCGAGGGCGGCGCCGATGCCGCCGCCCGCTCCGGTGACGACGACGCCGGCGCCCTGGAGCTCGTTCGTGTCCGCGGTCATGGACCCACCTCTCGACTGTGACGACGGGGACAGACTAACCAGTCGGTATGGAAGGGCGGAAGACCCGTTCCGCACGCCTCGTTCCCCGGAACGATCAGAAGCACTAGCGTGCGTGCTCATGCCACTGGCGAGGAGGTCCCGCATGAGCCTGTCGCGTCGGAGTCTGCTGGCCGCCGGAGGCGCCCTCGGGGCGGTGGCGGCCGGCTCCACGGCCACGAACGCCGCCCCCGCCCCCGCCGCGTCCGGTCACGGCCGCGTGCGGACCGGCTTCGAGCGGCTAGCGGCCGACGGATACGCGCTCCTGGCGGGCGAACGGGTCGGCGTCGTCACCAACCCGACCGGCGTCACCCCGGACGCCCGCCACATCGTGGACGTGATGCACGCCGACGAGCGGGTGGACCTGGTCGCCGTCTTCGGCCCCGAGCACGGCTTCCGGGGCACCGCCCAGGCGGGCGGCTCCGAGGGGCGGTACGACGATCCGGCGACCGGCCTGCCCGTCTACGACACGTACCTGAAGAGCGGGCAGCCGCTGGCGGACGTCTTCACCGCCTCCGGGGTGGACACCGTCGTCTTCGACATCCAGGACGTCGGCGCCCGCTTCTACACGTACATCTGGACGCTGTACGACTGCATGGCGGCCGCCGCCCTCGCCGGGAAGCGGTTCGTGGTCCTGGACCGGCCGAACCCGGTGACCGGGCGGGCGGCGCTCGGCCCCGTCCTGGACCGGGCGTTCGCCACCTTCGTCGGACGGGAGCCGATCGCGCAGGCGCACGGCATGACGGTGGCCGAGCTGGCCCGGCTCTTCGACGGCGAGTTCCTGGCCGCGCCCGTCGCCCTGGAGACCGTACGGATGACGGGGTGGCGGCGGACGGAGTTCTTCGACGCGACCGGGCTGCCGTGGGTGCCGCCCAGCCCGAACATGCCGACGCCTGAGACCGCGCTCGTCTACTCCGGCACGTGCCTCTTCGAGGGCACGAACCTCTCCGAGGGGCGGGGCACCACCCGGCCCTTCGAGCTCCTCGGCGCCGAGGGGATCGACCGGCGGTGGGCGGAGGCGGCGAACGCCCTCGGTCTGCCCGGGGTCCGGTTCCGCGAGGCGTACTTCGCCCCGACCTTCTCCAAGTTCCAGGGGAGGACGGTGGGCGGGGTGCAGCTGCACGTCCACGACCGGGAGGCCTTCGACCCGGTACGGACGGGCATCGGCCTCCTGGTCACGGCCCGCCGCTCGTGGTCCGGCTTCGCCTGGCGGGCGGACCACTGGATCGACAAGCTGACGGGCTCGACCCGGGTGCGGACCCTGATCGACGCGGGCGCGGGCGTGGACGAGGTCGTCGGCGCCTGGGAGGCGGACCTGAAGGCCTTCCGGGCGGTGCGCGAGGAGTACCTGCTGTACCGCTGAGAGGGGGCGAACCCCCGTACGGTACGGGTGCGGGCGGGATGTCCCCCGGGCGTCCCGCCGACCACGCTGGGGCAGATGAACCTCTCCTTACGACGCCGTCCGCACCGCCTGCCGCTCGTCGGGCTCCTCCTCGCCGCCTGCCTGGGCGCCCTGGCGCCCGCCGCGGGCGCCGCCGCGGCCCCGGCCGGCCCCGATCCCGCGCGGGAACTCGCCCGCTCCGCCCGGCCCCTGACCGATCTGCGCCCGCTCGACCGGATGGTCGGCCCGGCCAAGGTCGTCGGCCTCGGCGAGGCCACCCACAGCTCGGCGGAGTTCTTCACCACCAAGCACCGCGTCTTCGAACACCTCGTGGAGTCCCGGGGGTTCACCACCTTCGCCCTGGAGGCCAACTGGTCCACGGGCCTCCTCGTCGACGAGTGGGTCCGCACCGGCCGGGGCGACATCCGGGCGATCATGCGGGACGAGTTCCAGGAGTCGTACCGCCTCTGGAACACCGAGGAGTACCTCGACCTCTTCCTCTGGATGCGCGAGCACAACCGGCTCCACCCCGGGCACCGGGTCCGCTTCATGGGCAACGACCTCGGCTACGCCGGCCCGAACCTCTTCGACGCCGTCACCTCGTACGTCGCCCGCGTCCACCCGGAGCTCCTCCCCCGCTTCCGGGAGCTGTACCGGGACTCCCGGCCCACGGGCCCTGTGGAGACCTGGATGAAGGGGTACCTGGAGCGGCCGCGCGCCGAGCGGCAGCGGATGGCCGACGACGTGAACCGCGCCCTCGCCCTCCTGGAGCGGCAGAGCCCCGGCAAGGGCCCCGGGGCCAGGGAGGCGCACCTCTGGGCGGTGCAGCACGCGCGCGCGATCGCCCAGGTCGGCACCGAGTACGCGCACGACCTGACGACCCCGGAGGGGGTCGCCTCGGCGATGCTCTACCGCGACCGGGCCATGGCGGAGAACACCGTGTGGTGGCAGCGGCGGACCGGCGACCGGATGGTGCTCTCCGCGCACAACGGGCACGTCGGCTACGAGACGCCGAAGCCGGACCAGTACCCCCGGTCCCAGGGCGCCTTCCTCCGGGACGCCCTCGGCCGGGACTACGTGAGCGTGGGCGCCTCCTTCGGACAGGGCTCCTTCAACGCGCACGACACCGAAGCCCCCGGCGAGCCGCTCCGGGCCTTCGCCGTCGCCCCGCTCGGCCCCGACAGCAGCGCCCACACCCTGGACCGGGTCGCGTCCGGCCCGTTCTACCTGGACATGAGGCGTACGACTCCGGCGGCGCGCGACTGGCTGGCCGTGCCCCGGCCGGTCCGGCAGGTCGGGACGGCATACCCCTGGCCGGGCGACACGGTGCCGATGCGGCTCTCCACCACCTACGACCTGCTGATCCACTTCCCCAGGGTCTCGGCGGCCCGGCTGCGCTGACGCGCCGTCGCACGTCTGAGCGGGGCCGTGCGCGGGCATGCTGGCCAAGGAGCCGCCGCCCGCGCACGGGGCGCACTCGGCGCTGCGGCCCCCTCGACGTGGAGGGACGGTCTGGCCGTGACCGGGATGAGTGTGGAGCCGTACCGGGAGATCACCTTCGACAAGGACGGCGACGGGCCGCCGGGCCAGGCCTCGGAACTCGCCGCGCTGGCGCGCCGGGGGGTCGGCGACCTGGTGGTCTTCGCACACGGGTGGAACAGCTCGCCGTCCGGCGCCACCCGCCTGTGCTCCGACTTCTTCGCCCCCTTCCCCGGGCTGCTCGCGCCCGGGGTGGAGGCGGGGTACGCGGGGGTGATCTGGCCCTCGATGATGTTCTCGGACGAGCCGGTGCCCGACTACCGGGCGCTCGTGACGGTCCTCCCGGAGAAGGAGCCGGTCATCGGGAGGCTCACGGAACTCCTCGCCGCCGCGCCGCCCGAGGAGTCGGCGTTCGCCGAGTTCGGGGCGCTGCTGCGGGAACTGACGGACGTGAACGTGGGGTCCGTGGCCGTCCGGGAGCCGGTGCCCGAGTTCCTGGTCGCGGACCCGGTCGCGGTGTGCGCCCTGTTCACCGGGGCGCTCGAGGGCACCGGCCCGGTCCCGCCGGAGGGGTTCTTCGGCGAGGGGCTGAAGCGGTACTGGAAGGGAGCCAGGGAGGCGCTGCGACAGGCCACGTACTACGTGATGAAGAAGCGGGCCGGGCAGGTCGGCGAGCACGGGCTCGGGCCGCTGCTCGGCGAGGTCGCGCGGACCGCCCCCGGACTCCGGGTCCACCTCGTGGGCCACAGCATGGGCGCCCGGCTCGTCGCGTACGCGCTGCGGGGGCTGCCCGCCGGGGCCCGGCCGGTCGCCTCCGTGACGCTCCTTCAGGGTGCCTTCTCGCACTACGCGTTCGCGGCGCGGCTGCCGCACGACCCGAGGCGGTCCGGCTCGCTGCGGGACCTCCAGCACCGGGTCCGGGGGCCGGTGGTCGCCTGCTACTCGCGGCACGACACGGCGCTCGGGGTGATGTACCCGCTGGCGTCCCGGGTCGCGAACGACTCCGAGTCGCTGGCCGGCGCCACGGCGGGGCTGCTCGGCACGGACGACCCGCGCTGGGGCGCGATCGGACACGACGGCGTGCAGGCGGTGCCGGGGACGGTGGAGCGGACCCTCGCGGAGGCCCTGCGCGAAGGAATACCGGGCTCGGGGTGCGTGAGCGTGGACGCGGCCGAGGTGGTCCGCTCGCACAGCGACATCCACCGTCCCGAGCTGGCCCGGGTGGTGGTCTCGGCGTCCCGGACGGGCCGGTGAACCGTCCCTTCCGCCCCGCTGATGGCTCCCATCGGAATTTCGATGGAACACGGCGGGGCTCCCGTTCGTCCCTCTGATATCGCCGAAGGACCAGCGACGGAGGTGGCGAGGGATGGCCGGTTTCCGGAGTCTCGCGAGACAGGTGCGCGATCCGGGGTGCGACACGGCGCTGCGCAGGTACTCGCTGCGCAAGTGTCTGGAGAGGTTCGCGCCCTACGGGCACCGCGCGACCTGGGACCATCTGTGCCGCAGGCACAGGTTCGGTCCCGAGGACCGGGAGCTCGACCCGGGGCGGCTCGTGGCCGCGCTCGACGAACTGGAGGAGGCGCGGGCCGTGTGGCTCGCGTACGAGGAGCGGTTCGCCGCCCGGCGGCGGCGCGAGAAGCAGGAGGGGCTGCGCGGACTCGGCGCGCTCGACGACTGGCACCGGCGGGTCTGGGGCGGGAACGGCGTGGTCCGCTGCGAGGACCCGGCGGTGCACCCCTCGGACCCGCTGCCGGAGGTGCTGCGGCGGCTGATCACCGCGCTGGAGCGGGGTCCGGGCGAGGCGTGCCCGGTGTGCGCGGGGCCGCGGATCGAATGGGCGGGACCGGGGCTCGGCCCGGTGTGCGGGGACTGCGGGGTGGGCGTCCCGCGCGCGGCACTGACCTCGGGGGCACTGGCCCGGGCACGCGACGACCGCCCCCACCGACTGGCCTCGGCGGCGTGAGACCCCGACGGGCGGGGGGCTTCATGCGCGCCTCACCGCCCCCCACCGCTGCGGGCTGCGCCCCGCCCACCCCCGTTGCGGGCAGTGGTTCCGCTGGGGCGGTGCCCACCCCCTTCGCCCACCCCCGTTGTGGGCGCGCCGGCTGGAGCGGTGCCCGCCCCCGCACCCCCCGTTGTGGGCATGCGTTCCGCCGGGGCGGAACGGGTGGGCACAACGGAACGGCGCCCCTTGCCGGCGCCAGAGGCTCCCGCGCCTGAACCCGCACCCCTAGATGCGCCGCACTCGTGGTGCGGGTCCAGGCGCGAAACGCGGAGGCGCCGCTGAAGGGCGCCGTCCCGTGTGCCCACCCGTCCCGCCCTGCGGGACGATTGCCCACACGGGCGGGGGGTGGTCGGCTCGGGCACGGTGTCCGCTCCGGCGGGGGCAGCCGCCACACGGGCGGGGGCGGGGACACCCCCGGTCGGCGGGCTAGTCCATGTCCCCCTGCCCGCGCCGCACCGGCAGCAGGCGGGAGCCCGCCATCCGTTCGCCGAAGCGGTCGTCGGGGTTGGACAGGACGCAGGTCTCCAGGGAGAGACAGCCGCACCCGATGCAGTCCGTCAGATGGTCACGGAGCCGACCGAGCTGCTTGATGCGCTCGTCGAGTTCGGTGCGCCAGGCCTCGGAGAGCCGGGCCCAGTCCTCGTTCGTGGGCGTGCGTTCCTCGGGGAGCTGGGCCAGGGCCTCCCGGATGGTGGCCAGGGGGATCCCGACCCGTTGCGCGGCCCGGACGAAGGCGACCCTGCGGAGCGTGTCACGGCCGTAGCGGCGCTGGTTCCCGCTGGTGCGCCGGCTGCTGATGAGCCCTTTCGCCTCGTAGAAGTGCAGGGCGGAGACGGCGGCCCCGCTGCGGGCGGAGAGCTGGCCGACGGTGAGTTCGTGGAGCTTCTCTGGAATATGCGGCACTCGGGGAACCCTACTGGTGCGCCGACGACGGCCGTTGACAGCGGCCCCCGCACCCCACATGCTGAGCAAGCGCTTAGATACCGACCATCGGGTATGCCGTACGAGAAGGGACGAGGACACATGGCCGAGCCGAGGATCTTCACCTCCGCCGAGGAGCTGCGCGCGGGGGTGGGCGAGCAGCTGGGGCACAGCGACTGGCTGGAGATCGACCAGAAGCGGATCGACCTCTTCGCGGAGGCGACCGGGGACCACCAGTGGATCCACGTGGACCCGGAGCGCGCCGCGACCGGCCCCTTCGGCACGACGATCGCGCACGGCTATCTGACGCTGTCCCTCCTGCCGCTGTTCGTCCCGCAGGTACTGCGGGTCGAGGGCATGAAGATGGGCCTCAACTACGGGACGGAGAAGGTGCGTTTCCCCGCCCCTGTCCCGGTCGGCTCGCGCCTGCGCGCCACCGCGGTCCTGACGAAGGTCGAGGAGGCGGGCGGCGGCGTGCAGGTGACGGCGGCGGTGACCGTGGAGCGCGAGGGCTCCGAGAAGCCGGTCTGCGTGGCCGAGTCGGTCTCCCGCTACTACTTCTGAGCGCCGACCATCCTGAGGACGAGGTCGGCGTAGAGCACGCCGATCTCGTCGGCCGTCCGACGGCCCTGCGTGTTGAACCAGCGCGAGACGTCGATGCAGAGGGAGAGCACGGCGACCGCGGTGCCGGACACGTCGAGCACGTCGAACTCGCCCGCCGCCGCGCCCTCTTCGAGGATCCGGCGCACGGTCGCGTCGGACTCGCGGCGCAGCTCGATGATCTCGGCGCGGTGCTCGGGGCCGAGCGCGTCGAGCTCGTACTGGACGACGCGCGCGGTCGTGTGGCGCTCGGCGTGCCAGCGGACGAAGGAGCGGACGGCGTCGGCGAGCCGCTCGGCGGCGGTGCCGTCGCCGTCGGCCGCGGCCCGGAGGATCTCCAGGGCCTTGTCGTGACCGATGCGGCTGATCCGGTGGAGCAGCTCTTCCTTGGTCTTGTAGTGGATGTAGAGCGCGGCGGGGCTCATCCCGGCGCGGCCCGCGATGTCCCGGGTGGTGGTGGCGTGGTAGCCGCGCTCGGCGAACGCCTCGACGGCGGCCACGAGCAGCCTCCGGGCCGCCTCGGGCGTGACCTCGTCCCAGGGCATGTCCTCGCCCCCGGGCGTCTCCTCCGCCGTGCTCATCCCACACTCCTTCTCGGACCCCGTCAGGACGAACACCATACAACGAGGGTGAGCAAGCGCTTAGATCCTCGGGCGCTCAGAGCTTCTGGAAGGGGTCGTGCTCGGCGAGGAGCTTCTCCAGGCGGGCCTGGTCCACCCGGCTGACGATCTGGCCGGCCTCCTGGCGGTCGCGGACGACCTTGGCGAGGGTGAAGGCCGAGGTCGTGAGGTAGAGGACCGAGACGGCGAGGAAGGCCCGGACCCAGGCGCTGGCGTCGAGCTGGTAGATCCCGATGGCCACGGCGGCGATCGCGATCCCGAAGGAGATGACGGCCTGCATGTAGTAGGCGGCGGTGTTCTGCTGCTTGACCGGTGTGTCGCTCATGCCGCACAGCATCGGACGGATGTGGTCGGCGCCACATCCGTCCACGTACTCAGCGACGTACTCAGAAGGCCGAGACCCCCGTCAGCGCCCTGCCGATGATGAGCTTCTGGATCTGGCTGGTGCCCTCGTAGAGGGTCATGACGCGGGCGTCGCGCACCAGCTTCCCGACCGGGTACTCGTCGATGTAGCCGTAGCCGCCGAAGACCTGGAGGGCGTTGTTCGCGGCGCGGACGGCGGCCTCGGAGGCGTACAGCTTGGCCTTGGAGGCGGCGGTGGCGAAGTCCTGGCCCCGGTCGATCAGGTCGGCGACCCGCCAGGTGAGCAGCCGGGCGGCGTCCACGTCGACGGCGATGTCGCTCAGGAGCTCCTGGACCAGCTGGTACGAGGCGATGGGCTTTCCGAACTGCTCGCGCTCCCCGGCGTACCGCACGGCCGCGTCGAGTGCGGCCTGCGCGATGCCGACGCAGCCGGCTGCGACCGACATGCGCCCCTTGGCGAGGGCGGACATGGCGACGGCGAAGCCCTTGCCCTCGGGGCCGAGCATGGCGTCCGCCGGGATGCGGACGTCCTCCAGGACCAGCTCGGCGGTGGCCTGGCCGCGCAGGCCGAGCTTGCCGTGGACGGGCCGGCGGGTGAGGCCGGGGGTGTCTGCGGGGACGAGGAAGGCGGAGACGCCCTTGTGGCCGGGCGTGTCGTTCGTGCGGGCGAAGAGCAGCACGACGTCGGCCCAGGTGCCGTTGGTGATGAACATCTTGCCGCCGTTGACGACGTACGCGTCGCCGTCCCGCACGGCGCGGGTGGCCAGGTTCCCGGCGTCCGAGCCGGTGTCCGGCTCGGTGAGGCCGAAGCAGCCGAGCGCCTCGCCGGTGGCGAGCCGGGGCAGCCACTCCCGCTTCTGCTCCTCGGTGCCCCAGGAGGCGATCGTCTTGGCGACCAGGCCGAGGGAGACGGAGACGATGCCACGCACGGAGGAGTCCCCGCGCCCCAGCTCCTCGGTGACGAGGCAGTACGCGAGGTGGTCGCCGCCCGAACCTCCGTACTCCTCCGGGATCGTGAGCCCGAGGAAGCCGACGGCGCCGAGCTTCTTCACGAGGGCGCGGTCCACCTGCTCGGCGCGGTCCCACGCGGCGGCGTGCGGGGTGACCTCGCGCGCGACGAAGTCCTCGGCGAGCCGCCGTACGGCCTCCTGCTCCTCGCCCAGTTCCAGATTCATGCGGTGCCACCCCACTCGGCCATTTAATTACCACTGCTAGTTTTCCTGGTGCGGGCCTACTATGTGCGCCATGGCCCGACCGCGCAAGCCCCTGCTCAGCCGAGAACGCATCGTCGAGACGGCGGGCGCACTCGTGGACGCGGAGGGCCTGGCGGCGCTCTCCACCCGGCGGCTCGCCGCCGAACTCGGCGTGAGCGGGCCCTCGCTCTACAACCACTTCCGCACGAAGGACGAGATCCTCGACGCGGTCGCGGACGCGGTGAGCGCGAAGATCGACCTGTCGATGTTCGCGGCGGACGACGGCCGGGACTGGTGGACGGCGCTGCACGACTGGGCGGTCTCCTACCGCGCGGCCCTCGCCGACCACCCGCACATCGTCCCCGTCCTCGCCCAGGGACCGGGCCGCCGCCCGGCGGGCCTGAAGGTCGCCGACGCCGTCTTCGGCGCCATGGTCCGGGCGGGCTGGCCCCCGGCCCAGGCCACCTCCATCGGCGCGCTGATGCGGTACTTCATCACCGGCTCCGCCCTCGGCTCCTTCGCCCGCGGCTTCGTCGACGACGAGACGGCCTACGACCCGGCCGACTATCCCCACCTCGGCCAGGCCCACCTCCTCGCGGAGCGCCGCCAGAAGGTCGACGAGGGGGCGTTCGAGACGGGCCTGCGGGCGCTGCTCGACGGTCTGCGACTGCAGTACGAGGCGGTCCCGGCCCGCCGGTCCGCGGCCGCGCCCGACGGTTCGGCCGACGCCGAAGCGTGAGTGCGGCAGGCTTGCCCCATGGCAGCCAGTGATCTCGCCGCGCTCGCGGCGCTCTTCGCGGACGAGAGCCGCGCCGCGTTCCTGCTCGCCCTGCTCGACGGGCGGGCCTGGACCGCCGGGGAGCTCGCCCGGCACGCCGGGGTGGCGCCGTCCACCGCCAGCGAGCACCTCGGGAAGCTGGTGGCGGGCGGGGTGCTCGCGGAGGAACGGCAGGGCAGACACCGGTACGTGCGCCTCGCCGACCCCGGGGTCGCCCATCTCGTGGAGGACCTGGCCGCCCGGTCCGAGCCCGAGGTGCCCGCGCCGCCGCGCTCGCTGCGCGCCGCGAGCGCCGGGCAGGCGATGGCGCGCGGCCGGACCTGCTACGACCACCTCGCGGGACGGCTCGGCATCGCGATCGCCGACGCGATGACGGACCGCGGACTGCTGCGCCAGGACACCGGGTTCGCGCTCACGGACCGGGGCCTGGCCTGGTTCGACGAGCAGGGCATCCCCCTCGTACGGAAGGGGCGGCGGCCCGTCGCGCGCGGCTGCCTCGACTGGACCGAGCGCCGCCCGCACCTCGCGGGGCTCGCGGGCGCCGCGCTGTGCCGGCACGCGCTCGACGCCGGATGGTGCGTGCGGATCGGGTCCGAGCGGGCCGTGAAGGTGACCCCGCAGGGCGAGACGGCCCTGCGAACCGGCCTCGGCATCCCGCCGACGGCCCTGCGCTGAGCGGAGCGGGGCGGGACCGAGCGGGGCCAGGCCGGGCGGGGCGGAGCGGGGCCGAATGGGGCGGCGTTGCCACGCCCAGCGGGGCGGAGCGGGGCCGGGCGGGGCCAAGCCGAGCAGGGCCGGACCGAGCAGGACCCGGACCGGGGCCGAGCAGGGCCGGTCCGGGGGCCGAGCGGAGCAAGGCCGGGGGGCCGAGCAGCGCAGGGCCGGCAGGGCAGGGCCCGGCCAGGGGGCCGAGCAGGGCCGGGGCCGAGCAGCGCAGGGCCGGCAGGGCCGGGCCGGGGGCGGCCAGGGCCCGGGCCTCCGCCCGTACCCCCCGCTCGATATTGCGGTGAGCGCCGAACGGTCCACCGCCTACGGTCGGGGCATGCAGAAGCAATCCTCCCGGCTCGCGCTCGCCGCCGCCGGTGTCACCGTGGTCCTGTGGGCCTCCGCCTTCGTCTCCATCCGCAGCGCCGGGGCGGCCTACTCCCCCGGCGCGCTCGCGCTCGGCCGGCTGCTCGCCGGGGTGCTGGTCCTCGGGGCCGTGCTCCTGGTGCGGCGGGAGGGGCTGCCGCCGCGGGCCGCCTGGCCGGGGATCGTGACCTCGGGGCTGCTCTGGTTCGGGGCGTACATGGTGGTCCTGAACTGGGGCGAGCAGGAGGTCGACGCGGGCACGGCGGCGATGGTGGTGAACATAGGGCCGATCCTGATCGCCCTGCTCGGCGCGCGGTTCCTCAAGGAGTCGCTGCCGCCCCGGCTGCTCGCGGGCATGGCGGTCTCCTTCGCGGGGGCGGTGACCGTCGGCCTGTCGATGTCCGGCGGCGGCTCCGGCGGACACGCCTCCGTGCTCGGGGTGGTCCTCTGTCTGCTCGCGGCGATGGCGTACGCGGGCGGGGTCGTGTCCCAGAAGCCGGCACTCGCGCACGCCAGCGCGCTCCAGGTCACGACCTTCGGGTGCCTGGTGGGGGCGGCGGCCTGTCTGCCCTTCGCCGGGCAGCTGGTCGAGGAGGCGGGCCGGGCCCCGCTGTCGGCGACCCTGAACATGGTCTACCTGGGGGTCTTCCCGACCGCCCTCGCGTTCACGACCTGGGCCTACGCCCTCGCCCGTACGACCGCGGGCCGGATGGGCGCGACGACGTACGCGGTGCCCGCGCTCGTCGTGGTCCTCGCGTGGGTGTTCCTGGGCGAGCTACCGGGTCTGCTCACGCTCGCCGGGGGTGCGCTGTGCCTCGCGGGCGTGGCCGTATCCCGCTCCCGGGCGCGGGCCGCCGTGACCGCCGGAACGGCTGGATCCACCTGACAGGGCATACCCCCGGTTCCGGTCAGTTCGCGGGCGGTCCGCGCAGGGCGGGCGCCCGCGACCTGGGAGGAAGGCGCGCGTCAAGCCCCAGTTCCGGCCGGACGGGCGAGAAGCCACGTTTCGCCGCTCCCCGGCCGGATAGTTTCGAGGCGGTCACAGGCGTAGGCCGGAACATAACGCTCCGGCACCTTCTCGCAAGCCCACGGGGGAGCTCATGGCGATTCAACAGCGGGCGGAGCGGACGAGACAGGAGATCCTGTCGTCGGCCGCGCGGGTGTTCGACAGGGTGGGGTACGAGCGGGCGTCGCTCGCCCGGATCGCCGGCGAGGCCCGGCTGACCACCGGCGCCCTGGTCTTCCATTTCGCGACCAAGTCGGATCTGGCGACCGCGGTGCGCGGGCGGGCCCGCGCGGTCACCCGGATCACGGTCGAGTCGGCCTGCCTGTCCACGGAGGGCATGGGCGGCACCGCGATCGACAAGCTGGTGATCACCACCCACGCGCTGATCCGGCTCTTCGAGACCGACCCCGTGGCGCGGGCCGGGGAGCGCCTCGCCCGCGAGCTGCAGTCGACCGACCCCGGGCCCGGGCAGGAGTGCCCCTGGCGGCGCGAGGTGGGCCGTCTCGCGCGGTACGCGGTGGCGGAGAAGGCCCTGCGGCCGGGCGTGGACGCGACGGCGGTCGCGGCGCTGATCGGCTACGTGATCACCGGGGTCGAGCTGGAGATGCGCCGCCCGAGCGCCCCGGCCGACGAGTCGTGGCCCGCGGAGAGCGGCGCCCTGCACGATCCGGCCGAGGAACGGCTCCGCCGCATCTGGGAGTTGATCCTGCCGGGGCTCGTCCACCCGGCGACCCCGGCGCCGCCGAAGGCGCCCTCGCAGGGGAGGTCAGCGACCGCCTCCTGACTCCAGCAGTCGACGGGCGAAGACCGTCAGTGAACGTCCGATGCGCTCGGCCGAGAGGCCGAGCTGGTGCCGCTGGAACTGGAAGAGTTCGGGCGACAGCGGACTGAGCGCGATGTCGATCAGCGGATCCGGGTCCTCGACCCCGTGGTCGACCAGCAGGGTGCGCACGTGGACGCGCCAGAAGCCGTACGCGCCCGTCCGGAAGCGCGCGGGGCCGGTCTCCGCCCCCAGCGCCAGCGGCAGATGCCGTTCGAGCAGATCGAGCATCGCCAGATAGAACGCCGCGAGCCGCTCCCCGGCCGGTGCGCCGGGTCCGAGCGGCGGCGGTCCGTAGATGAGCTGCCCCTGCAGCCGGCGCTCGTGCTCGTCGAGCAGCGCCACGGCGACCGAGGACGGATCGGGGAAGCTGCGGTACAGCGTGGCGCGGCCGACGCCCGCCGCCTTGGCGATCCGGTCCATGGTGACCGATCGCGGGTCCTGTTCGGCGAAGAGCTGCTCGGCCGCCGCCAGGATCTGGGCACGGTTGCGCTCCGCGTCAGCGCGCCGGCGCGGGGCGACCGGCTGCTCCTCCGCCGCCTGAAGATCGCCGAGGAGTCCGCCGACCCGGTGCACGGAGGCGGCTCCACGACCTCGCTGCTCGTCGTCGCTCATGGACCAGACCTTACTTCCCTCGGGGCTAAGTGGACACCTTGTCCGTTTGCCATGTTGCATGGCATGCTAAACGGACTCAGTGTCCACTTATCCGCTCGCCATCCCGCCCCAGGGAGATCCAGATGCACACCGCGCTCCTCGCCGCGGCCCTGCTGGTCGGCTGCCTCCTGGCCGTCCAGGCCTCGGTGAACCTCCAGCTCAACTCGGCCGTCGGCACCCCGTACGGCGCTTCGACCATCCAGCTCGGCGTCGCGACCACGCTGCTCGTCGTGCTCGCGGTGGCGGCCGGCGCGCTCGGCGCGCTCGGCAAGCTGCCCGACGTGGAGTGGTGGCAGCTGCTCGGCGGACTCGCCAGCCCCCTCTACATCACCAGCGGCATCCTGCTGTTCCCACGGCTCGGCGCACTCGCCGCCGTCGGACTCTTCGTCACCGGCCAGATGTTCGCCTCGCTCGCCCTCGACCTCTTCGGCCTCCTCGGCCTGAAGCAGAAGGACCTGAGCGTCGGCATCGTCCTCGGCGCCCTCGCCGTCCTCGCGGGCATCGTCGTGATCATCCGGGGCATGAAGGCCGCGGCCCCTCCCGGCGCCCCCAAGATGTCGAGCGCCGGCCGTGTCGGCTGGCTCGTCCTCGGCATCGTCGCCGGCGGCGTCCTGCCGGTCCAGGGCGCGGTCAACGCGCAGCTGCGCGCCCAGCTGAAGGAGCCCATCACCGTCGCCGTGATCAGCTTCGCCGTGGCGACCTTCACCATCGCCGTCGTCCTGCTCGTGCTCTACGCGACCCGGAAGACCCCGAAGCCCAAGATCGCCCCGCTGAAGAAGATGCCCTGGTGGGGCTGGCTCGGTGGCGCCTGCGCCGCCGCGTACGTCACCGGCACCTTCCTGCTCATCCCCACCATCGGCGCGGCCGTGACCATCGCCCTCACCGTGACGGGACAGCAGCTGACCTCCGCGCTGATCGACCACAAGGGCCTGTTCAAGCTCCCGCAGCGCTCCCTGACCAAGCCGCGCGCCCTGGGCCTCGCCCTGCTGATCGCCGGCTCCCTGACCATCCAGCTCGTCTGACCGAGGCCGGCGCCCCCGGGCCCCCGGCCCGGGGCCCCCGGCCCGCTCGGTGCGCCATGAAAGGTGAATCGTGAGAACGTCCTACACCGCCGGGCCGGACATCCACGTCCTCCCCTCGGCCCTGCCCATCCCCGGCCTCGGCGACCAGCCGGTGAACGCCTTCCTCGTACGGTCCGGGCAGCCGCTCCTCGTGGACACCGGCATGCCCGTCGACCGGGAGGGCTTCCTGGACTCCCTCTGGTCGCTGGTCGACCCGGCCGACCTGCGCTGGGTCGTCGTCACCCACGACGACCGGGACCACACCGGCGCGCTCGGCCGGATCCTCGATGCCGCGCCGCACGCGAAGGTGCTCGCCAACGCGATATCAGTGACGCGAATATCGGAGGAGTTCAGCATTCCGCAGGAACGGGTAGTAACCGCGAACCCGGGAAGTCGTGTGAAAGTCGGTGATCGCGAGCTGAGCTTTCACCGGCCGCCCACCTTCGATTCACCCGGGACTCTCGCCGTGTTCGACCATTCCGATGGAACGCTCTACAGCTCCGACAGCTTCGGCACCGTCGTGGAAGAAATTCGCCAGGATTTCACCGACCTTTCCGAGGAAGAATTCTTCCACGGCTTCGAGGTGCTGAACCGTGCAATAGCCCCGTGGACCGCGCTGGTCGACGAGGCGAAGTTCCTGCGGCCCGTGCGCGAGCTGGCCGCGCTGCGTCCCGCGCGGCTGCTCAGCGCCCACGGGCCGACCGTCGAGGAGAGCGCCGTGCCCCGGCTCTTCGAGGCGATGGCCCGCATCCCGTCCCTGCCCGCCTGGCTGCCGGACGCCGACCTCGACCTCGAGGCGGCGCTCGACGCCCACGAGTCCAGCGCCGGCTGAGCACCGCTCCGCCCGCGCACCGAACAGAGGAGAACCATGTCCGACCCGACCACCGCCGATCTGACCCCGCCGCGCGGAGTCGTCACCGTCTTCTCCGACATCTGGTGTTCCTTCGCGCACATCGCCATCCACCGGCTGCACGCCACCCGGGCCCGCCTCGGCCTGGAGGAGCAGGTCTCCTTCGACCTGCGCGCCTTCCCGCTGGAGCTGCTGAACGACGCCCCGAGCCCGCGCCCCGGCACGGACAGCGAGGTCGCCCGGATGGCCAGCCTGGAGCCGGCCGCCGGCTGGCAGCTGTGGCAGGCGAAGGACTGGCTGTACCCCTCGACGACGCTGCCCGCCCTGGAGGCGGTGCTCGCCGCGAAGGAGCAGAGCCTGAACGCCTCGGAGCAGCTCGACCTCGGGCTTCGCCGGGCCTTCTGGGCCGAGTCGCGCTGCATCAGCCACCGCAAGGTGATCCTGGACGTGGCCGCGGAGACGGGCGCCGTCGACGTGGACGCCCTCACCGAGGCGCTGGACGACGGGCGGGCCCGCCGGAGCCTCTCCGACCAGGCGGCGCTGTCCAAGAGCGACCGCGTGAACTGCAGCCCGCACCTGTTCCTGCCCGACGGCTCCGACCATGCCAACCCCGGCATCGACGTGGGCTGGGAGGGCGCGTACGGCATCGGCTGGCCGGTGATCGCCTCGGACGACCCGAAGGTGTACGAGGACATCCTGCTGCGGGCCGCCACGGAGTAGTCGAAAAAGCCGCCGCCGGCGGCCTAAAAAGAGAACGACGGCCAGGCATTCCATTTCGCGGAATGCCTGGCCGTCGTTCCTTTTTTTCTCCGGCAGAACATCGCGGTGATTATTAATTGCGTGACCCGCTCGTTATTCGCAAGGCCGCTCGAAGCTCCTACAGTCGTTTGCGCCGCCGGAATTCCGGACGAGTTTCGTATCGACAGCGGGAGTTCTTCATGTCGTTGACCGACAAGGCAGACGTCAGCACCTTCGTCGACCTCACCCAGCACGAGATCGAGGCCCTGAAGACCCGGTTCAACCTGGCCGACGCCCACACGCACCAGCGTCAGTCCGCCTCGCAGGAGCGGATCGTCTCGCGGCTCCCCGAGCTCTGGCACGAGTCGGAGACGAAGCAGCAGGCGCACTTCGAGCGCCAGTTCGTCGACGCCTTCTTCCGCCTGCACCAGCAGCCCACCGCCCGGGCGATGGACCGCACGCTCCTCTCGTACTCCGCCAGCGTCTCCACCATGGTCGCCGGCATGTTCCTCAAGCAGCGCGGGATGTCGGTGCAGCTGGTGGAGCCCTGCTTCGACAACCTGGTCGACCTGCTGCGCAACATGCAGGTGCCGCTCGGGCCGGTCGACGAGTCGGTGCTGCACGACAAGGACGCCATCTACGAGCGCCTGGTCGAGTCGATCGACGCGGACGCGATCTACCTGGTCGACCCCAACAACCCGACCGGGTTCACCCTGCTCGCCGAGAAGCTGGAGGGCTTCGCCGAGGTCGTCCGCTACTGCGTGGACCACGACAAGGTCCTGGTGATGGACTTCTGCTTCGCCTCCTTCGCGCTGTGCGACGAGGGCATCGGCCGCGTCGACATCTACAAGCTCCTGGAGGAGTCCGGCGTGACCTACATGGTCATGGAGGACACCGGCAAGACCTGGCCCATCCAGGACGCCAAGTGCGCCATGATCACCGCCAGCCGGGACATCCAGGAGGAGGTCTACAACCTCCACACCAGCGTCCTGCTGAACGTCTCGCCGTTCGTCCTCAACATGGTCACGCAGTACATCGAGGACTCCATCGAGGACGGCTTCGCCTCGGTCCGCGACATCATCAAGACCAACGGCGACGCCGCCCGCGCCGCCCTCGACGGCACCATCCTGGAGTTCCAGGAGCCGGTCGTCGGCACCAGCGTCGCCTGGTTCCGCATCAAGCCGGAGCACCTGACCGCCACCCAGCTCCAGGCCGTCCTCTTCGACGAGGAGGTGTACGTCCTGCCGGGCACCTTCTTCTACTGGAACACCAAGGAGAAGGGCGAGCGCTTCGTCCGCCTGGCCCTGGCCCGCGAGCCCGAGGTGTTCGCCGGCGCGATGGAGCGGATGCGGAAGGTGCTCGAGCGCTATGCGGCCTGACACCACCCCCGAAGCGACTGACCACGCCCCCACGGTGTTCATCGACGCCACCCTCTTCATGGGCATGCACAGCGAGGACGTCGCCGTCCGCACCGGCGCCAAGGCCTTCTTCGCCGGCCGGCTGGCCGCCGGGGACGCCGGCCGGGTCGTGATGAACTGGGAGCAGGTCGGCCGCTGCGACGACCTGGTGTGGGGTTACGAGCGGAAGGTCCAGGACGAGTACTACCCGTTCATGGACGTCCTCCACACCGACCTGGCCATCGACCGCGTCCCGTACGACGAGGACGACCTGCGGCGGGCCTTCACCACCCCCGCCCTCGAAGGCCTGCCCACGCACGAGCGCCTGCTCCTCGCCCAGGTCATCGGCCGGGGCGGCACGCTGCACACCGCGAGCCCCCGGCTGCTCGGGAGGACCGACCTGCCCGTCGTGCCGGTCGGCGCCGCCGCGGAGCCCTCGTTCCCCGCGTACCTGGAGGACCTCTACCGGCGCTCGCTGGTGCTGACGGTCGACTCCGACAACCTCTGAAGCCATCGCGAAGGGCACCCCACTCATGCCTGACACCTACTCCGGGACCGTCGTCCCGCTGATCACCCCCCTCGACGAGCACGGCACCGTCGACGAGCAGAGCGTCGTCCGGCTCCTGGACCACATCCGGGCCGAGGTCACGGGCCTCATGCCGGCCCTGACCTCCGGTGAGGGCTGGAAGCTCGACGCCCGGCAGTGGCAGGACGTCGTCACGTACACCGTCAAGCACGCCGACGGCCTCCCCGTGCTCGCCGGGATCCAGCTCCCCGACACCGCCTCGGTGATCGACCGGGCCCGCACGGCCGCCGAGATCGGCGCCGACGCCGTCGTCGTCACCACGCCGTTCGGTGCCGACGTGACGCAGGACCAGATCGTCGAGCACTACCGGGCGATCCGCGCGGCCCTCGACATACCGATCTTCCTCTACAACGAGGAGGCGCTGTCGGGCAATCGCATCGAGTTCGAGACGCTGATCCGGATCTGCGAGGAGATCCCCGGGATCGTCGGCATCAAGGAGTCCAGCGGCGACGCCGCCTTCACCCGCAGGATGGCCGAGGCCGGCACCGGCATCCCGGTCTTCGAGGGCTGGGAGAACCTCCTCGTCGACGCCCGCGGCATCCAGGGCTTCATCGGCCCGCTGGCCAACCTCGAACCCGCCCTGTGCAACGCGATGCTGGTCGACCCGACCCCGGACCGCCAGGCGGAGATCAACACCGTCTGCGAGAAGTACGGCGTCTTCAAGGACGACTGGTACCGGTGGGTGAAGAAGGAGCTGCACGCCCGCGGCGTGATCTCCTCCCCCACCACGCACGAGGAGGCGAAGGCGGCATGAGCACCACCCCCGCCTCCCCCACCGCCGAGTCCCCCGTGCCCGTGGCCGCGCACTCGTTCGCGACCCCGCCCGCGACGGCTCACCGCGAGCTCCACTCCCTCTACCGGCGGGTGCCCAACCTCGGCGACTACGGCTCGATGGCCTCGATCGAGGAGCGGTGGATCCTGCCGAAGGCGCGGGCCTACGAGGCCTCCGCCCCCCGCTTCGGCTCGGCCGGCGAACTGCTCCAGGCGCTCAAGGAGTTCCTCGCCGAGGAGGAGGCCGCGCTCCCGGAGAGCGCGACCTTCCTCGCCGAGCACGCCACGCTCGACCAGTTCAAGGTGATCGTCCGGCAGTTCGCGCTCGACGGGCTCACCGAGTCCGAGTCGCTGCTGCCGGTCGTCCCCCGGCTGCCCTACCGCTCGGCGATGGCGGTCTTCCGGGTCCTCATCGACGAACTCGGCTGCGGCAACGAGGAGAAGGCGCACTCCCAGCTCTACCGGGACCTGCTCACCGAACTCGGCATGAGCCTGGAGCTCGACGACTACCTCGACGAGACCACCCCGGAGTGCTACGCGTACGTCAACATGTTCCACTGGCTGGCGAGCCGGGCGTCGTCTCCCCAGTACTTCCTGGGGGCGTACGCCTACTTCGAGACCAGCGTCCTGTACGCCTTCCAGAGCTTCGCCCGGGCGGCGCGGCGGCTCGGGATCGTGCACGACGCCTACTACACCGAGCACCTGTACATCGACTCGTACCACTCGAACCACATGCGTACGGCGATCCGCGCGCTCGACGAGCCGGACTTCGCGAAGATCTGGGCGGGCGTCCGGCTGGCCTCCGACATCGTCGGCGAGGCCCAGGAAGCGGCGATCGCGCGGGCGCGGGAGACCGTCGCATGACGGCCGTGCCCGCCGGGCGGCAGGCCTCCGGCGAGCCCGTCGTCCGCCAGGTGACCGAGGACCTGGTCCTGGTCGAGGTCGGCGGCCGCAAGGTCCTCGCGGCCGCCGTCTGCCCCCACCGCGGGGGCCGGCTCAAGTACGGCAGGGTCGACGGGGACAGGCTGCGGATCACCTGCCCCCTGCACCACACGACCTTCGACCTGACCAGCGGCGAGCGCACCTCGGGGGCGGCCTGCGCCGCCCTCCGGGTGGTCGACGTGCTGCCCGGCCAGGACCGTCCCGAGGACCCCGCCGGGGGCGCCTCATGACCACCACACCGACCGGGGCGGCGTCCACCGTGACGCCGCCCCGTGCGGCGGTCGACCACGACGGCATCGCACCGGTGCCCGAGGCGGAGCGCACCTCGACGCCGGGCGACTTCGGATGGATCTGGCCCTCCGCGCAGTTCTCGTTCGGCACGGTGGTGCTCGGCGCGCTGCCCGTGGTCTTCGGTCTCGGCTGGTGGGCGTCGGCGAGCGCGATCGCGGCGGGCGTCGCCGTCGGGACGGCGCTGCTCGCCCCGCTCGCCCGGTTCGGCGTCCGCACCGGCACCAACGATCCGGTGTCGAGCGGGGCGCACTTCGGCGTGCGGGGCAGGGTCGTCGGCAACGTCATCACGGTGGTGACGGCGCTCGGCTTCTTCGCGATCGCGGTGTGGACGGGCGGCACGGCCGTCATGGTCGCGGGCCACCGGCTGTTCTCCACGCCCACGGGTCCGGGCGCGCTGACCGTCGCGATGTTCGTGACGGCGGCGGCGGTCGCGCTGGTCGCCGTGCGCGGGCACGAGACGCTGGTCCGCACGTACCGGATCACGGCGGTCACCGGCGGGGCGGTCCTGCTCGGCACCGCCCTCGTGCTCGCGCCGAAGTTCGACGCGGGATACGCCGGCGGGCCCCTGGCGCTCGACAGCACCCTGCACACCTGGCTGCTCGCGGCGACCGCGTCCGCGACCGTGCCCCTGTCGTACGCCACCTTCCAGGGCGACTACACCCGCTACATGCCGGCCACCACCCCCACCGGCCGGGTGGTGCGGGCGAGCGGCGTCTCGATGTTCCTCAGCAGCCTCGCGGCCCTGCTCACCGGCGCGTACGTGACGACGCTCTTCCCCGTGCCCGACGAGCCGTGGCTGCAGGGCCTCACGGACGCCGTACCGGGCTGGTTCGCGGTGGCCGTGGTCGTCTTCGGCTTCGCGGGCACCCTGCCGCAGGCCGGTCTCTGCCTGTACGCGGCCGGGCTCTCGGCCAACTCGGTGTTCTGGCGCTCCTCCCGGGCCGCCGTGACCACGGTGGTCGCGCTGCTCGCGGCGGCCGTGCTGTACCTCGGGGCGGTGGTGTACGACGCGATGGACGCCATGTCGGCGTTCGTGACGCTGCTGCTCACGGTCGTGGCCCCGTGGGCGGCCGTGCTCTCCGTCGGGTACGTGCTCCACCGGGGCCGGTACGACGCGGAGGCGCTGCGGACGTTCACCACGGGCGGCGGCGGACGGTACTGGTACACGGGCGGGGTCAACCCGCGCGCCGCCGCGGCCTTCGCGGCTGGCGCCTTCGTGGGGGTCCTCTGGGTCAACAACCCGCTGTACACCGGCCCGTTGACCGTCCTCACGGGCGGGGTGGACCTGAGTCTGCCGGCCTCCTTCCTGGTCGCCGCCGTGCTGTACGGGGTGGTGTGCCGGGTGTGGCCGGAGCCGCTGCTGCCGCCGTCACGAGCTTCGAGGTGATGCCATGTCCATGGTCCGGCTGAGGGTGACATCGGTCGCCGAGGAGGCGGACGGCGTACGGGGGCTGCTCCTGGCGGATCCCACGGGCGCCGACCTCGCGCCCTGGGAGCCCGGTGCGCACCTGGAGGTGACGCTGCCGTCCGGGGCGGTCCGTCATTACTCGCTCTGCGGCGATCCGGCCGACCGGAGCGTCTACCGCCTCGGGGTGCTGAGGGAGCCGGCGGGTCGGGGTGGCTCCGAGGAGATCCACGCCTCGGTCGGGGAAGGCACGGTCCTCGGCGTCCGGGGCCCGTTCAACCGCTTCCCGCTGGTGCCCGCCGAGCGGTACCTGTTCGTCGCGGGCGGCATCGGCATCACCCCGCTGCTGCCGATGATCCGCTCCCTGCCTCCGGGCTCGTGGTCCCTGCTGTACGGCGGCCGGAGCCTGGCGTCCATGGCGTACCGCGAGGAGCTCGCCGGACTGCCGGGGGTCACGCTCGTCCCGCAGGACACGGCGGGGCTGCCCGACCTGGACGCCGTCCTGGGCGGGCTGCCGGCGGACACGGCCGTGTACTGCTGCGGACCCGAGGGGCTGCTGCGGGCGGTGGAGGAGCGCTGGGCGGGGCCGCTGCACATGGAGCGGTTCGGTGCGGCGCCGGTGGAGAGGCCCTCCGGCGAGGGCGGGTTCGAGGTCGAGCTGCGGCGGACCGGGCGGACTCTGCGCGTGGAGCCCGGACGGACCCTGCTCGACACCGTGCGCGAGGTGGTGCCGGGTGTGGCGTACTCCTGTGAGGAAGGCTGGTGCGGCACCTGTGAGACGAAGGTGCTCGCCGGGACGCCCGAGCACCACGACTCCGTCCTCGGCGAGGACGAGAAGGCCTCGGGGACGACGATGATGATCTGCGTGGGCCGCTCGCGCGGCGAGCGTCTCGTGCTGGATCTGTGACGAGGGGCCCGCACCGACCTGGGCTCGGTGCGGGCCCCTCGGCGCGTCAGGGTCAGAAGACGACCAGGGCCCGGCCGCCCTTGCCCGCGAGCATGTTCTCGAAGGCGCCCGGGATGCCCTCCAGGGTGATCCGCTCGGTGACGAGGGCGCCGAGGTCGAACCGGCCCGCCCGGATGTGCTCGGCGAGCACGGGCAGGTCCTCGGCCGGGTTCGAGTTGCCGTAGACGCAGCCCGCAAGGGTGCGGCCCCAGTGGAAGATCTCCAGGGCGTTGAAGGTGACCTGCTGGTCCTTGCCGCCGATGCCGACGACCGTGGTGCGGCCGCCGCGCCGGGTGGACTCCCAGGCGGTCCGGATGGTGACGGCCCGGCCGACGCACTCGACGGCCACGTCGACGCCGTGTCCCCCGGTCAGCTTCCGGATCTCCTTGGCCGTGGTCTCGGAGGCGACGACGTACTCGGTGGCCCCGGCGGCCCGCGCGAGCGCCTCCTTCTCCGGGGAGACGTCCACGGCGACGATCGTCGACGCGCCCGCGATCCGGGCGGCCTGGAGCGTGGCGAGGCCCACCCCGCCGACGCCGAAGACGGCGACGGTCTCGCCCTCCCTGACCTTGGCGGAGTGGTGGACGGCGCCCCAGCCGGTGAGGACGGCGCAGCCGAGGAGGGCGGCGTCGGTGAGCGGCACCCCCTCCGGGGCGGGCAGGACGCAGTTCGCGGCGACGACCGTCTCCTCCGCGAAGGCGGCGACGTTGAGCCCGGGGTGGAGCTCGGTGCCGTCCTCGGTGCGGGCGTGGACGTTCGCGGCGCCCGTCAGGGCGTCGGCGCAGAGCCAGACCTCGCCGAGCGAGCAGGGGTGGCAGCTGCCGCAGGACGGCGCCCAGTTGAGGACGACGCCGTCGCCGGGGGCGACGTGGGTGACGCCCTCGCCGACGGAGACCACGGTGCCCGCGCCCTCGTGGCCGAGGACGGCCGGGACGGGCACGCGCATGGTGCCGTTCGAGAGGGAGAGGTCGGAATGGCAGACCCCGGCGGCGGCGAGCCGGACCCTGACCTGGCCGGGTCCGGGCTCGGGGAGTTCGATGCCGGTGATCTCCAGCGGAGAGCCGACGGCGGGCAGGACGGCGGCGCGGATCACGCGTCTCTCCTCGATGCCTAGAACTGCAGGGACTTGGTCTGGAGGTACTCGGCGAGGCCGTGCGCGCCGAGCTCCCGGCCGACGCCGGACTGCTTGTACCCGCCGAAGGGGGCCAGCGGGTTGAAGCGGCCGCCGTTGATGTCGACCTGGCCGGTGTCCATGCGGCGGGCGAAGGCGACGGCCGCCTCGGGCTCGCCCCAGACGGCTCCGGCGAGCCCGTAGACGGTCCCGTTGGCGATGGCGAGGGCCTCTTCCTCGTCCTCGTACCGCAGGAGCGAGACGACGGGGCCGAAGATCTCCTCCTGCGCGATGGTCATGTCGGGGGTGACGTCGGCGAAGACGGTCGGGGAGACGTAGTAGCCGGTCTCGCGCGGGGCCTCGGGGCCGCCGGCGACGAGCCGGGCGCCCTCCTCGATCCCCTTCTCGATGTAGCCGCGGACCCGTGCCTGCTGCTTGGCGTTGACCAGGGGGCCGACGCGCTCGCCGGGGACGTACTTGGCGACGGCCTCGGCGGCGAGCGCCACCGCCTCCTCGTACCGGTCGGCGGGGATCAGCATCCGGGTCCAGGCGCTGCACGTCTGGCCGGAGTTGGACATGACGTTGGCGATGCCGACGGCGACGGCCTTGGGGAGGTCGGCGCTCGGCAGGATCACGTTCGCGGACTTGCCGCCGAGTTCGAGCGCGACCCGCTTGACGGCGCCGCCCGCGAGGGCTCCGATGCGGCGGCCGACGGCGGTGGAGCCGGTGAAGGAGACGAGGTCCACGTCGGGGTGCTCGGCGAGCGCCTGCCCGGCGACCGGGCCGAGACCGGTGACCAGGTTGAAGACGCCGGCGGGCAGTCCGGCCTCGTGGACGGCCTCGGCGAAGAGCTGCGCGGTGAGCGGGGTGTCCTCGGCGGGCTTGAGGACGGTGGTGCAGCCGGCGGCGAGGGCCGGGGCGACCTTGGCGACGATCTGGTGGAGCGGGTAGTTCCAGGGGGTGATGGCGGCGACGACGCCGACCGGCTCGGCGTAGACGGTGGAGTTGCCGACCTTCTCCTCGAAGGGGTGGGTGGCGGCGAGTTCGGCGTAGCTGCCGGCGACGGCGATCGGCAGTCCGGCGTGGACGGCGGCGGCGAGCTGCGGCGGGGCTCCGAGCTCGGCGGTGACGGTCGCGGCGATCTCCTCCGCGCGGGCGGCGAGCGCGTCGCGGAGGGCGGCGATCCGGGCCGCGCGCTCGGCGGGCGGGGTGGCCGCCCAGCCGGGGAGCGCGGCGCGGGCGGCGCGCACGGCGGCGTCGACGTCCTCGGCGGTGCCCGCCGGGACGTGGCCGATGACCTGCTCGTCGGCCGGGTTCAGCACCGGGATGGTGTCGGTGGAGGAGGCGGGGCGCCACTCCCCGCCGATGTACATCGCGTCGTGGGCCTTCATCCGCTGTCTCCTCAGGTCGCCCGGGCGTCGTCCCACCCAAACTAGCGCTGTTAGTTTTCCGACGCCAGGGTCCGCCCGCGTGCCCCGGGTCTCACCGGGCGGGAGGCTCCGGCCCCGCCCGGCGGCACGCTCGGGCCCCGCTCGAAGACGCGCCCCGCACCCGGTCGGTGGCGCGCTCCGGTCCCGCTCGGCGACACGCCACGGCACCGCTCGATCGTGCCGCCCCGGCCCACCACCTGTCCACGGCGGTCCCGTACAGCCGTACGGCGCCGGAACTGGCGGAACCCCCCTTGCCGGAGGGCACCCGGCATACCTGATGGGCGGACGGCGGCGCGTGCCGCACCCGGGACGGCCCGTGCCACCGGGCACGGCACACGCCCCGGTCGACGGAGCGGCTGGATTCCGTCGACCGGGGCGTGGGTTCGTGTGCGGGTCCGGCCGGTCCAGGGGCGTGGGGCCGGACGCCGGGGTCAGATCTTCTGGGCGATCTCGGTGAGGTGGGCGAAGACGACGATGTTCGCCTCGTAGCCCTTGCCCCGGTCGAAGGCTCCGCCGCAGGTGAGCAGCCGCAGTTCGGGCCGCCCGGTGTCTCCGTACACCTCCTTGTCGGGGAAGGCGTCCTTGGCGTACGTCCGGACGCGGTCGACCGTGAAGACGGCGACCTTGCCGTCGGCACGGGCGACCCGGACGGTGTTGCCGGCGCTGAGCGAGTTGAGGTTGAGGAAGACGGCGGGCCCGGTGCGGGTGTCGCGGTGGCCGACGACGACGGCGGTTCCGCGCTCGCCGGGGGCGGGCCCCTTGGCGTACCAGCCGGCGACGCGGGGGTTGTCGACGGGTGGTGTGCCGAGCTTTCCGGCGGCGTCGAGGCCGAGCTCGATCACGGGGGCCTCGATGGTGATGGCCGGGACGGCGACGGTGACGGGGCGTGAGCGGGCCAACGGCGCGGGTGGGGATGCGGGCCGCGGTCGGGGCGTGGCCTTGGGCCGTGGCCGGGGCGTGGCCCTGGGCAGCGCCCGGGGCTTCGGCTTGTGGCCCAGGGCGGCGGGCGCTCCGGCCGCCGCCCCGGCCCGGCCGGGAGCGGCCGGGCCTGCGGCGAGCGGCGGGTCGGCCGGTTCCTCGTCACCGACCCACCAGATACCCCCCGTCACCAGGACCACGGTCACCACCACGGTCCTGGCGAGCCGGAGCAGGCGCCGCTGCCTGCGGGTGAAGCGGGACCTACGCGGCGCCATTGTCGCGGCGGCGCGAGCGGCGGATCAGGACGAGTCCGGCCGTGCCGGCGAGGCCGGCCGCGACGGCCGCCCCGACGCCGAAGGCGGAGGAGTCCTCGGCGGCGAGCTGCGCGCTGCCGCCACCGCCGGCGCCGACCGGACCGTGCGGGGGCCTGCCGTGGCCGTGACCGCCGCCGTTACCGCCGTTCCCATTACCGCCGTTGCCGTTACCGCCGTTCCCGTTCCCGCCGTTCCCGTTCCCGCCGTTGCCACCGTCCGGGCAGTTCACCCGGAAGACCTTCGACTTCGGGGAGCCGTTCTTGCCTTCCCACGTCCATTCGACCTTGTACATGCCGGTCGGGACACCGCTGATGTCGTCCGTGGCCCCGTCGCCGTTGGCGTCGAGAACGATGCTGCCGCTCGGGTACAACTGGTTGCCTGGCTGGTTCGGCTGCGGGGCGATGCTCCACTGGATGCTCTGCAGGCCGTCGAAGTTGAAGCCGGCAAAGCGGAAGATGCACCCGACCTGGGGCTCGTTGGTCTGGCTGGTGTCGGGGGTGCCCTGCCGGTGGACCTTCACGTCGCCGTTGTCACCGGGCGCGGCGAAGGCCGCCGGCGCACCCCCGAGGGTCACGGCGCTGAGCGCCAGGGTGGCGAGCGACGCTCGGAGCAGGGCACGGGTGGGGGGTGTCGTCATGGGGAAGGTCCTCCAGTCGTGAACTCAATCGGGCACTTGCTGCGATAATCCGACTATCTGTCACAAACTGGATACGGAGGGTGGCGACTCGACGCGCCACCCTCCGACTTCCACCCGTCCGGCTCACCTCCGTCCGCTGGTGACGGGGCCCGGCCGGGTCAGATGATCCCGAAGAGGATCCCGGCCGCCAGCACGACCAGCGAGGTCAGCGCGGCCCACTTCACCGTGAACCGGGTGTGGTCGCCGAACTCCACCTTCGCCATGCCGACCAGCACGTACACGGCGGGAACCAGCGGGCTCGACATGTGCAGGGCCTGGCCGACCAGGGAGGCGCGGGCGATCTCCAGGGACGACACCCCGTGGGCCGCGCCCGCCTCCGCGAGGACCGGGAGCACGCCGAAGTAGAAGCCGTCGTTCGACATGAAGTACGTGAGCGGGAGGCTCAGCACGCCGGTGACCAGGGCCATGTGCGGGCCCATGCCCGCCGGGATGGCGCCGACGAGCCAGTCGGCCATGTGCTTGACCATGCCCGTGCCGGTGAGGACGCCGGTGAAGACGGCGGCGGCGAAGACCATGCCGGCGACGTTGAGGACGTTGTCCGCGTGGGCGGCGATCCGCTCCTTCTGCTCGGTCATCTTCGGGAAGTTGACGGTGAGCGCGAGGGCGGCGCCGAGGAGGAACAGCACCGGGATCGGCAGCAGTTCGAGGATCATCGCCGCGAGCAGCGCCACCGTCAGGGCGGCGTTGAACCAGTACAGCCGGGGGCGGAGCGTCGTCCGGTTCGGGTCGAGCCCCTGGAACCCGTCGCCCTCGCCGGCACTCGTACCGGTCGCCGCACCGGTGGCGTCGCCGGTGGAGCCCGTCGCCTTCCCGCCACCGCCCTGGCCCTGGCCCTGACCCTGGCCCTTGCCCTTGCCGCCGCCCGCCGTGACCAGCACCGCGTCGGTCTCCGGGACCAGCACCTCGTCGAGGGTCAGGTAGCCGATGCGCTTGCGCTCGCGGCGCCCAAGCACGTACGCCAGCACGAAGACGAAGAGCAGGCCCACGCCGAGCGCGGGGATCATCGGCACGAAGATGTCGGCGGCGTCCAGCTTGAGCGCGGTCGCGGCGCGGGCGGTGGGTCCGCCCCACGGCAGGGTGTTCATGACGCCGTTGGCGGTGGCGGCGACACCCGTCATGACCACCAGGCTCATCTTGAGCCGCTTGTAGAGCGGATACATCGCCGAGACGGTGATCATGAAGGTGGTGGAGCCGTCGCCGTCCAGCGAGACGATCGCGGCGAGCACCGCCGTACCCACGACGACCCGCACGGGGTCCGCCTTGCAGAAGCGCAGGATGCCCCGGACGATCGGGTCGAAGAGACCGACGTCGATCATGACGCCGAAGTAGACGATCGCGAACATCAGCATCGCGGCGGTCGGCGCCAGCTTGCCGACCCCTTCGATGACGTAGTCGCCGAGCTGGGCCCCCTGCCCGACCGCGACGCAGAACAGCGCGGGAATCAGTACGAGCGCCGCGATCGGCGACATCTTTTTCAGCATGATCAAAACCAGGAAGGTCGCGATCATGGCGAAGCCGAGGACGGTCAGCATGGAGGACACCTCACGTTCACCCTTGAACTGCCGCCGAGCGGCGGTCCGGATGACCGTAGGTGCCCTCTTCCGCCCTTAACAAGACGTTGACGTGTGAGCAATACGAGCAAAACCCCAGGTCACGGCAAGGGTGATCGTCGGGGCGACCTCCATGGGCGGCCTATAGGGGTGAGACCTCCACGGGGAAGCCGTTCAGTACGGCGGTCCCGGACAGGGGGTCGATCCGGGACCCGTCGAGCAGCTGGTTGACGTTGACGCCGGGGCGCGTGGAGGCGACGGCGAGCCGGGTCCCCGGCCGGTCGTGGCCCCAGCCGTGCGGGAGGCTGACGACGCCCGGCCGCACGCCGTCGGTGACCTCCACCGGCACCTCCACCTCACCGCCCTCCCCCTTCACCCGGGCGACCCCGCCGTCGGTCAGCCGCAGCCGCTCCGCGTCCCGGGGGTGCACCTGGAGGGTGCAGCGGTTCGAACCTCCGCCCAGAGCGGGGGTGTTGTGCAGCCAGCTGTTGTTCGAGCGCAGGTGCCTGCGCCCGACGAGCTGGAGGGTCCCCGGCTCCGGCACGGCGTCGAGGGCGGCCCGCAGTCGGGGCAGGTCGGCGGCGAGGGGTTCCGGGAACAGTTCGATCCGTCCGCTGCGGGTCTTGAGGAGCGCGGGCAGGCGCGGCTTCAGCGGGCCGAGGTCGACACCGTGCGGGTGCGCCTTCAACTCGTCGAGGGTGAGGCCGTACGGCCCGAGCCGCAGCATCAGGTCGAGTCGCCGCTCGGCTCCGGTGGAGCCGGAGAGCCGGGCGGCGAACTCCTTGGGAACCGCGCCGTACGCCGGCGAGTGCTCCTGCGTCACGGCCTTGGCGAGGGTCGTGTCGATGGCGAGGTCGTCGACGGCGGACGGCGGGGCGCCGTGCATCCCGGAGACGGCGAGGATCAGCCGGGCGTGGATCTCGCACTCGTCCATGCGGTCCGCTTCGAGGGGGACGGCCGCCTGCGTGTAGCGGGCCTGGTCGCGGACGGCGAAGGAGTTGAAGGCGAAGTCGAAGTGGGCGCTCCGGGAGGGCGGCGGCGGGGGCAGCAGGACGTCGGCGTGGCGGGTGGTCTCGTTGAGGTACGGGTCGACGGCGACCATCAGGTCGAGGGAGCCGAGGGCCGCGTCGAGGCGGTCCCCGTCGGGGGCGGAGAGGACGGGGTTGGCGGCGACGGTGATCACCGCGCGGATGCGCCCCTCCCCCGGCGTCTCGATCTCCTCGGCGAGGGCGACGAGCGGCAACTCGCCCTTGACCTCGGGGTGGCGCGAGACCCTGCTGTGCCGGCGGCCGAGGGCGAAGCCCCTGCCGGGTCCCGCGGGGCGGGGCGCGGGCGCGGTGGCGGAGAGCGGGAAGAGCGCGCCGCCGGGCCGGTCGAGGTTGCCGGTGAGGACGTTGAGGACGTCGACGAGCCAGTTGGCGAGGCTGCCGTACGCCACGGTGGAGCTGCCCATCCGCCCGTAGACGGCGGCGGTGGGCGCGGCGGCGAGCTCCCGGGCGAGGGCGCGGATGGTGTCCGCGTCCACGTCGCAGGCGGCGGCGACCGCCTCGGGGCTGAACTCCCGCACCGCGGTCCGTACCTCCTCGACGCCCTCCACATGGGCGGCGAGCGGGCCGAGGTCGGTGAGGTCCTCGTCGAAGAGGGTGTGGACGAGGGCGGCGAGGAGCAGCGCGTCGGCGCCGGGGCGGATCGCGACGTGCCGGTCGGCGAGGCGGGCGGTGCGGGTGCGCCGGGGGTCGACGACGGTGAGGGTGCCGCCGCGCCGGCGCAGCGCCTTGAGCCTGCCGGGGAAGTCGGGGGCGGTGCACAGGCTGCCGTTGGAGTCCAGCGGGTTGGCTCCGAGGATCAGCAGGTGGTCGGTGCGGTCCAGGTCCGGCACGGGGACGGCGAACGGGTCTCCGAAGAGCAGGCCACTGGAGACGTGCTTGGGCATCTGGTCGAGCGTGGAGGCGGTGAAGAGGTTCCGGGTGCGCAACGCGCCGATCAGCAGGGGTGGGTAGAGGGCGCCGGCGATCGTGTGCGCATTGGGGTTGCCCAGGACGATACCCACGGAGTCCGGCCCGTACTCCTCGATGATCGGGCGGATTCGGGCGGCGATCGTGTCGAACGCCTCGGCCCAGGTGGCCTCCTGGAGTCTGCCGTCCTTGCGGACCAGGGGGGCGCGGAGCCGGTCGGGGTCGGAGTCGATCTCGGGGAAGGAGGCGCCCTTGGGGCAGATGAACCCCTGACTGAAGACGTCGTCGCGGTCGCCGCGCGCCCCGGTGACGCGACTCCCGTCGAGCGTCAGGGTGAGTCCGCAGGTCGCTTCGCAGAGGGGGCAGATGCGCAGGGCGGTGGGCATGGCGTCTCCCTGGGTGCGTCGGGTGACGCCGAGCCTACCGACCGGTAGGCACGGGCGGGAGGGGTCTGCGGAAGGTCAGGAGAGGGAGGGCGCCAGATACGCGTGGAGCAGGCACCGCGTCTCGGCGACGAGCGCCGGGTCCCCGGCGGGATCCGCGCGGAAGGCCAGCCGGACCAAGGCGTCGGCGGTCTCGACGCCGACGAGGACCTTCCGGTGCAGCTCCTCGTCGGCGGCGCGGCCCAGATGGGTGGCGAGGAGCCCGCAGATCCGTTCGGCGACGAGCCGGTTGGGGTCCTCGACGACGGCCTCGACCGGGCCGTCCGCCGGACCGCCTGCCGGGCCGTCCGCCGCGGCTTCTCCGGGAGCGGCGGCGGGCACGCCGAAGTCGACGAGCGCGAACCCCGGGACGGTCCGCTTCATCTCGATGAACTCGTCGAGGACGCCGTCGATGGCGCCGTGCGCGTCGAGGATCGGCGCCTCGGCGAGCCGCTCCGAGACCCGCTCGGCGTACCGGTCGAGGTTCCGGTGGGCGAGGGCGGCGACCATCGCCCGCTTGTTGCCGAAGAAGCGGTAGACGGAACCGATGGGGACGCCGGCCCGGGCGGCGACGGCACGGGTGCTCAACTGCTCGTACCCGGTCTCGTCGAGGAGTACGGCGCAGGCGTCGAGGATCCGGGCCAGCCGCTCGGCGCTGCGCTGCTGCACGGGTGCGCGGCGGAGCGCCGGCTGGGTTCGGGGGCGGGTCTTGGACACGGGGTCCATGATGCCGCTCCGGTCCGGATCAGGCGATCAGCAGGCCGATGCCGCCAAGGGTGTACGCGATCATCAGCGCGAACAGGGGGAGTTGGCCGGCGACGGCTCGGGCGGGCGGGAGGAGGCGCACGGACCGGTCGTGCGCGGCGACGACACCGAGGACGTGGCCGGTGACGACCGCGACGACCTGAAGGGTGGCGAGGCCCCCGGGACCCAGTGGTGGAGCGGGCGAGGGGGCGTTGTCAGTGCCCCCTGCCAAGATGACGGTACGTGGTCCTTCGGTCACGAGAAGTGAGAAGTAGTGGGCCGTGAGATAGCCGAGGGCGATGGGCAGGAGCGAATGGGCGAAGGAGGTGAGCGGAGTGGTGAGTCCGGGGTTCATCAGGCGCAGGGCACCGGCGCAGAGGCCGTAGCAGGCGGCGGCGAGGGCGACGGTGGCGAGGAGGCCGAGCGTGGCGGTGGGGACGGGGCCGAGGGGGGAGGTCTGGAGGGTGGTGATCCAGCGGGGGTTGTCGGAGAGGCCGTCGTAGGCGGTGGAGCCGAGGAGGACGCAGACGGTGGCGACGAGCCCGGGGGTCTGCGGGGTGGCGTCGAGGCCGTGGAAGGGGGAGCGCAGGACCAGGCGGCCGTCGGTGCGGCGGCCGAGGGGTGAGAGCCGGGCGAGAAGGGAGGAGTAGACCTCGAAGGGGTCGGCGTGGGCGAACCACCGGTCGCCGTGGCGGGCGGCGCCCAGGAGTTGGACGGCGGTGTGGGCGGCGAGGGCGATCAGGAGGGTGGTGGAGGAGGTGTTGTCGGGGGCGACGAGCTCCAGCCAGGTGAAGAGGAGGAGCCCGGCGGCGGCGGGCCGGATGCCGAGCGCGGCGGGCAGGGGGCGCGGCTTCCGTGGCGGGTGGAGGGCGTGGAGGGCGCGCAGGGGGTTGAGGAGGCGCCAGACGGGGCCGAGGAGGAGGGAGGCGGGGACGAGTCCGACCCAGAGGAGGACGTAGAGGGCGCCGGGTGCGGGGTTGCGGTCCGGGTCGTCGGGGCCGAGGAGGAGGTGGAGGAGGAAGACGAGTGCGGTGGCGGCACCGAGGAGGCGGAGGGCGCCGCGGGTGGTGGGGGCGTCGGCGATCCGCTGGAGGACGGCGGGGAGCGGGCGGCCGGAGAGGTCGCCTCGGAAGCGGGAGGAGGACCAGAGCAGTCCGAGGGCGAGGAAGGAGAAGAGGAGGGCGGTGAAGGCTCCGGCGTAGGCGTAGAAGGGAGAGAGGGGGAGGTCGTGCCGGGAGCCCACGCCGTGGGCGAGCGGGAGCCCGAGGGACCCGGCGTGGGCGGAGGCCGCGAGGTGGGCGGCGGTGACGGCCGTCATCGGACGACGAGTTGGGTCAGCACGAGGCCGGAGTCGTGGGTCTCGACCTCGAAGAGGCCGGTGCGGTCGACCGTGAGGGTGAGGGTGGCGGTCGTGCCGGGAGAGAGGGGCAGTTCACGGTCGTAGCCGTGTACGTGGAGGGTGTCGGCGCGGTCGCCGGTGACGCGGAGGGTGAGGAGCTCGCCCTTCTTCAACTCGATGCGGGAGGGAGGTGGTTGGACGGTCGTCCCCGTGATGGTGAGGGTGACGGTCCGGCCGGGCCCGGTGGGCCGGGGGCTCGGCGGCGCGGAGGAAGCGGGGGCGGAGGAAGCGGCCGAGGCGGTGGGAGCGGAAGGGGCGGAGGCCGTGGGGGTGGAGGTGGAAGGGGTGGCGCCGAGGCGGACGGTGGCCTGGACGGGGGTGCCGGCGACGGCCCAGACGGTGTGGTCGTCCGCGTGGAGCCGGACGGTCAGGGTGTGGGCGCCGGGCGGGACGTAGCCCCAGGGGCCGTACAGGCGAGCGGTCTCCCGGCCGTCGACGAGGAGGCGGGCGTGGCCGCGGCCCGGGAGGGCCGCGCCGCCGGTGCTCTCCGGGGTGAAGCGGAACCTCTCCACCGCGAGGTGGACGTTCCAGCCGCCCTCGGAGTCGGGGCGGGCTTCGGCCCTGACGGTGGGCGCGTCCGCCGCGGGGAGTTCACGGAGCCGGTGTCCCCTCTCGTCCCGGGCCGGGAGCAGGGTGCCGCTGTCGCCGGTGGCCTCCTGGTGGCTGGTGCCGGGTCTGTGGTGGGTGGTGGGCCGACCACCGCAGCCCGCCAGGAGCAGAACGGTGGCGATCAGGACGGCGACGCTCCGGGCAACGGCGGCCCGGAGGGCGGCAGGGCGGGGTGCGCCGGTCTGGGGTGCGGCGGGGCGGGGTGCGGCGACCCGGGGTGCGGCGGGGTGGTGGGGTGTCATGCCGTCACCGTTTCCGGCTGGTCGGCGGCGGGGTCGGCCGGTGGCTCGGCGGTGCGGTCGGTGCGGGTGCCGGCCGCGACCACCGCCCACAGCACCCAGACGACGCCGAGCAGGAGGCGGAGCCAGGCGGGGCCGACGGGGAGGCCGGGGAGCATGAGGACCGCCTTGTCGAAGGCGTCGAGCAGGGTGAGGGCGCCGAGGGCCACCGTGGTCCAGGCGAGGGCGGGGCGGGCGGGGCGCAGGGCGAGGCCGACGAGGGTCCACCACACGCCCGTGAGGAGCAGCGCGACGGAGGGGAGGACGGTCGGGGTGAGGGCGAGGGTCGAGCCGGCGACGTCGAGGGCGAGGCCGACGAGGCCCAGGAGGGTGGCCGCGCCGGCGAGCCGGTGGCCGCGCAGCCGGCGCCACCAGAGGGCGCCGCCGGCGAGGGCGAGGACGAGGGCGCTGCCGAGGGCGAGTTGGGTCTCGACGCGCTGGAGGCCGCGGGCGCCGTACCAGTCGCAGCCTGCCGGGAGGCGGCGTGCCTGGACGTTGTAGTCGGCGCAGACGAGGAGCTGGGCGAGTTTGACGGGTTCTCCGACGAGCCGGTCGGTGGAGCCGGAGACCTCGCCGCGGCGGGTGCCGCAGGCGGGCGGGGCGCCGGGGGTGGCGGCGCCGACGTCGGACTGCCAGCAGTTGCCTCCGCCCTGGCCGTCCCACCAGACGTCGGTGCGGTTGGGGCGGGCGTGGCCGGCCTTGTCGACGCCGAGGTGGTTGCCGGCGTAGCGGTTGTGGTGGGAGGTGTCGGTCTGCTTGTCCCAGGCGGACTCGCCGCGGATGAAGGCGGGGACGGCGCTGAGGAAGAAGGCGGCGCGCTGGTGGCCGTAGACCCAGTTGTTCTCGTAGAGGTTCCAGTTGCCGCCGGCGGTGATGATGCCGGTGCCGGGCGGCATGGAGATCTGGGGGCAGACGACGCCCTGTTCGTAGCCGCGGTCGACGGGCGGCTTGGCGCAGGTGCCGTCGGCGACGTACGGGTAGTAGTTCTGGTTGTTGTCGTGGATCAGGTTGCGTTCGAAGCGGGCGTGGTTCTGGGGCAGTCCGGGGTGGCCGGGGAAGGCGGAGTCCATGGAGGCGCCGCCCATGTTGTGGTCGAGCTCGTTGTCGTGGACCCAGACGGAGTCCCCGGCGGTGCCGGAGTAGCCGACCATATTGTGGTGGCTGCGGCAGCCGGTGATCTCGATGGAGTAGCGGGGGACGTCGTAGCCGTGGCCGTCGTTGATGTTCGAGGCCGAGCCGGGGTAGATGCCGGAGTCGCCGTTCCCGTAGGACTCGCAGTTCTTGTAGAGGCCGTGGTCGGAGGCGAAGGTCAGGAAGCCGTACTCGTCGTTCCAGCGGGTGAGGACGTCGTCGATGACGAAGCCGTCGGCGGCGAGTACGTACAGCGAGTTGAAGGTGGTGCGCTGGGCGGTGAAGTTGCGGAAGTAGACGCCGTCGGAGCCGTCGGCGCGGAGGGCGTTGAGTTTCCGGTACTTGGCGTCGATGACGACGTCGAGGCGGGAGGCGCCGGTGCCTTCGATCTGGAGGTTCTTCTTGCCGAGGATCGCGACCAGGTTCTGGTTGTGCGGGCATCGCAGCTGCTGTGCGTAGCTGAGGATCTGGTATCCCAGCGCGGACTTCCGGGCCTTGAGGGTGGCGCAGGCGCCGGTGGGCGGCGGCAGGGAGGGCTCCTCCTCGTAGAGGCCGGGGAGGATCGCGATGGTGAGGCCGGGCCGGTCGACGGCGTCGACGGCCTGCTGGAGGTGGCGGTGGCCGGTGCGGAGGCAGCGTTCGAAGAGGGCGAGGTTGCGGGCCTTGAGGGCGGCCGGGAAGCCGGAGACGCGGCGTTCGAAGTCGGCGCGGTCGGTCTTGCAGACGAGGAGGTCGGGTTCGCCCGTGCGGAGTTCCGGCACGCTGCCGGTTCCGTCGGGGAGGGTGACGGGCCGTTCCTCGTGGGCCTGGGCGAGAGGAGCGGTGAACAGGGCCGCGGCGAGGGCCACGAGCACGACCGAGAGCACGGAGACGAACCTTCGGGTCCACGACATGCGCGTGAGAGTAGAGCAATGTTCACCTTTTGGGACCCCCTGTGCGCGCATCGATCCCCCTGCGCACGCGGCGGCCCCCCACGGGTCTCGGGTGTGCCATTGACGCGGGGCGCACGGAATCCTACGGTCATACATAGGATTCCCTTGCGGGCTCAGGACAGGAGCGGTCGATGACCACGGAGCAGGCCAGGAAGACGGCCGAGGCGCTCACCTACAGCACCGGTTTCGGCAACGAGCACAGCTCGGAGGCGGTCCCCGGCGCACTGCCGGACGGCCGTAACTCGCCGCAGCGCGCACCCCTCGGCCTCTACGCCGAGCAGCTCAGCGGAAGCGCCTTCACCGAGCCGCGGTCCCACAACCGCCGCTCCTGGCTCTACCGGATCCGCCCCTCGGCCGCGCACCCGCCGTTCACCCGGATCGACAACGGCACCCTCGCCGGCGCCCCCTTCACCGAGACCGTGCCCGACCCGAACCGGCTGCGCTGGAACCCGCTGCCCGAGCCGGCGCCCGGCACCGACTGGCTGGCCGGCCTGTGGACCCTCGGCGGCAACGGCGACGCGACCCAGCGCACCGGCATGGCCGTGCACCTCTACCACGCCAACGCCTCCATGGAGCGGGTCTTCGGCGACGCCGACGGCGAGCTACTGATCGTCCCGGAGCGCGGCGGCCTCCTCCTCCGCACCGAGCTGGGCCTGCTCGCCGCACACCCGGGCGAGGTGGCGCTGATCCCGCGCGGTGTCCGCTTCCGCGTCGAGCTCCTCGACGAGACGGCCCGCGGTTACGTCTGCGAGAACTACGGCTCCCCGTTCCAGCTCCCGGACCTCGGCCCGATCGGCGCGAACGGTCTCGCCAACGCCCGTGACTTCCGCGCCCCGGTCGCCGCCTACGAGGACGTCGAGGGCCCGGTCGAGGTGGTCAACAAGTACTGCGGCAACCTCTGGTCGGCGACGTACGGCCACTCGCCGCTGGACGTCGTCGCCTGGCACGGCAACCACACCCCGTACGTCTACGACCTGCGCCGCTTCAACGTCATCGGGACGATCTCCTACGACCACCCCGACCCGTCGATCTTCACGGTCCTCACCTCCCCCTCCGACACCCCCGGGCTCGCGGGCGTCGACTTCGTGGTCTTCGCCCCGCGCTGGCTGGTCGGCGAGGACACCTTCCGGCCCCCGTACTTCCACCGGAACGTGATGAGCGAGTACATGGGCCTCATCGAGGGCGCGTACGACGCCAAGACCGCCGGTGAAGGGGGGTTCGTGCCCGGCGGCGGCTCGCTGCACAACATGATGTCCGCGCACGGCCCCGACCGGGAGACCTTCGACAAGGCCAGCGCCGCCGAGCTGAAGCCGCAGAAGATCGACGACGGTCTCGCCTTCATGTTCGAGACCCGCTGGCCGGTGACCACGACCCCGCAGGCGGCGGGCGCCGACCACCTGCAGAAGGGATACGACGACGTATGGCAGGGTCTTGAGCGCCACTTCCGGCCGTAATGTCTCGGCCGTAAGCCCGTAGCCTTCGTACGGAGAACCCGTGACCGCCTTCGCTCCCGACTCGCTGGTCCTGAACCGCAAGCTGCCGCTCTGGTATCAGGTCTCGCAGTCGCTGCGCGCCTCGATACTGGGCCGCACGTCCGACGCCTCGCTGCGACTGCCCACCGAGGAGCAGCTCGCGGCCCACTACGGCGTGAGCGTGCTGACCATGCGCCAGGCCCTCAAGGAACTGGAGGAGGAGGGCCTGATCAGCCGGCACCGGCGGCGCGGCACCTTCATCGAGCCGGGCGCCCGGCGGTCCACGCCGCGCCGGCTGCTCGGCTCGATCGACGCGATCGTGGCCCAGCAGTCGGGCGAGCGGACGACGGTCCTCGGGCACGGCACGGAGCCGGTGCCCGGGGAGCTCGCGGAGTACTTCCCGGACGTGCCGGAGGTCGTGGCGTACCGGCGGCTGCGCAGCGACGGGGAGAGCGGCGAGCCGACCAACTGGGCGGAGAACGCGGTGCGGCCCGAGCTCGCCGCCGCGATCGACCCGGCCGATCTGGAGCGCTGGCCGATGACGAAGGTGCTGCGGGACGTGGTCGGGGTGCGGATCAGCCGCATCACGGACACGGTCGAGGCCCGTCTCGCGGACCCGGAGACGGCGACCCTGCTCCAGGTCCCGCTGCTCTCGCCGATCCTCCACTACACGGGCGTGACCTACGACGACGACGGCCGGGTCGTCGACGTGGCCCGCATCCGTTACCGGGGCGACCGCTTCTCCTTCACGGTCACGGTCGAAGCGCACTGACCACCGAAGCGCACTGACCATGGAAGGCGCACCGACCACCGAAGCGCACCGACCGTGGAAGGCGCACCGACCACCGAAGGCCGCCGACCGCCGAAGCGCATCAACCACCGAAGCGCACCGACCGTCGAGACGCACGGACGGTGGAAGCGCACGGACGGTGGAAGCCCACTGAGGGCGGTCGTTAGCATGCGGGGCGTGACGGAAGCCCCCCGCGCGGATGACGCCCCGCCTCTCCTCGACGAGCTGATGCCGTGGTCCGTGGCCCCGCTGCGGTTCGGCCGGTCATGGATCGTCGCCCCCGACGCCCGCACCCTGCGGATCCGCTGGGACCGGCTCGTTGCCGCCGAGGGCGCCGAGCGGGAGGCGCTGTTCCGGCCGAGCCGGGCGAGGACCCCGGCGAGCGCGGTGGGCGCGCTGCCCGGGCAGCGGACCGGCACCACGCGCTTCGCGCGCGAGACGGGGCCGTGCCCGGAGCCGGTGCGGGTGGCGCACGGGCCGTTCGACGAGCAGTGGCTGCTGCCGGACCACCGGCTGATCGACACCGCCCGCCCGGAGCTGTGGCGGGTCGCCGGGGAGCCGCAGCTCTTCGCCGTCGAGCAGGGGTACGTGCCGGGGGCGGCCGGTCCCGCGCTCCTGGTGACGGCGGCGCTGCCGGAGGGCCGCTCCCCGGCGGGCCGTCCGGGCCGCATCCGGCCGCTGTTCCGGCGCCCCGGGGGCCGGGAGCCCAATCTCGCGCCCGGTCTCCTGGACTTCCTCGGCGAGCGGTACGGGCGCGAGGTCGACGCCCACGACTGGCTGGCGTGGACGGTGGCGGCGGCGCTCCCCTCCCCCGCCGGGTGCCGCGTCCCGCTGCCCGGGGACCCGGAGGTGTGGTCGGCGGGCGTGGCGCTCGGCCGGGAGCTCGCCGACGTGCAGCTGCGCGGCGCCCTGAGCGGGACGAGGCCCCGGCTGCCGGGTGGGCGGCGGCCCTATGTGCGGGCGGCGGTCCCGGCGCGGCCGACGACGATGACGTACGACTCCGAGGACGAGGCGCTGGTCCTCGACGGGGGTCGGATCTCGCCCGTACCGGCGGAGGCCTGGGAGTACCGGGTCGGCGGTGTGCGGGTCCTGGAGCAGTGGTTCGCACACCGGACGGCCCCGGCGGAGCCCGGCTCCCTGGAGGCGCTCGGGCCGGCCGCCTGGCCGCAGGAGTGGACCTCGGAGCTGCTCGACCTGGTCACCGTGCTCGCGCTGCTCGGGGCCCGGGAGCCGGAGCGCGCGGCGCTCGCGGCCGGAGGCCTCGACCGGGCGGACCTCGCCGCGGCCGGGATCCTTCCCGCCCCGTCCTGGTCCCGCCGCCCCGCCTCCGTCCTCGACCATCAGGAGGAGGGCCCGGAGGGGCAGTTCATGCTCCTCTGAGCGTCATCGGCCGCCGTCCGGCGCGAAGGACTCCAGGAGGCGGGCGATGGTCATCGTGAAGATCTCGTCCGCGTCGACGGGAGCGGCGGGGGCCTCGGCGAGCAGTGCGGCGAGGTGCGGGTACCGGCCGCTCGCCACCTGTCCCATGAGGTAGGCGCCGCGCACCGCCTGCTCCTCCTCCTCGGACCAGGGCAGTCCGCGGGCCCGTTCGGCGACGGCCTGCTCGTTGGCGACGGTGGCCATGACCGTGCCGTTGACCATGGCGATCAGCTGCATCTTGAGCCCGGCGGGCTGGTCCAGGGGGGCGAGGCAGCCGAGGCACCACTCCAGGAAGCGCAGGGCGTTGGGGCTGAAGCCGTAGGCGGTGGTCATCACCCGGGCCAGCCAGGGGTGGCGGTACATGATCGCGCGGCTCTGGTGGGCGATCGCGGTCATGTCGGCGCGCCAGTCGCCGCTGGGCTCCTCGGGGAGCTCGTACTCCCCGCTGACCGCGTCGACCATCAGCTCGTACAGGTCCTCCTTGCGGGGGACGTAGTTGTAGAGCGACATGGTGCCGCAGCCGAGTTCGGCGGCGACGCGGCGCATGGAGACCGCGTCGATGCCGTCGGCGTCGGCGATGCGGACGGCCGCGTCCACGATGTCACGCCGGCTGTAGGCCGGTTTCGGGCCGCGGCCCGCGCGCTCGGGCCGCGTCCAGATCACTTCCGGTTCGGCCGCTCGGCCCGCCATGGATCATCACCTCGCTCCCCATCGTAGTTACGTACACCGTACGTAGTGGGGTATGGTCACGCCATGACGACTACGTACGCTGTACTTAGTGAAGGCCTGCGGAAGCGTTACGGCGACGTCCACGCCCTCCGCGGCCTCGACCTCGCCGTCCCCGAGGGCACGGTCTGCGGCGTCCTCGGGCCCAACGGCGCCGGCAAGACCACCGCCGTCCGCGTCCTCACCACCCTGGTCGCGCCCGACGCGGGAAGCGCGCTGGTCGCGGGCCACGACGTGGTGCGCGACCCGGCGGGGGTGCGGAAGCGGATCGCGGTCACCGGGCAGTACGCCTCGGTCGACGGCGACCTCACGGGCGCCGAGAACCTGCGGCTCTTCGCCCGGCTCCTGCGCGCCCCGCGCTCCCGCGCCGACGAGCTCCTGGAGCGGTTCGGCCTGGCCACGGCGGCCGGACGGCCCGCCCGCACCTATTCCGGCGGCATGCGGCGCCGCCTCGACCTGGCCGCGAGTCTGATCGTGCCGCCGCGGGTGCTCTTCCTGGACGAGCCCACGACCGGCCTCGACCCGCACAGCCGCAACGGGATCTGGGACGCCGTGCGGGAGTTGGCGGACCAGGGCACGACCGTGCTGCTGACCACGCAGTACCTGGAGGAGGCCGACCGGCTCGCCGACGACATCGTGCTGATCGACGAGGGACGGGCCGCGCAGCGCGGCACCCCGGCCGAACTGAAGGCGCTCGTCGGCAGCTACGCCGAGGTCGTCGTCGCCGACCCGTCGTCCCTCGAAGCGGCCGCGGGCGTCCTCGACCAGCTGACCGGCTCGGCGCCGGTGCTGGACGCCGAGCGGCGCACGGTGGGCGCGGTGACCACGGACACCACGCTCACCCTCCCCCGGATCGTCCGCGAGATCGACGCGGCCGGGGTCCACCTCGTCGACGCCTCCCTGCGCCCGCCCACCCTCGACGAGGTGTTCCTGCGCCTCACCGACCGGAAGGAGCTCGTCGCGTGAGCGCCCTCGCGCACGACGGGACCGCCGTCCTCGGCCGCCATCTCCAGCGGATCAGGCACGCGCCCGCGATCACGGTCATGACACAGACGATGCCGATCGTCTTCCTGCTCTTCTTCGGGTACGTCCTCGGCAGCGCGCTCGCCGCCCCCGGGGCCGGGTACCGGGCCTTCCTGGTGCCCGGCATGCTCGCGGCGACGGCGGCGGGCGGTCTGATGACCGGCATGCTCCAGGCCGCGCAGGACTCCCACCGGGGCGTCATGGACCGCTTCCGGACCCTGCCCGTGAGCCGGGCCGCCGTCCCCCTCGGGCAGGCCCTCGCCGACCTGCTCGCGAGCGCGGTCGGCACCGTCCCGCTGATCCTGGTCGGCCTCGCCATGGGCTGGCGGATCGAGGGCACGCTCCCCGAGGCCCTGGGCGGCTTCGCCCTGCTGCTCCTCTTCCGCTTCGCGACGACCTGGGTCGGCATCCTGCTCGGCCTGGTCTCGAAGAGCGAGGAGGCGGCCGGGCAGCTGGGCAGCGGCGCCTTCATGCTGCCGCTGCTCTCCAACGCGTACATCCCGACCGACGGCATGCCCGCCTGGCTGCGGACGGTCTCCGAGTGGAACCCCGTCTCGGCGGTCACCACGGCGGTCCGCGAGCTGTTCGGCAACGCGCCGGTCCCGGCGGACGCGGCCTGGCCGGTGGCCCACCCGGTCGCGGGCGCGCTGCTCTGGTCGCTCGGCCTCCTCGCCGTCTTCGCCCCGCTCGCGGTGCGCAGGTACGCCCGGGGGTGACGGGCCCGCGTGACGCACCCCCTGATGACAGGAGGCGCACCGGCACGGTAGGCAGAGCGGTCATGAACACTCAGCCCCTCCCCCACGGCGCCCAGCCCCTTCCCCTGGCCGGGGTCACGGTCGTCGCCGTCGAGCAGGCCGTCGCCGCGCCCTTCGCCACCCGCCAGCTCGCCGACCTCGGCGCCCGCGTCGTCAAGATCGAGCGCCCCGACGGCGGGGACTTCGCCCGGGGGTACGACACGGCCGCCCGGGGCCTCGCCTCCCACTTCGTGTGGTGCAACCGCGGCAAGGAGTCGGTGGCGGTCGACCTCAAGGACCCCCGGGGCCTGGCGCTCGTCCGGCGGATGGTGGCCGGCGCCGACGTCTTCGTGCAGAACCTGGCGCAGGGGGCGGCGGCCCGCCTCGGCCTCGACGCCGCCACCCTGTGCGCGGCGCACCCGTGGCTGATCGCGGTGGACGTCTCGGGGTACGGGGCGGAGGGACCGTACGCGCACAAGCGGGCCTACGACATGCTCGTGCAGTGCGAGGCGGGCCTGGTGTCGGTGACCGGCACGCCCGAGCAGCCCGTCAAGTCGGGGATTCCGGCCGCCGACATCGCCGCCGGGATGTACGCCTTCTCCGGTGTCCTCGCCGCCCTCGTCCGGCGCGGCACGACCGGTCGGGGCGGTCCGGTGGAGGTCTCCCTGCTCGACTCGCTGGCCGAGTGGATGGGGCACCCGCTGCACCACGGGATGCACGGGGGCGCGGCCCCGGCGCGCACGGGGCTCGCGCACGCGGTGATCGCCCCGTACGACGCCTATCCGACGACGGACGGTCTCGTCCTGCTCTCCGTGCAGAACGACCGGGAGTGGCGGCGGCTCGCCGAGCGGGTCCTCGGCCGGCCCGAGCTGGCCGACGACCCGGCGTTCGCGACGAACACGGCCCGGGTGGCGGGGCGTGCGGCGACGGACGCGGTGGTCGCGGCGGCGCTCGCCCCGCTGACGGCGGCCGAGGCGCTGGCGCGGCTGGACGCGGCGGGCATCGCCTGCGCCCGGCTCAACTCGGTCGCGGAGCTGGCGGATCACCCGCAGCTGACGGCGCGTGACCGGTGGCGGGAGGTGGAGTCCCCGGTGGGGCCGCTGCGGGCGCTGCTGCCGCCGGTCGTGTTCCCGGACGCGCCGGAGCCGCGGATGGACCGGATCCCGGCTCTCGGACAGGACACGGACGAGGTGCTCGCCGAGCTCGGGGTGCCGGAGGCGGAGGTGAAGGAGCTGCGGGACGCGGGGGTGATCGCCTGACGGGGAGCGGGGCGGGGCCCTCCGGGTGCCGGGCGGGCCCCGGGCACGACGGAACGCCGGACGGGCGGGGACACGTCCGGCGGGGTCGCGGTCGGGGCCCTAGCGGCGCGTGCCGAAGAGCGAGCGGCGCAGGCGGCGGAGCGGGGCGAAGAGCGAGACCCGCGCGCTGCGGCTGCGGTGGCTGTGCACCGGCACCTCGCGCGTACGCGTCGTCAGTTCCCGCATGAGCAGCGTCGCCTCGGCCACTTCGCGCTGGGGCACGGCGGGGCCGCCGAGCACCGCGAGATGGCGGTCGAGCCGCGAACTGGTCGCGCTGCTTCCGCAGGTGATGGCAGGCACTCGCGGCCTGCTGCGCATTGCTATCTGTTCCATGTCACTCCCCACCCGTACAAGGGCACCCGGCCCGGGCAGGTTAACCCTATCGCTCCATCGTGACACCCGTGTATCCCGGCGGCGGGATTCACCACACTCGTACGGGGGTTGACGGTGACTGTCCGAATACATCTGATTCCAGGGCGAGTTGGACAGCGCTCGAACACCTGCCGAACCATCACGAACCATCCTGCACCCCGGACCGTCACTCGCGGACACGCGGGCGGGTGTGATCTCCGCCACCAAGATCGTCCGGGCCGTCCCGCACGGCACCCGCGCAGGACCGGAGCCGGGAGGACGCCCCTCGGCTACCGTGGATCCATGACGGTGATCGCGGGTCGTTACCGGCTGCTCGACGTCCTCGCCGAGGGGGCGACGGGCACGGTCTGGCGCGCCCTGGACGAGACCGACCGCCACGAGGTGGCGCTCAAGGAGTTCCGCGCCCCGGCCGGACTGCCGGCCGACGAGGTCCCCCTGCTGTACGCGCGACGGGAGCGCGAGGCGCGGGCCGCCGCGCGGATCTCCCACCCCTCCGTCGTACGGGTCCTCGGCGTGGCCACCGAGGACGGCCGGCCCTGGGTCGTGACGGAACTGGTCCGCGGCCTCACCCTCGCCGAGACCCTCGACGCGGACGGCCCGCTGCCCGCGCGCGAGGCCGCGCGCGTCGGCGCCGAGGTCCTCGCCGGCCTGCGGGCCGCCCGGGAGGCGGGCGTACCGCACCGGGGGGTGGAACCCGGGCAGGTGATCCTCGCGAACGACGGACGGATCGTCGTCATCGGCTTCGGCGGCGCGCCGGAGGGCGCCTCGGACCCCGGGGCGGACCTGCGCTCCCTGGGGGCGCTCCTGGAGGCGGCGGCGGACGACCGGTCCGGGCCGCTGGGGGCCGTGATCGACGAGCTGACGGGCGAGGAGCCCGCCGTGACGGCCGATCAGGTCGAGCGCGAGCTGCGCCGGGTGGCCTCGGGCGGCACGCCGAGGACGGAGGCGGAGCCGGTCGAGGCTCCCGCCCCGCCCCGGACCGGCCGTGACGACGACGGCGACACCGGCACAAGGGCCGGGGCCTCGCCGGAGCCGGCGAGGCCGTCGGGCCCGCCACGGGCGACGCCCCGACGAGGGCCCGTTCTGGTGGCCGGGATCATCGGGGCGCTGCTGCTCGCGGGGGCGTTGACGTATCAGGCGGTACGGGACGACGGACCGGACACCGGGCCGGGGCCGGGCGGTGTCACGAGCACCGCTCCAACGGGACCCGGCGCCACGGGCACCGGCAGCGGACCGGCTACAGCGCCCCGTTGAAGGAGGGCAGGTAGCCACCGGACTGTCCGGCGGCGGTCGGGTGGTACGACTCGCCGATGTTGAGCCAGTTGAGGCTGTGCAGCCAGGCGGAGCCCGAGCAGATCTCGTGTCCGGTGAAGGCGGGGACGACGCCGGCGAAGGTGAAGCCGTGGTCGGCCGCGCGCTTGGCGGTGGCCGCGTTGAGGTAGTCGGAGGCGTTGTTGATGGCGCTGCGCTCGTTCTCGCTCAGGCCGGCGATGCAGCTGCCGCCCAGCTGGTAGAAGCGCGGGTAGCCGAGGACGACGACGTGGGCGGCGGGCGCCTTGCTGCTGATGGCGTTGTAGACGGAGTCGAGCTTGCCGGGGAGCGTGGTGTCGACGTAGGCCTTGGCCTGATTCACACGGTTGATGCAGGTGGACTCGGACTCGAGCACACAGGTCGTCATGACGTCGGCGAAACCGGCGTCATTTCCCCCGATCGTGATGGACACCAGGTCAGTGGCGGCCGAGAGGGGTCCGAGCTGATTCGCGGTCACATCACCCGTTCGGGCGCCGGAGCAGGCGGTGAAGGCGAACGAGGAGGGGGCGTTGGCGTTCTTCCACAGGACCGGATACGCCTTCGTGGAGCGCTTGCAGTCGCCGCTGGCGCTGTCGTAACTCCCTGAGCCGACACCGGAGGAGTACGAGTCCCCCAGGGCCACGTAGTCGAGAGCGGCGGTCTCGGCGGCCTGGGCCGCGCCCGACCCGGTGAGGGCGAGGACGGCACCGAGCAGGAGCGAGGACGAGAAAGCGGCGAAACGGGACAGTCTCATGGAACCTCCCTTTAGCAGGATCTCTGCGTTACCAGGTAGTAGCAGCGGATCCGCCGCACCGGAAGTGTTCATGTCAAAACTGGGGGTGAACAGCTGCCGATCCTCCGTCAGGAACGGTCGAGATCAGGCCACTTAGGAAAGCGGGGCGACCGTCACCTCGACGGCCTCAAAACCCGGTGCGCTGCCCCGCCGGTTGTCCGATCATGGGCGCATGTCTGACACCCCGTCCGTACCGCCCGCCACGCTGCCCGTCGTCGTCAACCTCGACGACAGCGACTCCCCGGGGGACGTCCTGGACGCGCTGTTCCTCGACCGCTTCGCGACCGGCGCGCAGCCGCACGCGCACAGCACCACCCTGGACCGGGCCAAGCCCGACGCGACGCTCCTCCCGGAGGGGGCCAGGGTGCTGCGGGCCGCGCGGGACGACGACCGCAGCACGGTGCTCGCCGAGGGCGAGGGCTGGACGATCCTCTCCTCCCGCTGGAACCGGCGCGCGGACGTGACCGTCACGGCGACCGACCCGGAACTGGCGAAGCGGATCCTCGACGAGGCCACCGAGGGGGCGAAGGACGAACCGGAGCCGGAGCCCGAGGACGTGACGATGGGCTTCTGGTACGTGGCCCCGCAGCGCGGCCCGCGGCGCATGACCCGCCGTATCAGCGCCGGGACCTGGGAGGAGGTCCGGCCCAACTACTCGGCGTCGGTGGCCGACGCGATGGACCGGCTGATGAAGGTGACCCCGGAGGACGTCACCGGCCGGCTCCTGCTGCTGCACGGTCCGCCGGGAACGGGCAAGACCTCGGCGCTGCGGACGCTGGCCCGGGCGTGGCAGGACTGGTGCCAGGTGGACTGCGTGCTCGACCCCGAGCGGCTCTTCAACGACATCGGCTATCTGATGGACATCGCCATCGGCGAGGACGACGGCACGTCGAAGGAGCGCTGGCGGCTGCTGCTCCTGGAGGACTGCGACGAGCTGATCCGGGGCGGGGCGAAGCACACGGCGGGGCAGGCCCTGTCACGGCTGCTCAACCTGACGGACGGACTGCTCGGCCAGGGGCGCAACGTCCTGGTCGGGGTCACCACCAACGAGGACCTGGAGCGGCTGCATCCGGCGGTGGTCCGGCCGGGCCGCTGCCTGGCCCGCATCGAGGTCGGGCCGCTGAGCCGGGCCGAGTCGGTGGAGTGGCTCGGCCGCGAGGAGGACGTGCCGCGCGAGGGCGCGACACTGGCGGAGCTGTTCGCGCTGCGCCGCGGCACGCCCTCGGCGGACCTCCCGGAGCCCCGCACGGCGGGGGCGGGCCTGTACCTGTAGCGGGGACGGACGCGTCGGCCGCCCGGGGCGCGCCGACGCGTCGCTCGCCCGTAAAAACTACGGACCGCCCCTAAAAACCACGGACGCGGCCCTCGTCCGTAACGGATACCGACGCGTCTCTCGTCCGTGGCGGACACGGACACGTCAGTCGTCGTACGCCGCCCGCAGGGCCTCGTTCAGCGCCGCCTCCGCGGCCTCGCGGCTGAGCCCCAGGCGGCGGGCCTCCTCGACGTACTGGGCGGCGGCGGTGGCGGCCCGGCGGGTCGCCGCGTCACCGGCGGCGGCGACGAAGGTGCCGTGGCGCCCGCGCGTCTCGATGACTCCGTCCGCCTCCAGGGCCTTGTACGCCTTGGCGACCGTGTTCGCGGCGAGGCCCAGCTGCTCCGCGAGCCCCCGTACCGTCGGCAGCTTGTATCCGACCGGCAGTCTGCCCGACCGGGCCCGCTCCGAGATCTGGGCACGCAGTTGTTCGTAGGGAGCGGTGGTGGATCCGTGGTCCACGGTGATGGTGAGTGTCACCCGGCCGATTCTGCCCCCACCCCACCGGAAAATGGGAGGCGGTGGCGCGTCCCGCGCCCGTAGCGTGCCACCCCATGACTGTGATCGTTCGTGATGTGCGGACCCCGGACGCCGAGGGCTTCGCCCGGGTGCGCCGGGCAGCGCTCCCCTTCATGCTCGCGACCGCCGAGCAGGTCGCCTTCGACTGGGCGCACGCCCACCCCGACGCCCATGACCGCCCGCTGGTCGCCGTGACCGAGGACGGCGCGATCATCGGGACCGCGCAGCTGAGGATCGCCCACGACGCCCCGGAGCCCGGCATCGGCTCCGTCAACGTGTACGTGGACCCCGCGCACCTGGGGCTCGGCGCGGGGACGCTGCTGCTGCGCGCCGCCGAGGACCACCTCGTGGAGCGGGGCGCGCGGATGCTGTACAGCTGGGTCCTCGACGAGCCGGCGCACCGTGCGTGGGCCGAACGGCGGGGGTACGCGCCCCGCCGCAGCGCGCACTTCCTCCGGCTCGACCTGACGACCGCCGAGCTGCCGCCGCTCCAGGACCCTCCGTCGGGGGTCGAGCTGCGCACGGCCGAGGACTTCGCGGCCGATCCCCGGCCGTTGTTCGAGCTGGACGCGGTGACGACGGCGGACGAGCCGGGCGACGTGGGCGCGGAGCTGGACGACTACGCGCACTGGCGGGAGACCATCTGGGAACATCCGCTGTTCGACCGGGCGCTGACGACGGTCGCGGTGGTGGACGGGGTGCCGGCGGCGTTCAGCGCGGCGCAGACGGACGGTCTGGGGCGGTACGCCTCGGGGATGACCGGCACCGCGCCCGCGTTCCGCGGCCGGGGGCTCGCGAAGCTCGCCAAGAACGCCTCGCTGCACCGGGCCAGGGCGGCGGGCTGTGTGGAGGCGTTCACGGGGAACGACGCCGGGAACGGGCCGATGCTGGCGATCAACGAGTGGTTCGGTTACGAGGTCGGTGCGACGGAGGTGCGGTATGTCCGGACGATCGGTTGAGATCACCCTGACGAAGGCGGGCCGGACGAAGATCCGTTACCCCGCCGAGGTGCTGACGGAGGAGGACACCCGGCTCTCGGTGCGGGCCCCGTGGGCGGCCGAGGGGGTACGGGACTTCGGCTTCGTGCGGTTCGAGCCCGGTGACGTGTTCGTGGAGCACTACTGGCGCGACCGCTGGTTCACCGTCAAGGAGGTGTGGTCGGCCGACGGCGCCCTGAAGGGCTGGTACTGCGACATCACCCGGCCCGCCGTGATCGACGGCTCCGGGGTGGTGGTCGAGGACCTGGACCTGGACCTGTGGGTGTCGGCGGACGGCAGCGAGGTGCTGCGGCTCGACGAGGACGAGTTCGCGGCGAGCGGTCTCGCCGCCTCCGACCCGGAGGCGGCGGCCCGTGCCGTGGTGGCCCTCGACGAGCTGGAGGTGCTCGGCCGGGAGGGCCTGCTCGACCTGCTGCGTCAGGCCTGAGGCGTACCCTCCGGGGCTACTGGCGCAGTTCGACGTCCGCCTGCTCGGTGGTGAGGAAGCCCGGCAGCGGCAGGCCCGACGCGCCGGCCGCGAGCTGCACGAGGGTGGCCTCCACCCGGGCGGCGCCCGGGCGGTAGGCGGGCTCCTTCACGACGGCGCTGTTGGTCCACGTGTGGAGGTGTCCGTCGCAGACGGCCCGGGTGCCGCCGATGCCGGTGGAACGGCTCCCCTGCTTGAGGGTGGAGCTGACGAAGACGGGTCCTTCGCTGTCGTCGAGGCAGCGGTACGTGCCGGAGACGGTGACCGTGCTGTCGGCGCCGACCGTGCCGTACTCGTCGATGGTCAGGTCGTCGGCCCCTCCCGCGTGGGCGAGAGGGGCGACGGCGGCGGTGAGCAGGGCCGCTGCGGTGAGGACGAGTCGGGCGCGCATGGGCGGGGTCCCTTCGGGGTGGGGGGAAGGTGCTGCCCGCCAGGGATACCTGATCAGGTCGCCGACCGTCCGAATCTCACCCCATCGGGGGCGAGTTGGACCGATCGCCGCCCATACGGTCGTACGGTCCTCCCGCGCGCGCCTCAGGCCGCCGTGCGACGGCCGGTCGCCCTCCTCACCAGCGGCCAGGCGAGCAGCACGAGGACGACCGTGTAGACGGTGACCGAGAACGGGGTGTTCACCAGGCCCGACAGGGAGCCGTCGCTGATCTGGAGGGCGCGGCGCAGCTGTTGCTCGGCGGCCGGGCCGAGGATGACGCCGATGACGGCCGGCAGCACCGGAAGGCCGTAGCGCCGCATCCCGAGGCCGATCAGGCCGATGACGAGCAGCACGACCAGGTCGAGCGCCTCCCCGCCCACCGCGTAGGCGCCGACGGCGGCGAAGAAGAGGATGCCGGCGTACAGGTACGGGCGCGGGATGCGCAGCAGCTTGGCCCAGACGGGGGCGAGCGGCAGGTTGAGCGCGAGCAGCAGCACCATGCCGACGAACAGCGAGGCGATGAGGCCCCACACGAGCTCGGGTTCCCGCTCGAAGAGCAGCGGGCCGGGCTGGATGCCGTACTGCTGGAACGCGGCCAGCATCACGGCGGCGACGGCGGTCGTGGGCAGCCCGAGGGTCAGCATGGAGACGAGCGTGCCGGCGGCGGAGGCCGAGGCGGCGGACTCGGGTCCGGCCACGCCCTCGATGGCGCCCTTGCCGAACTGGTCCTTGTGCTTCGAGAGCCGCTTCTCCGTGACGTACGAGAGGAAGGTCGGGATCTCCGCGCCGCCGGCCGGGATCGCGCCGAACGGGAAGCCGATGAGGGGACCGCGCAGCCAGGACTTCCAGGTGCGCCGCACATCGTCCTTGCCGAGCCAGGGGCGGCCGACCGGGATGGCCTCTCCCGCCGTGCGGCGCAGGTGCGCGGCGACCCAGAGGGCCTCGCCGATCGCGAAGAGGCCGACGGCGACGATGACGACGTCGACGCCGTCGGCGAGCTGGAGCGAGCCGAAGGTGAGGCGCTGCTGACCGGTCATCTGGTCGAGGCCGACCAGTCCGATGGTGAGGCCGATGAGCAGCGAGGCGAGGCCGCGGATCCGGGAGGAGCCGAGGACGGAGGTCACCGCGATGAAGGCGAGGACCATGAGGGCGAGGTAGTCGGGGGCGCCGATGTCGACGGCGAGCGCGGCGACGGTCGGGGCGAGGACGACGAGCAGGATGGTGCCGATCATGCCGCCGGCGAAGTGGCCGACGGCGGCGGCCGCGAGGGCCTGTGCGCCGCGTCCGGCCTTGGCCATCGGGTTGCCCTCGATGGCGGCGACGACGGCCGCGCTCTCGCCGGGGGTGTTGAGGAGGATCGAGGTGGTGGAGCCGCCGAACATGGCGCCGTAGTAGATGCCGGCGAACATGATGAACGCGCCGGTCGGTTCGAGCCCGTAGGTCACCGGGAGCAGCAGGGCGACGGCCATGGCGGGGCCGATGCCGGGCAGGACGCCGATGGCGGTGCCGAGGAGCACGCCGATGGCGGCCCACAGCAGGTTCATCGGGGTGAGGGCGGTCCCGAAGCCGTCGATGAGGGAGTTCAGGGAATCCATGGGTCAGATCACTCCCATCAGCGGGCCGCCGGGCAGCGGGACGCCGAGCAGCTTGTCGAAGACGGCGTAGGTGAGGAGCGAGAGGGCGGCCGCGATCAGCGGGTCGCGGTGGAGGTGCCGGCTGCCGAGGGCGTAGGACGCGCCCCAGAAGAGGAGGGCGCCGGCGATCGGGAAGCCGAGGGGGCCGATGAGGACGGCGAAGGCGAGGAAGACGCCGGCGAGGAGCAGGACGGTGCGCCAGTCGGCGGGTTCCGTCAGGTCGACGTCCTCGCCGCCCTCGGCCTCGCCCCGGCCGCCGCGCAGCACGTCGACGGTGAGGAGGACGGCGACGACGAGGAGGCCGCAGCCGACGACGAGGGGGACGGTCGCGGGTCCGACGGGACCGCGGCCGGCGACGTCGGCGTCGAGGGTGACGGCGTCGGTGAGGACGAGGACGCCGAGGAGGAACAGGAGGGCGCCGACGCCGAGTTCGGAGCGCCCGCGCAGCAGGCTCTTGAGCGTGGTGTTCACAGTCCGAGCTCCTTGAGGACGGAGCCGACCCGCCGGTCCTGCTCGGTGAGGAAGGTGCCGAACTCCGCGCCGGGCAGGAAGGCGTCGTTCCAGCCGTGGGTCTTCAGCGACTCGCGCCACTGCGGGGAGCCGTGCAGCTCGGTCACGAGGGCGACGAGCTTCTCGCGCTCGGCGTCGGAGAGGCCGGGCGGGGCGACGATGCCGCGCCAGTTGGTGAACTCGGTGTCGAGGCCGGCCTCGCGGAGCGTGGGGGCGTCGAGGCCGGGGACCCGCTTCGGTCCGGTGACGGCGAGGAGGCGCAGCTCGCCCGCCTTGATCTGGTCGAGGTACTCGCCGACGCCGGAGACGCCGAAGCCGACCTTGTCGCCGAGGATGGAGGCGAGGAGTTCGCCGCCGCCGTCGAAGGGCACGTAGTTGACGTCCTTCGGCGCGATCCCGGCGGCCTGCGCCATCAGCATCGGGGCGAGGTGGTCGGGGCCGCCGGGCGAGGAGCCGCCGCCGACGGGCAGCTTCCCGGGGTCCTTCTTCCAGGCGGCGAGGAGCTCCTGGATCGTCTTGTACGGGGAGTCCTTGCCGACCACGACGATGTCCTGCTCCTCGGTGAGCCGGGCGATCGGGGTGGTGTCGGCGAGGGTCCTGGGCGTCTTGTTGGTGTGGACGGCGCCGACGACGCCGAGGCCCATGGACATGGCGAGGCGGCCGTTTCCGCGCTCGCCGACGAGCCGGGTGAGGCCGACGGTGCCGCCCGCGCCGGGCAGGTTGAAGACCTCGACGTCGCCGGTGAGACCGGCTTCCTCGGCGTTCTTGGCCGCGGTGCGGGCGGTGATGTCGTATCCGCCGCCGGGGGTGTTGGGGACCATGAAGCGCAGGCCGGGTATCGCGGTGCCGGTGTCGGAGCCGGTGCCCGGGCTGAGCAGCGGCGGGCCCACGAGCACCAGGAGAGCCGCCCCGAGGAGGGCGAAGGGGGTGCGCAACCGCACGTGTGCCGCCTCTCAAGCAGGAGGGATGGGGGGTGAGGTGGCCCACATGTTGCCCTCGCGTTAAGAAGCTGTCTCTCTTCCGCAATCAACGGACGTTGTGGTCGTTGTGGTCGGGACCTAGCGTGGGTCGGCGTGACGAAGGTGCTGGTCGTGGACGACGACTTCATGGTCGCCAAGCTGCACTGCCGCTACGTGTCGGCAGTGGCGGGCTTCACCGTGGCGGGGGTCGCGCACAGCGGTGCCGAGGCGCTCCGCGCGGCCGAGCGGCTCCGTCCCGACCTGGTGCTGCTCGACGTCTTCCTGCCCGACATGGACGGCGTGCGGGTGCTGCGGGAGCTGCGCGCGGCCGGTCTGGGCATGGACGCGCTCTTCATCACGGCGGCGCGGGACGTGGGCACGATCCGCTCGGCGCTGCGCGCCGGGGCCCTGCACTATCTGATCAAGCCGTTCACCCAGGCGGCGCTGCACGAGCAGTTGCGGCACGTGGCGGCGCTGCGCCATCGCCTCGACGAGCTGGACGAGGCCCGCCAGGAGGACGTGGACCGGATCTTCGGTTCGCGTCCGCGCGGCTCCCGCGAGCTCCCGAAGGGCCTCGCGGCGCACACGGCCGACCTGGTCGACTCCGTCCTGCGGGCCCATCCCGAGGGCCTGTCGGCCTCGGAGTGCGCCGAAGCGGGCTCCCTGTCCCGGGTGAGCGCCCGGCGTTATCTGGAGTACTTCGCGGAGACGGGCCGCGCGGAGGTCACCCTGCGGTACGGCGGCACGGGCCGCCCGGAGCGCCGCTACCGACGGCTGGGCTAGCTGTTCCTCAGCCGCCTCTTACCTCCGCCTTAACGCGGTCCTAAAGGCCGCGATCCACGCTTCTTCCAGGGCTAGTTTGCTCGGCAACCCCCCACACACCCTCGTGAAGGAGTCGTCCCCCCATGACCTCTCGCCGTATGGCGACAGCCACCGTCACCGCCGCTCTGGTCCTGTCCGGAATCGCCGCTTCTCCCGCTCTCGCGCACGGGTCGATGACCGACCCGGTGAGCCGGGTCTCGGCCTGTTACGCGGAGGGGCCCGAGGCGCCGAAGTCGGCGGCGTGCAAGGCGGCCGTGGCGGCGAGCGGGACGCAGGCGTTCTACGACTGGAACGCGGTGAACATCGCCGACGCCGCCGGGCGGCACAAGCAGTTGATCCCGGACGGCAGGCTGTGCAGCGCGGGCAACGACAAGTACCGGGGGCTCGACCTGGCACGGGCCGACTGGCCGGCGAGCAGCATGAAGCCCGGTGCGCACACCTTCCGGTACAAGGGGACCGCCCCGCACAAGGGCTCGTTCGCGCTGTACGTGACGAAGGACGGGTACGACCCGTCGAAGCCGCTGAAGTGGTCGGACCTGGAGGAGCAGCCGTTCGTGACGGTGACCGATCCGGGGATGCAGAACGGCGACTACGTGTTCCAGGGGACCGTGCCGAAGAAGTCCGGCCGCCATCTCATCTACTCGATCTGGCAGCGCTCCGACTCCCCCGAGGCGTTCTACACCTGCTCGGACGTGGTGTTCGGGCAGGACAACGGCGGTACGGCCCCGGCGCCCACGGCCTCCGCGCCCACCGACGAGCAGATCGAGGCGGGCGAGGAGGAGTCCTCGGTCGAGCACGGCGGACACGGGGACGCCGACGCGGCGACGGGCGCCGAGACCACGGGCGCCGAGGCGACGAATGCGGGGGCGACCCCTTCCTCGGAGCCTTCCGAGGCCTCCGCTCACGCCGGTTCGGGCTCCGGCGCGGAGCTGGCGGAGACGGGCGGCGACGCCACCACCCCGTGTCTCGCGGTCGGTGGCGCCGCCGTGCTCGCGCTCGGTGCGGCGGTGCTCTTCGGGACGGGCCGGCGGCGCCGGACCCGGGGCTAGCCGACCACCGAGAGGCAGGTGGTCGGGGTCGCGTGGGACGGGTCGAGGGCGTTGGCCACCTCGTGGAAGGTGACCCGGTCCGCCGTGCCGATCGCCACGTGCTCGGAGAGGTCGAGCGCGCACTTGTCCTGGATGAGGACGTTGGTGACGTTCGGTCCGGTCAGGAACTGGGAGCGGTACGGGGTGACGACCTCGTCGTACTGGGTCGCGATGACGTGGTAGCGGACGCCCGGCACGGTGTCGCCGCCCTCGTTGAGCTTGGTGATGAAGGCCGAGCCGGCGATCTGGTCGGCGAGGCCGGGGGTCGTGGAGCTGATGACGTCCTCGGCTCCGGGGAAGTACGGCAGGAGCTTGGTGAGGCCGAGCAGGGTGGTGCCGTGGTTGTCGGGGGCGATGCCGACGAGGGTGTTCACCTTCTCGGCCCCGCCGAGGAACTTGAGGTACCAGCGGGGCATCATGCCGCCCTGCGAGTGTCCGACGAGGTCGGCCTCGGGGGCGCCGGTGGCGGCGAGGACGCGGTCGACGTAGGTGTCGAGCTGTCCGGCGGACGCGGCGATGGGGCCGAGGCCGTTGAAGAGGGGCACGCCCGGCAGTTGGCCGTAGTCGAGCGAGAAGACGCAGTAGCCCCGGTCGACCAGGTAGGGGGCGAGGGCGAGCCAGTTGTCCCAGGAGTTCCCGAAGGTGCCGTGGACGAGGACGACGGGGCGCGGGTGTGCGGCGGACGGCTTGCAGGAGAAGTCGTTCCAGCCACGGCTGGGGGCGGTGGCGGCCTGTGCGGCGGTGGTGGGGGCGAGGGTGGCGGCGGCGGTCAGGAGGAGCACGGACAGCGCTCTGACGGCGCTCTTCCAGGACTTCGGGGGCAGCATCGGGCGATCTCCTTGCGGCTCAAGGGGAAGGTGGGGGTGCTGTGCCCTGCGGCCCGGACCACAAGTGGGGATGCTCTCCAGCCAAGCTACGCACGGGTAGCCTCGACTGGGAAGTTACGCGTCGGTAAAAAGTCCTGTGCCGTCGTCGGACGGCCGACAGGTCCGCCGGGGGCGCGTGAGCGGGCCCGGTCAGCCATTCGGCCCCCACCCGCCTGCGGGAAGACCCCGGGACCCTGAGCGTGGGGGCATGAGTCTCGTCGATGAACTGAAAAGCGCCGTCACCCCCCGAGCCGCCCTGCTCGTCGTCGGCGTCTTCGCCCTCCAACTCCTGTTCATCACCTCGTACGTCGGGGCCCTGCACAATCCGAGACCCACGGACGTCCCCTTCGGCGTCGTCGCCCCCCAGCAGCTCTCCCCCGCCCTGACGGAACGGCTGGCGCAGCTGCCCGGCGATCCCCTCGACCCGCGCGCGGTCGCGAGCGAGGCCGAGGCGCGGAAGCAGATCCTGGACCGGGACATCGACGGGGCCCTCGTCGTCGACCCGCGGGGCCGCACCGACACCCTGCTCGTCGCCTCCGGCGGCGGCAAGGTGCTCTCCTCGACCCTGGAGGCGATGGTGACGAGGCTGGAGGCGGCCGAACAGCGCCGTGTGCGGACCGTCGACGTGGCTCCCTCCTCCTCCCAGGACTTCAACGGGCTCTCCGCCTTCTACCTGGTCATCGGCTGGTGCGTCGGCGGCTACATCTGCGCCGCGATCCTGGCGATCAGCGCGGGCTCCCGGCCCGCCAACCGGGAGCGCGCGATCATCCGCCTCGGGGTCCTGGCGCTCTACTCGGCCCTCGGCGGTCTCGGCGGCGCGATCATCGTGGGTCCGATCCTCGGCGCCCTGCCCGGCAGCATCGCGGCCCTGTGGGGCCTGGGCACCCTGGTGGTCTTCGCGGTGGGCGCCGCCACCCTCGCCCTGCAGTCGGTGTTCGGGATCGTCGGCATCGGCCTGGCGATCCTGCTCATCGTGATCGCGGGCAACCCGAGCGCGGGCGGTGCCTTCCCGCTGCCGATGCTGCCGCCGTTCTGGAGAGCGATCGGCCCGTACCTGCCCCCGGGCGCGGGCACCTGGGCGGCGCGCTCGATCGCGTACTTCAAGGGCAACGGCATGACCGCCTCGATGGTGGTCCTGTCGGTCTGGGCGGTCGTCGGCTCGGCCGTCACCCTGGTGCTGTCCTCGGTGAGGCGGACGCCGGCGGCGGAGCCGATCGCCTCGGAGGTGGGCGAGGTCCGCCGGTAGCCCGGGCGGGGCCGCAGGTCCTGGCACGAAGGTCCCTCCGGCCGCCGTCGGCGGCCGGAGGGACCTTCGTGCCCCGGGGTCAGAAGACGTTGACCCCGTACGCGCTCAGCGCCTCCGTCACGGGCTGGAAGAAGGTCGTCCCGCCCGAGGAGCAGTTGCCGCTGCCGCCCGAGGTGAGACCGATCGCCCGGCTGCCCGAGTAGAGCGGGCCGCCGGAGTCGCCGGGCTCGGCGCAGACGTTGGTCTGGATCATGCCGTAGACGATGTCGCCGCCGCCGTAGTTCACGGTGGCGTTCAGACCGGTCACCGTGCCGCTGTGGATGCCGGTGGTGGAGCCGCGGCGGGTGACGGACATGCCGACGGTGGCGTTGGCGGCGCTGGTGATGTCGACGCTGCCGACCGTGCCGGACTTGGTCACCGAGGTGTTGGTGTAGCGCACGATGCCGTAGTCGTTGGTCGGGAAGCTCGACCCGGCCGTGGAGCCGAGCACGGTGGAGTGGGTGGAGTTGGACCACCACGTGCCCGCGCCGTCGGTGCAGTGGCCGGCGGTGAGGAAGTAGTAGTTCCCCGCGCTGTCCTTGACGTTGAAGCCGAGCGAGCAGCGCCAGCTGCTCGCGTAGATGGCGTCGCCGCCGGAGATCAGCTTGTTGAACGTGCCGGGGGTGCGCTCGATGCGCAGCGCACCCGCGTTGGTGCCGGCCTGGTGCTTGATCTTCGCGATCTCGGCCTGGGAGACGGTGGAGTCGGCGGTGACGACGACCTTGCCGGTGGCGGTGTCGACGCGCCAGGCGGTGCCGGCCACGTCGGCGGCGAGGACGGCGTCGCTCGCGGCGGAGAGCTGGGTGGCGCTGAACGTCTGGGCCGAGTCGGCGCTGGCGGTGGGGACGCCGAGCGTCGCGGCGGCGGCGACGAGGCCGGCGGTGAGGGCGAGCAGTCGGAACTTCTTCGTGGGGGTGATGTGCATGGTCGCGTTCCTCCTGGGTGGGGGTTCGATGAACGGGCCGTGCGGGTGGGATCAGTAGAGGCTGACCTTGTACGCGGAGAGCGCCTCGGGCACCGGCTGGAAGAAGGTGGTGCCGCCCGACCGGCAGTCGCCGCTGCCGCCGGAGGTGATGCCGAGCGCCTTGGTTCCGTCGTAGAGCGGGCCGCCGGAGTCGCCGGGCTCGGCGCAGACGTTGGTCTGGATCAGGCCCTTCACCGTGCCGCCGCTGGAGTAGTGGACGGTGGCGTTGAGGCCGGTGACCGTGCCGCCGTGGGTGCCGGTGGTGGAGCCGGTGCGCTTGACGGACTCGCCCACGTAGGCGTCGGCGGCGGAGTAGCCGCCGGAGTGGCTGAGCGAGGTGTTGTCGTAGCGGACCAGGGCGTAGTCGTTGCCCGGGAAGCTGGAGCCGGCGGTGGCGCCGATCAGGGTCGACTGCGCGGAGTTGGTGTACCAGGTCTTCGCGACGTTGCCGCAGTGGCCGGCGGTCAGGAAGTAGTACGTGGAGCCGCTGACCACGTTGAAGCCGAGCGAGCAGCGGTAGCCGCCGCCGTAGATGGCGTCTCCGGCGGAGAGCAGCGGCTTGAGGACGCCGGGGGTGCGCTGGACGCGGAGGGCTCCGGCGTCGGCGCCGGCCTGGCGCTGGATCTTCGCGAGTCCGGCGTCGGTGACGGTGGAGTCGGCGGTGACGACGACCCGGCCCGCGGCTCTGTCCACGTACCAGGCGGTGCCGCCGACTCCGGCGGCTTCGACGGCGGCGTCGGCGCGGGCGAGCTGGGCGGCTCCGGCGGGACCGGGCGCGGGGGCGGCCTGGGCGCCGGGGAGTCCGAGGGCGGTCGCGGCGGCGAGACCGGCGGCGACGGCGAGCAGGCGGGTGCGGGTGTTCCTCACTGTGCTCCTCACTGTTCTCCTTCTGGGAAAAGCGGAGGGGCCCGTGGATGGCGGGCCCGTGAGGCGCCATCAGGTGACGTGTTCCTGACATGCACCGCCAGTGATAGTGGCCCTCTCCGAGCGGACGCACAAGACCGCGGTACGAACGGGTGCCCCCGACCGTCCCGGCCAGGGGCACCACCCGCGAGGAAAAATCCCTGCTCAGGCCGGGTTCAGCCGCCGCTCCCCCGCCGGCACGGCGGTGTCGAGCGTGTTCCCGGGCGGCGGGAAGGGGCAGATGAAGTGGTCCGCGAAGGCGCACGGCGGCAGCAGCGCCCGGTTGAAGTCGACCGTCACCGAACCGTCCGCCGCCGGGGCCTCGGGCCGCAGGAAACGGAAGCGGTAGCTGTCCCGGCCGCTGGTGGCGTCCGCGAAGACCGCCCACAGGGTGCCGTCGTCCTCGACGGCCACCCGGAGGACGTGTTCGCCGCCGTGCAGCTCGAAGGCCAGCTCCCCGGAGAGGCCTAGGCCGCGCTCCCGGCCGTCCGCGTTCTCCACCCGTACGCCGCGCGTCTCCCCGTACGGACGGAACACGCCGGACACCACCCAGCGCTCGTCGTACGGGGTGGCCTCGATGCCCCGGAAGGCGCGGCGCGCCTCCGAGCCCGGGTCGAAGTCCCGTACGGCCCACAGCCCTTCGCGCCGCAGCACCACGAGCCGTCGGCCCGCCGACTCGACCCGGGACTCGTGGATCGGCCCGTGGTCGGCGGTGAGCCGGACCGTGCCGGCGAAGGGCTTGCCGTCGACGGTGAGCCCGTCCTCGGCGCCCGCCGTCAGGACCACCTCGTCGCCGTCCTCCCGCCACTCACCGGGAATGGCCGGAATGCGACCCTCGGGGAAGTCCGCGAGCCAGTGGGTGCCCGTGAGGGAGAGCGGGCCGTACGAGGAGGCGACCGCGGCCTCGCGCTGCTCGTGCCAGTGCTGCCAGTCCTGTCGTGGATCCGTGCTCATGGTGTGCCACCTTTCCATACGGGATCGGCGAGGCCGAGGTGCGAGCGCAGCGTGGTGCCCGTGTACTCCGTGCGGAAGACCCCGCGCTCCTGGAGCAGCGGGACGACCTGGTCGACGAAGTCGTCGAGGCCGCCGGGGGTCAGGTGCGGGACGAGGATGAAGCCGTCGGCCGCGTCCGTGGCGACGAACTCCTCCAGGGCCGCCGCGACCGTCGCCGGGGAGCCCACGAAGGACTGCCGGCCCGTCGTCTCGACGACCGTCTGGCGGATCGACAGTCCCTTCGCCTCGGACAGCGCCCGCCACTTCCTCGCCACCGCGACCGGGTCGGCGACCCGCACCCGGCCCTGCACGAGCGCCGAGTCCGGGTCGGGGTCGATGTCCGGAAGCGGACCGTCGGGGTCGTAGCCGGACAGGTCGCGGCCCCAGATCCGTTCGAGCGCGAGGATCGCGTTCTGCGGGGAGACCTGCTGTCTGCGGATCTCGGCCGCCGCCTCCTGCGCGTCGGCGTCGGTGTCGCCGAGGACGTACGTCACCCCCGGCATGATCTTCAGGTCGCCGGGGCCCCTCCCGTACCGGGCGAGCCTCCCCTTGACGTCGGCGTAGAACTCCCGGCCGGCCTCCAGGGTGGAGTGCCGGGTGAAGATGACGTCGGCGGCCGAGGCCGCGAACTCCCGCCCCTCTGCGGAGTCCCCGGCCTGGATGACGACCGGCTGCCCCTGCGGGGAGCGCGGCACGGGGAACTCGCCCTCGATCCGGAACTGCGGCCCGTTGTGCGCGAAGGACCTCTGCTCGCCGTCCGGGGTCCAGGAGTCCCACAGCTCCCGGGCGGTGGCGAGGAACTCGGCGGCCCGGGTGTACCTCTCGGCACGGTCCAGGTAGCCGCCGCGCCGGAAGTTCTCGCCGGTGAAGGCGTCGGACGAGGTGACCACGTTCCAGGCGGCCCGGCCCGCGCTGAGGTGGTCCAGCGAGGCGAGCCGCCGGGCCAGTTCGTACGGCTCGTTGAAGGTGGCGTTCACCGTGGCGGCGAGACCGAGCCGGTCGGTGACGGCCGCGAGCGCGTTCAGGACGGTGATCGACTCGGGCCGCCCGACGACGTCCAGGTCGTGGATGCGCCCCGCGTGCTCGCGCAGCCGCAGCCCCTCGGCGAGGAAGAAGAAGTCGAAGAGCCCCCGCTCCGCGGTCCTCGCGAGGTGCTCGAAGGAGGAGAAGTCGATCTGCGAGCCGGAGCGCGGATCGGCCCAGACGGTGGTGGAGTTGACGCCGGGGAAGTGCGCGGCGAGATGGATCTGCTTCCTGCCCCGGCTCATGCGGACGCCCCCGTCGTCGCGTACTGGCTGACCGGCCGGACGAGTCCCAGGTGGTCGCGGAGGGTGGCGCCCTCGTAGGCCGTACGGAACAGGCCGCGGTCCCTGAGCCGGGGCACGGTCACCGCGGCGAACCGCTCCAGGTCCCGCTCCGGCACGGCCGGCACGAGGTGGAAGCCGTCGACCGCGCCGCCCCCGTGCCAGCCGGCGATCAGCTCGGCGAGCGCCCCGGCCCCGCCCTCGTACGCGTCGAGGTCGACGGCCAGCGAGAGCAGGACGCGCAGCTGCCCGGGGTCCCGGCCGTGGGCGCGGGCCCCCCGGTGCAGTTCGGCGCGCAGCGCGGCGGCCTCCTCGGCGGAGGCGGCCCTGATCAGGGCCACGTCGGCGTGGTGGGCCGCGGTGTCCCGGGCGGCCGGGCGGGTGGCGTCGACGACGGTCACCGGATTGCCCTGCGGGGGCCGGGGCACGATCGAGGGGCCCTTGACCGAGAAGGTCGCGCCCTGGAAGTTCACGTGGTGCAGCTTGCGGCGGTCGACGAACCGTCCGGTCGCCACGTCCCGTATCTCGGCGTCGTCCTCCCAGCTGTCCCACAGCTTCCGGGAGACCTCGGCGACCTCTCCCGCCTCCTGCCAGAGCTCGGCGGCGGGCGGCGCCGGGCGGCGGCCGAGGAGCCGGGCCTCGGCCCCGGTCGGGGAGACCGCGATGCGCCAGCCCGCCCGGCCCCGGCTCACCCAGTCGAGGGTGGCGACGGCGGCCTGGACGTGGAAGGGCTCGGTGTGGGTGGTGGTGACGGTCGGCACGAGGCCGACGGAGCGGGTCTCGGGGGCGATCCGGGCGAGGACGGCGAGCGCGTCGAGGCCGGGCCCGCCGAAGGAGTCGTCGTGGGTGAGGAAGTCGAGCGCGGCGGCCTCGGCGAGCCGGGCGAGCGCGGCCGTACGGGCGGCGGTGTCCGGGCCGGGGCGGGCCCGGCCGGAGCTCGCGGCGAGCTCGGCGGCGAGGTGGAGCGGTCGGGTGCTGGTCATACGGTCTCTCTCGTTACGAGGCTCGACACAGGCCGGAAGCCGACGACGGCGGGAGGGGACGGGGCCGGAGCGGGGGAGGTGGTGTCCGGACGTAAGAGCGTCTTGAACTCGCGCGGAGCGCGGTGAGACGCAGTCCGGACACCGCCTCCCCCGCGGAGGCCCCGGCCCCGGCGCCCCTCGGCGCGGGCCCGGGAGCGGTTCTCGGGGCGCGGGTCAGTTCTTGGTGCGGGGCAGGCCGGGCGGGTTGATCTCCGACTTCTCCACGGCCTCGTTGCTCAGCCCCCACCGCTTGAGGACCTGCGCGTAGGTGCCGTTCTCGACGATGTGGTCGATCGCGGCCGCGTAGGCGGCGACCAGGCCGCTGTCCTTCTTCGTGGTGGCCGCGATCTTGCCCTGGAGTCCGGCGCCCGCTCCGGAGAACTTGCCGACGGCCTCGGTCTGTCCGGCGGAGGCCACGTGGTAGGCGACGGTCGGGTTGGGGCCGAGGTAGCCGTCGATCCGGCCGGACTGGAGGGCGAGGTAGTAGTCGGTGGTGTTGTCGTAGTACTTGATGTCGACGCCCTTGCGGCCCGCCTTCTCGTTCTGCCGGGACCAGTCGACGAGGATCTTCTCCTGGTTGGTGCCGCTGCCGACGGCGATCCGCTTGCCCGACACGTCCTCGGGGCCCTTCACCGTCCAGCCGGACCCCTTCTTCGCCTCGAAGGCGAGGTCGTCGAGGCGGTAGGTCGCGAAGTCGTACTTGTCCTTGCGCTCCTCGGTGACGGTGACGTTGGAGAAGACGCCGTCGTACTTGCCGCTGTCCAGGCCGACGAAGAGGTTCTCCCAGGAGACCGGGTTGAACTCGGGCTTCAGGCCGAGGGTGTCGGCGACCAGGGTGGCGAGGTCGACCTCGACGCCGATCAGCGTCTTGTCGTCGGTGGCGCGGAAGGCGAGCGGTGGATTGCTCTTGGCGGAGACGCCGAGGATCAGGGTGCCTCTCTCGCGGACGGCCGCGGGCAGCTTGGCGGCGATCGCGTCGACCTTGGCGGTGTGGACGCGGTTCTGGTTCGGGGACACGTTGATGCCGGTGTCCTTCTGTCCCTCCGGCTTGATCTCGCCGACGGCGGCGTCGCCCGAGCCGCAGGCGGTGAGGAGCCCGAGGGCGGTGAGCGAGGCGAGGGCGGTGAGGACGGTGCGACGGGTCTTCATGGCAGTACTGCTCCTGTGGATGAGTGACGAGTGGTGGTCAGAGGACCTTGGAAAGGAAGGCGCGGGTCCGCTCGTGGCGCGGGCTGTCGAGCACCTCGGCCGGCGAGCCCTGCTCGACGATCCGGCCCTCGTCCATGAAGACCACGGTGTCGGCGACCTCGCGGGCGAAGCCGATCTCGTGGGTGACGACGATCATGGTGGTGCCGGACGCGGCCAGGTCCTTGATGACGTCGAGGACCTCGCCGACGAGTTCGGGGTCGAGCGCGGAGGTCGGCTCGTCGAAGAGGAGCAGGCTCGGCTCCAGGGCGAGCGCGCGGGCGATGGCGACCCGCTGCTGCTGTCCGCCGGAGAGCTGCTTGGGGTACGCCTCCGCCTTGTCGGCGAGACCCACCCGTTCGAGCAGCTTCCGGGCGGCGGCCTCGGCGTCCTTGCGGGGGCGCTTCAGGGCCGAGATCGGCGCCTCGACGATGTTCTCCAGGACGGTGAGGTGCGGGAAGAGGTGGAAGTTCTGGAAGACGAAGCCGATCCGGGTGCGCTGCTTGAGGATCTCGCGCTCGCGCAGCTCGTAGAGCTTGTTCCCGGAGCGGCGGTAGCCCACGAGGACGCCGTCCACGCCGACCGTGCCGCTGTCGACCTTCTCCAGGTGGTTGATGGTGCGCAGCAGGGTGGACTTGCCGGAGCCCGAGGGGCCGAGGACGACGGTGACCTCGCCGGCCCGGACGTCGAGGTCGATGCCGCGCAGGACGTGGAGGGCGCCGAAGCGCTTGTGGACGGAGCGGATCTCGACCTTGGCGGTTGCGGTGGCGGTTGCGGTTGCGGTTGCGGTGACGGAGCTCATCGGGCGCTCCCCTTCGCGTAGTGGCGTTCGACGTAGTGCTGGACGACGGAGAGCGCGGTGGTGAGCAGGACGTACCAGGCGGTGGCGACCATCAGGAGCGGGACGACGCGGCCGTTGCGGCCGTAGACGACCTGGACCTGGTAGAAGAGTTCACTGATCGCCATGACGGAGACGATCGAGGTGCCCTTGAAGAGCGAGATGATCTCGTTGGCGGCGTTGGGCAGGATCGAGCGCATCGCCTGCGGCAGCACGATCCGTCGCACCTGCCGGAGCCTGGGGATGCCGAGGGCGGCGGCTGCCTCCGACTGGCCCTCGTCCACGGCGAGCACACCGCCCCGGACGATCTCCGCCGCGTAGGCCGCCTGGTGCAGGGCGAGGCCGAGGACGGCGGCGCTCATCTCGCCGACGAGGCCCATCGTGTCGAAGGAGACGAAGCCCGGCCCGAAGGGGATGCCGATGCTCAGTTCCTTGTAGAGGTAGGCCAGGTTGAACCAGAAGAGCAGCTGGACGATGAGCGGGATGGAGCGGAAGGCCCAGATGTAGCCGAAGGCGACCGACCGCAGGAACGGGCTGGCGGACAGGCGCATGAAGGCGAGCAGGATGCCGATCGCGAAGCCGAGCGCGGTGCCGTAGAAGGTGAGCTGGAGGGTGACCCAGACGGCGCGGAGGATCGTCTCGGTGGTGAAGAAGGCGACGAAGACGTCCCATTCCCAGCCGGGGTTGGTGACGAGCCCGTGGGCGAACTGGACGAGCAGCACGGCGGTGGCGGCGACGGCCGCCCAGCGCCAGGGGTGGCGCACCGGGACGACCACGAGTTCGGCGGACGCGGGCGGCGTGGTGACGGGGTCCTTCGTGACGGGCGGATCGCTGGTGAGAGACATGGCGGTTCCTCGGGAACGGGGCACGGGCGGAGAAGGGGGCGCGGATCAGGCGCTCAGCGGGAGGGGGAGCCGACACTCCCGGTCGCGCAGGAAGGTCAGGGCGGCCCGCGCGGTGACGTCGTTCTGCCCGAAGGCGACCCCGCCGGTACGGGGCCGGGTGAAGGCGCTGCCGGTGCGGGCGGTGGTGTGCGGGCCGAGCGCGAAGCGGCGCGGGTGCGGGCGTCCGTCGTGCTCCAGGATCCGGCCGTCGACGGGGTCGACGACGAGGAGGCCGCCGGGGGTGGCGCGGGTCCCCTCCTCGTACAGGGCGCGGAGCAGCGGGCTGCCGGTGAGCTCCAGGGTGGGGTCGGGGATCCGGGCCTCGACGAGGGCGCGGGCCTCGGTCCACTCGCCCGGCAGGGCGGTGGATCCGGCCCGGAAGAGACCGCGTTCCTCGTCGGTCTCGACGGTGACCCACGGGCCGAGGAAGCGGACGACGCCGGCGCGGGAGAGCGCGAGGAGCTGCCGCAGCCGGGGGCCGGGCGGCCCGGAGGCGAGGTAGCTGAAGAAGCCGTGCCACCAGGCGCCGGGGTCCAGGCGCTTGCCGAGGCGCAGGAGCTGGCCGTAGACGGAGAGCAGTCCGGCGAAGACGGCGGCGTCGGCGCTGTGGGCGGGGTCGTGGCGGCGGGTCAGGTCCTCGGTGATGTAGTCGCGCAGGCCCTGCTGGAGGGCTTCGGCGGAGTCGTAGCGGATGCCGTCCAGGGGGTGGTCGAGGGCGTCGAGGTCGAGCCGGTCGGCGGGGTCGGGGACGGCGGCGGCGACGACCGCGGCGAGTTCGGCCCCGCGCGGCAGCGCCTCGTCGTAGGCCTGCTCGAAGTCGCTCCAGGCGAGCGCGGTCCGCTCGGGATGGGTGGAGAAGAGCCGGTGGTAGTGGGCCCAGCCGAGCTCCTTGTCGATGAGCGGCCACACGTCGCGCCGGAAGTCGATCGGTCCGGTGCGCCGGAGCAGGGCGTCGGTCTGCTCGGTGCCGAAGTAGCGGGGCAGCGGGGGCCGTTCGCCGTCGAGGACGTAACCGATCTTCGAGTGGTACGGGACGCCCCGGCGCGATCCGACGTGCAGCACCGGCTCCTTGCCGGAGGGGACGTAGACGAGCTCGTCGCCCTCGCCCTCGTACCGTCCGCCGCGGCCCTCGGTGAGCAGCACCATCAGGTCGACGAAGGCGAGGCCGAAACCGCGGACGAGGACGGGTTCGCCGGCGGGGAGGGCGGCGAGGTCGGCGTCGGCGGTGAAGTCGGGCGGGAGGTGGACGAGCCGGTGGCGGGCGGCGAAGTCGGCGAGCCGCCGCTGCTCCCCGTCGGGTTCGGCGTCGAGGTGGCCGACGGTGAGGACGACGAGGTCGGCGAGGAGGGGGACGGCGGTGCCCTCCAGCCAGACCCGCTGGCGTCCGTCGCGGGGGCCGCTGACCCGCAGGGCGGTGGTGCGGTGCTCGTGGAGGGTGACGGAGGCGGGCAGGGCGGCGCGGGCCCGCTCGTACACCCAGCGCAGATAGGCGCCCTGCTGGGAGCGGGTGGGGAAGGCGCGGCCGTCGAGGCCGGCCCATTCGGCGACCGTGGGTCCTGGCGTGACGGGCCCCGCCATGTCCACGGTCTCGTCGGTGAACATGGTGACGTCCTCGGCCCGGGAGTTCATCCAGAGCAGCGGGGACTGCGCGGTGCGCCAGATGCGGCCGGGGCCCGGCGGGTGCGGGTCGACGAGGTGGACGTCGAGGGGCTCGTCGCCGTACAGCTCGGGCAGGTTGGCGGCGAGCCGTTCGAGGAAGCCGGTCCCCCGCGGCCCGGCGCCCACGATCACCAGGGAGGGGCGCGGGCTCATCGCGCACCGGCCGTTCCGCGGGCGTAGTGCCGCTCGACGTAGTACTGGCCGATGCCGAGGACCGAGGTGACGGCGACGTACCAGAGCGTGGCGACGAGCAGCAACGGGATGATCTCGTACGTGCGGTGGTAGACGAGCTGGGTCGAGTAGAGCAGGTCCTGGACGGCGATGACGGAGACGATGGAGGTGCCCTTGAGGGTGCCGATCAGCATGTTTCCGGCGGGCGGGACGATGGCGCGCATGGCCTGCGGCAGCACGATCCGGGAGAGCCGGCGTCCTCGGCCGAGGCCGAGGGACTGGGCGGCCTCGATCTGGCCCCGGTCGACGGAGAGGATGCCGCCGCGGACGACCTCGGCGGCGTAGGCGGCCTCGTGCAGGGTGAGGCCGATGACGGCGACGGAGACGGGGCCGAGGAGGTTGACCGTGTTCACTCCGAGGATCTGCGGGTAGAGCACGCCGATGTTGAACCAGAAGAGCAGCTGGACCAGGATCGGGGTGGACCTGAAGAGCCAGATGTAGCCCCAACTGACCGCACGGAGGACGGGGTTGGCGGAGAGCCTGAGGACGGCGAGCAGGGTGCCGAGGGCGAAGCCGAGGGCCATCACGAGGGCGGTCAGCCACAGGGTGAGGCCGAGGCCGCGCAGGACGGACGCGGAGGTGAAGTACTCGGCGACGACGTCCCACTGGAAGGCCTTGTTGCGGACGACCGAGACGAGGGCGAGTGCGAGCAGGACGAGGACGGCGGCGGCCGCGGTCCACTGGCCGGTGCGGCGGGCGGGGACGACGCGCGGGGGTGGCTCGGCCGGCGGGGCCGCGGGCGGGGTCTTGACGAGGGTCGCGGACATGAGAGGGCTCCGTGGATGCCAGAGGGCGGATCGAACACGGGGGTGCGCCTTCACACGCTGAGCCGCGGATCCGGGCCCCTCAGCCCTGTCCGCCCTTCGAGGCTATGCGGTCAACACGGCTCGCTGTCAAGGGTGTCCGCACTGTGAGCCGTACGTCTCATCGCGGTTGACGCGGGACCGGATGACTGTTCCACTGGGGCCATGCATCCGCAGCAGCTGGTCACGCGCTCCCACATCGACTTCGGTCGCGTGTGGTCCTCTTCCTGTTGAGCCGACCCTCTGCTTCTCCCCGCCCGCGTGCTGTTTTCCGCGGCGCCTTCACACCCGGGCCCCTCGTGAGCGCCTGAGCTCTCCCCTCCCCTCGCCCCGCCCCGTTTCCCCTTGCTCTCCTTCGCCGTGAAGGACCGTCATGACCTTCGCGTTGTCCGTGCACCGGACCACGACCACCGACCCCCTGGCGCGCCCGCTCCTCGACGAGCTGGCGTACGAGTACACGACCCGCTACGGCTCCGCGCACGATCTGAGCCGCTACCCGGCGGCGGAGTTCGCCCCACCGCACGGTGCCTTCCTGCTCCTCCTGGAGCAGGGCCGGCCCGTGGCGGGCGGCGCCTACCGCCGCTACGACGAGGACACCGCCGAGCTGAAGCGGATCTGGACGCACTCGGCGCACCGCAGGCGCGGCCTCGCCCGCCGGGTCCTCACCGTGCTCGAACGGGAGGCCGCCGACCGCGGCTACTCCCGCATCTACCTCACGACGGGGCCGCGCCAGCCCGAGGCCAAGGGCCTCTACCTGGCGAGCGGCTACCGCCCGCTCTTCGACGTGTCCGCCGATCCCGAGTCGATCGGCCCGCTGCCGTTCGAGAAATTCCTGGAGAACCCGAAGCCATGAGTACGCGCACGAGTTCCACCGCCGCACGCCCCGCCCTCGTCTTCGCCCTGATCACCGCGGCCGCGCTCGGCCTCACCGCCTGCTCGGGCGGGGAGCCGGCGACCGCTCCGGCCGGGGCCTCGGGAGCGCCGGGCGCCGCGAAGGGCGCGCTCCCGACCGAGGACGTGGTGGCGGCGGTGAAGAAGAACGAGGCGGCGGCGAAGCTGCTCCCCGCCGACGTGCGGCAGCGCGGCAGCCTGGCGCTCGCCTCCTCGGTGGCGACTCCGCCCAGCTCGGCCTATCTGCCGGACGGCAGGACCGTCGTGGGGGTGGACGCCGACTTCTCGGCCGCCGTGGCGAAGGCCCTCGGTCTGGAGCTGAAGCGCGAGGTGGTCGGCTTCGAGGCGATCCTGCCGGCGCTCGGCAGCGGCAAGTACGACGTCGGCACGGGGAACTTCGGCGTGACGGAGGAGCGGCGCAAGACCATCGACTTCGTGACGTACATCAACGACGGGCAGGGCTTCGCCGCCCGGGCGGACAGCACCCTGAAGGCGGTCACCGACCTCACCCAGCTGTGCGGCCTGAAGGTGGCGGTGAACGCCGGGACCACCTTCGAGCGGACCCTGGAGAAGAACAAGGGCCGGTGCGCGGAGGCCGGGAAGCCGCCGTACGAGGTGAACGTCTACAGCGAGACCGGGGCGATCTGGATGTCGCTCCAGCAGGGTCGCAGCGACGTCGTGATGAACACGATCAACGGCGTGCGGTACGCGGTGACGCAGCAGAAGAACGTGAAGTTCCTGGGCGAGTACCGCCGCCTGGACGTCGGCTTCGCCTTCAAGAAGGGCACTCCCCTCGCGCCGGCCTTCCAGGCCGCGGTGAACGGCCTGAAGGCCGACGGGACGTACGACCGGATCCTGAGGAAGTGGGGGGTGACCGCGTCGGGCATCGAGCGGTCGGAGATCTCCCCGCCGGAGATCCCGGCGCCGAAGAAGTAGCGGTACGGGGGCCGGCGGGGGCTCGACGGAGTCCGAGGGGAGTCCGACGGAGCGTCAGCAACCGTCGCAGGGGCAGCAGCAGTCGCAACCGTCACAGCCGCCGCAGCCGCCGTCGCCGCAGTCGCAGTCCCGGCAGCAGCCTTCGCGCTTCTTGCGGGACCAGGGGCCCTCGTACTCCTTGGCGCAGCACATCTGGCAGGTGCAGAAGAGCCAGGTGAACATGGCGCACCCGGCGAGGAAGCCGCGCGGCTTGGGGGCCTGGGGCGCACCGCCGCCGAACTGCGGGGGCAGACCGCCGGGTCCGCCCGGGCCGCCGGGGCCCATGGGGCCGCCGCCGTAGGGGTTTCCGCCGCCCCCGTAGGAGCCCCCGCCGCCGTACGGGTTCCCGCCCCCGTAGGGGTTCTGCGAGCCGTAGGGGTTCTGCGAGCCGTACGGGCCGGGGGCCTGACCCCCGTACGGATTCCCCGGCACCGGGCCGTGGGCGCCCTGCACGCCCTGCGCTCCGTGCGAGCAACTGGTCGTGCCGAAGGCGCGGTCGACCGAGGTGCGCAGCTCGTGGGCGAGCAGGACGTGGACGAGCTTGCCGTCGGCGAACTCGGCGTCCTTCAGGGCGAGGCGGATGCCGTGGAGGGCGTCGTCGGCGAGCCGGCGGGCCTCCTCGCGGGAGGTGCCGGTGGCGGTGAGCGGGTTCCACGCGCCGCTCTCGGCGTCGGCGGCCTGGTCCTCGACGGCGTCGAGGAGGTGGGCGAGGCGGCCGAAGAGGCGGCCCGCCTCGGCGAGCGGCGCCGCGTTCCCCGGCCGCCCTGCGAGGACGGCGGTGTGCGCGAAGGCGGCGGCGGTCGCCGTCTCGGTCGGCTCGGTGACGACGAGCAGGGGGGTGCCGGGTCCGGCGAGGGCCTCGATGCCGGTCTGGCGGTCGACGGCGTCGACGAGGACGGCGGTGTCGAAGCCGAGGTCCCGGCCGGTCCTGGCGCCGGCCCTGTCCCAGGAGCGGGCGACGCGGCGGGCCGCGGCGGCGACGGGGCGACGGGCCAACAGGCCGTCCCTGTCGGCGACGTGGTCCCGGACCTTCGCCGAGGCGAGGACGAGCGAGACGGCGGCGGCGAGCCTGGCTCCCTCGCCGCGGGCGACGGGGGCGGTCCGCATGGCGCGCAGCGCGCAGGGCCCGGCCGTGCGGCGGCCCGCCTCGGTGACGCCGGTCTGAGCCTCCGTCAGGACGGAGACGATGAGCCCGTCGTAGTTGGTGACGATCCGGGCGAACTGCCCGTGGTCGGCGCGGAGTGCCAGGCAGAGGCCGCAGAGGTGGGCCATCCACTCGGCCTTGAGACCGTCGGTGAGGCGATGGGTGCAGGGTCTGACGATTCCGAACAAGGACTCCCCCGTGAGTCGTGGGCTGTGGCGGGCGAAGGTCCGCCGGGCGGCCTCGCGGCATCGTAGCGAGTGGGTCCGTTCACCCGTACGCGCCCATCGTCACCCTTGTGACCCGACTTTCATATTTTCAGCTACATGGCCCTCCATCAGGGGCCTCATACCGCAAGTTTCCTGACGAATCGCCAGGAAACGGCCCTCACGTTCTGCACCAGTACCGTCACGAATCCTCTGCGCGGCGCCTATCCACTTGGCGCGCGATCCGCATCATGGACGACGATAGGGATTGCGGAACCACAAGTGACCGCGCTGAAAGGAGGCGTCCATGGGATCGGTGCGCAAGGCGAGTGCCTGGCTGGGACTCGTCGAGGACAACGACGAGCGTTACTACGACGACGAGTACGCCGACGGTGCCGAGGGCGGCGACGCCTGGGTGACGGACCCCCGGGTCCGGGTGGCCACGGACACCGCCGAGGACCGGGGCCGCCGCATCGCCACCGTCTCCCCGGACGGCTTCCGGGACGCCCGGGGCATCGGCGAGCTCTTCCGGGACGGGGTTCCGGTGATCGTGAACCTGACCGCGATGGAGCCGAACGACGCCAAGCGCGTCGTCGACTTCGCCGCCGGTCTCGCCTTCGGCCTGCGCGGCTCGATCGAGCGCGTGGCGACGCGGGTCTTCCTGCTGACCCCCGCCGACACCCAGATCGTCACCGGCGAGACGGGCCGGCGTCAGCAGGACGGTTTCTTCAACCAGAGCTGAGCGGGTCCGCCGGCCGGTCCTGGCACCTCCCGACGGGGTCGGGTCAGTGCGCCGGGCGCCCCGAGCCGGCGGGCTCGATCGCTTCCCGGGTCGCGGGCACCCGCGGCTCGACCCCCTCCGGGCAACCGACCGGCTCCGAACGATCGGCCCGCTCCGACGGACCGGACGCCCCCGAGGAACCGGCCCGCTCCGATGCGACGGACACCTCCGAGGAACCGGCCCGCTCCGACGCGGCGGACACCCCTGACGGACCGGCCCGCTCCGACGGACCGGCGGGCACCGCTTCCGTCGCCCCCGTCGCCGCCCCGGCCGTGGCCGGCTCCGCAGCCCGGTCCGGGCCCTCCTGGGCCGAGAGCGCCCCCCGGGCCTCCCGGACGTCGAAGGCCTCCTCCGGATCCGCCGGACACTCCATGATCCGCGGCAGCCGCTGGGCCATCAGCGCGCCGACGAGCAGCAGCCCGGCGCTCACGAAGAGCGTGACGTGCAGGCCTTGCACGAAGGAGTGGCGGGCGGCCTGGTGCAGGGCCTCCCCGGCCGCGCCGCCGAGCTGGTCGGCGACCTTGTAGGCCTCCCCGAGCGAGTTCGCGGCGGCCCGGCTCGCCTCCGCGGGCACTCCGGGGACCGAGGCGAGCGCGGGGGCGTACGCGGCGTTCATCACGCTGCCGAGCAGTGCGATGCCCATGCCCGCGCCGAGCTGGTACGAGGTCTCGCCGATCGCGGCCGCGCCGCCCGCGCTGCGCTGCGGCGCCTCGCTGAGCATCGACTCGTACGCCGAGAAGAGCGTGGTCTGCAGGCCGAAGCCGAGCAGCACGAACCCCACCGTGAGCAGCAGCGGCCGGTCGTGCTGCCCCATGAGCGTCAGCAGCAGCACCGCGGCCGCGGTGAGCAGGAAGCCCCAGCCGACCATCCGGCGCGGCCCGATCCGGCGCAGGGTGTACGAGCCGGTGGCGCCGGCGGCCATGGCGGCGAAGGTCAGCGGGAGGAGCCGGAGGCCGGTCTCCAAGGGGCTGAGGCCGAGGACGAGCTGGAGGTACTGGACGGCGATGAGCTCCAGGCCGACCAGGGCCAGCATGCCGATGACGATGCAGCCGACCGAGGTGGTGAAGGCGGCCCGGGAGAAGAGCCGCAGGTCGATCAGGGGGTACGGGCGCCGCTTCTGCCGCCGCACGAAGAGGACGAGGAGCCCGGCGCCGAGCAGCAGCGGCCCGGCGGTCGGCAGGGCGAGCAGCGGGTCTCCGGCCCCGGCGCGTTTGACGCCGAGGACGCAGCCGAGCACACCGGCCGCGGCCATGAGCGCGCCGAGCACGTCCCAGGGGCCGTCGGCGGCGCCCCGGGACTCGGGGAGGAGGCGGCGGCCGAGCGGGAGGATCAGCGCCATCAGCGGGATGTTGATGAGGAAGACGGAGCCCCACCAGTAGTTCTCGACGAGGAAGCCGCCGAGCACCGGCCCGGTGGCGGCCCCGATCGCGGCGGTGGCGGTCCAGACGCCGATCGCGGTGGCGCGCTCCCTCCGGTCGGGGAAGACCGTCCGGAGGATGGAGAGCGTGGCGGGCATGATCATGGCGCCGCCGACGCCGAGGAGCGCGCGGGCCCCGATGAGGACCGCGGGCGCGGTGGCGAGCGCGGCGACCGCCGAGGCGATGCCGAACAGCGCGTAGCCGAGGAGGAGGACCCTCCGTCTGCCGACCCGGTCGCCGAGGGTGCCGAAGAGGATCAGCAGCGACGCGCAGACCAGGGGGTAGGCGTCGACGATCCAGAGCAGCGCGGTGGAGCTGGGGCGCAGGTCCTCGGTGAGCGAGGGGACGGCGACGTGGAGGATGGTCGCGTCGAGGGCGACCAGGAGGAGGCTGACGCAGAGGACGACGAGGACGACCCAGCGATTGGCGCCGAAGTCGACGGCGGAACGCGATGGCCCTTGGGCCGTGTTCGTCCGCGACATGTACGTACCTCCCAGTGAAGCTCTCGCGCTCGGTGGGCTGTGACCAGGGCGTATGCCCCTGGGGCGGCCCGGCATCGACGGGCGAGTGAGCCGTCAGCGTACGCGAGTTCAAGGCCCGAGCGCGTGGTGCAGCTCTCACCTCGCCGGGGCTCGGGGTGTGGCGTACGCCACTCGGCACGGTCCGCGCGTCGCATGGAATTCCGCACGGACGTCTGTTTGAGGAAATTCCCGCGCACTCAAACACACTTCCGGAATCACCCCGTGCGGGAATAGGGCGGAAGGTCATCGGATTTCCCGACGGACGGCCGGAATGGACCGGTCGCTGAGACCTACTCCACATCACATGGTCATCACGAAGGGAGCGGAACGACCGGGTCTGCTTCTCACTCCCTGTAACGTCCATTGGGTGCGTACCGACATCTTTGCCCGGCTGGACCGGGAGCCGGAACCGCCGAAGATAGAGGTCCCGCGGATGACCCGCACGCGTCTCGCCCTCTTCGGCGGGACGTCGGCGTTCTATCTCGCCATCGTCGTGGCCGTCCTGCTGTCGACGTGGCTGGTGACCCTCGACTGGAAGATCATGCTCTTCCGGCCGTACCAGCAGTGGCCCGAGATCCACGGCTTCCTCGACTACTACGTCGTCCTCGGCCAGCGCGGCCCCACGGCCGTCATGGTGGCCGCCTGGCTGGGCTGGCGCTCCTGGCGCCAGCACACCCTGCGCCCCCTGCTGTGCCTCGGCGCCGCCCTCCTGCTGCTCAACGTCTCGGTGGGCGCGGTCAAGCTCGGGCTCGGCCGCCTCGGACCTCACTACGCGACCCAGGTCGGGTCCGCCGAGCTCTTCGCCGGAGGCGACATATTCCCCTCGGGGCACACCGCCAACGCGGTCGTGACCTGGGGCATCCTCGCCTACCTGGCGACCACCCCGAGGGCCCGGCGCTATCTGTCGGCCCTCTCCGCGGTGGTCGCGCTCGGCGTCGGCCTCACCACCGTCTACCTCGGCACGCACTGGCTGAGCGACGTGCTGCTCGGCTGGGCCGCCGGGCTCCTCGTCCTGCTCGCGCTGCCCTGGTGCGAGCCGGTCCTGGCCGTGGCGGAGTCCTGGATCCTCGCCGCGCGCGACCGGGTGCGGGAGCGGCTGCGGGAGCGTCGTCGGCTCGTGCCCTCGCTGCCCGTGGCCTCCGGCGGCCCGCGCCCCGGGTTCTTCCCGCCGCGCCCGCCCGTGCACGAGGAGCCGGTGCGGGAACCCGTCCGGGAGCCCGTGGGGCTGGCCGGCGGCCGGCGCGCCCCGGTGACCCGCGGCTGATCCGCACCCCCTCCCCCGCGTACGCGGAAGGGCCCCGGCCACCTCGGCCGGGGCCCTTCCGCGTACGGTCCCGCCGGCTCCTCAGCCGAGCCAGCAGCGGGTGACGGTGCCGTCCTCGACCTCGAAGTTGATGCGCCCGGACAGGTACTCCATGGTGATGATCGAGCCTGGCGGCAGGGACCGGACGACGCTCCAGCCGCGGGTCCTGGCGAGCTGCTCGGCCCCTTCGGCGTCGAGGCCCACATAGGACCCGGGAGCGTCGTGAGGCGGTTCGGGAGTGCGCGAAGTGGGTGACATGAACCTCACGTTAGTCCCTCGGCGGTCACGCTTGTGTCACAAGTTCTCGACATATGTTTGGCCTGTCCGCCCGCCAGTCGCAGGGCGGCTTTCCGGCCGTTTCTCCAGTAATTCGCAGCGGTGCCCATCAGTTCGCACGAAGGGTTCGGAAGCGCGGGCAAGGGGCGGGCAATTCCCCTCTTCCCGCAAGCCGTCCCGAATTGCGTCGGCGACGCGCGCGCGTGGCACACACTCTTCCCTTACACAATGCTTACGCTGTCGGAACGCCCGGAGACGCGGAGCCGGGACGACGGCGAGGCGGAGGCGGCGATGAGCAACGGGACAGCGACCGCGACCACCGAGTCGGCCCGGCAGCGGCACGGCCGCGTCATGATCGACTGGCTCACCACGACCGACCACAAGAAGATCGGCCACCTCTACCTGGCCACCGCGTTCGCCTTCTTCCTGCTCGCCGGGCTCATGGCGATGCTGATGCGGGCCGAGCTGGCCCGCCCCGGCCTCCAGCTCGTCTCGAACCTCGAGTACAACCAGGCCTTCACCCTGCACGGCACGATCATGCTGCTGCTCTTCGCCACGCCCACCTTCGCCGGCTTCGCGAACGAACTGGTGCCGCTGCAGATCGGCTCCCCCGACGTCGCCTTCCCGCGGCTGAACATGTTCTCGTACTGGCTGTTCCTCTTCGGCGGCCTGATGGTGGTCGGCTCCCTCTTCACCCCGACCGGCCCCGCCGCCTTCGGCTGGACCGCCTACGCTCCGCTCAACAGTCTGGAACGCTCCCCCGGCGTCGGCATCGACCTGTGGATCATGGGGCTCGCGCTCTCCGGCTTCGGCACGATCCTGGCCTCGGTGAACTTCCTCGCCACCATCGTCGGCATGCGCGCGCCCGGCATGACCATGTTCCGGATGCCGATCTTCACCTGGAACGTCCTCTTCACCGCGGTCCTGGTGATCGTCGCCTTCCCCGTCCTCGCGGCGGCGCTGCTCGTCCTGGAGGCCGACCGGCGCCTCGGCGCCGTGGTCTTCCAGCCCGAGAACGGCGGGGCGCTCCTGTGGCAGCACCTCTTCTGGTTCTTCGGCCACCCCGAGGTCTACATCATCGCGCTGCCGTTCTTCGGGATCATCACCGAGATCATCCCGGTCTTCTCCCGCAAGCCGATCTTCGGCTACACGATGCTGATCGGCGCCACCATGGCGATCACCGGGCTCTCCGTGGTCGTCTGGGCCCACCACATGTTCGTCACGGGAGCGGTGCTGCTGCCGTTCTTCTCGATGCTCTCGTTCCTCATCGCGGTGCCCACCGGCGTGAAGTTCTTCAACTGGACCGGGACGATGCTGCACGGCTCGCTCTCCTTCGAGACCCCGATGCTCTGGTCCGTCGGCTTCCTGGTGTCCTTCCTCTTCGGCGGGCTCACCGGCGTCATCCTCGCCTCGCCACCGATGGACTTCCACGTCACCGACTCGTACTTCGTGGTCGCCCACTTCCACTACACGGTCTTCGGCACGGTCGTCTTCGCAACCTTCGCGGGCTTCTATTTCTGGTGGCCCAAGTTCACCGGCCGGATGCTCGACGAGCGACTCGGGAAGATCCACTTCTGGACCCTCTTCACCGGCTTCCACCTGACCTTCCTGGTGCAGCACTGGCTCGGCGCGGAAGGCATGCCCCGCCGGTACGCCGACTACCTCGCGGCCGACGGCTTCACCACGCTCAACACCCTGTCCACCATCGGCGCCTTCCTCCTCGGCGCCTCCACGCTGCCGTTCCTCTACAACGTGTGGCGGACCTGGCGGTACGGAGAGAAGGTCGAGGTCGACGACCCCTGGGGCTTCGGACGCTCCCTGGAATGGGCGACCTCCTGCCCGCCGCCCCGGCACAACTTCGACGCCGTGCCCCGGATCCGCTCCGAGGCGCCCGCCTTCGACCTCCACCACCCGGAGTTCGCGGCGTACGAGCGGCTGCGGATCAGCCCTCCGACCGATCGAGGGCCCGGGACAACCGGTCCCTGAGCGCCCGGACCGACTCCGCCAGCTCCGGCGGCTCCACCACCTCGAACTCGAAGCCCATGAACGCCACGTGGAACACCATCATGTCGAGGGTGCTCGCCCCCGTCCGCAGCAGACAGGCGTCCTCGCCGTCCGCCGTCAGGACCCCGTCCAGCGGCCCCGCGACGGCTGCCGCCTCGGCGAGCGGGACGAACAGCCGGACCGTCGCCTCCACCGCGTAGGCGGTGCCGGACACGCCCCTCTCCACATAGGCGGCCAGGTCCTCGGCGGGCGGCTGGCGGGGCGGGAAGCGGGGGCCGTGCGGCGGGGTCGGCTCGATCCGGTCGACCCGGAACGTCCGCCAGTCGCCCCGGTCCAGATCCCAGGCGACCAGGTACCAGCGCCGCTCCGTGCACACGAGGCGGTGCGGTTCGACGGTCCTGCGGGTGGCCGTGCCGCCGTGGTCGCGGTAGGCGAAGCGGAGCCGCTCGCTGTCCCGGCAGGCATGGGCCAGCTCGGTGAGGACCGCCGGGTCGACCCGCTCCCTCGGAGTACGCAGCAGGGGCACCGTGAAGGCGTTGAGCGCCCCGATCCGGCGCCGGAGCCGACCCGGCAGGACCTGCTCCAGCTTCGCCAGGGCGCGCACGGAACTCTCGCCGATGCCCTCGACGCCCTGGCCGGCGGCGGACCGCAGCCCGACCGCGACCGCGACGGCCTCCTCGTCGTCGAGGAGCAGCGGCGGCAGCTCGGCGCCGGCCCCCAGCTGGTACCCGCCGCCCGTGCCGGGACTGGCGTGCACGGGGTAGCCCAGCTCCCGCAGCCGGTCGACGTCCCGCCGCACGGTGCGGGCCGTCACTCCGAGCCGCTCGGCAAGGTCCGCACCGGACCACTCGCGGTGGGCCTGAAGCAATGACAGCAGCCGCAGCAGGCGCGCGGAGGTCTCCAACATGTCCCCGAGTCTGCCAGCCCTCGCGGACAACCCCGGTCCGCAACCCAAACCCACCGACCCGATACCCGCGCCTGTCACGGGCCCTGGCATCGCCCGAGCGGTGCCCCCCGTTGTGGGCATGCGTTCCGCCGGGGCGGAACGGGTGGGCACAACGGAACGGCGCCCTTGCCGGCGCCAGAGGCTCCCGCGCCCTGACCCGCACCCCTAGATGCGCCACGCTGTCGGTGCGGGTCCAGGCGCGGAACGCGGAGGCGCCGCTCAGGGCGCCGTCCCGTGGGCGCGCCCACACGGGCGGGCGCGGGGGCCGGCGGGCGCGGCCCGCACCGGGGCGGGGGCGCGCCCTGCGGGGCGTGCCCGCGGGGATGCGGGGCCCGCACCGGTAGGACCCCACGGGTGCAGGGCCTCACCGGTGCGGGCCCCCACCGGTGCAGGGCCCTGCCGGTGCGAGGCCCGTCGGTGGGGGGCCAGCAGGGCGAGGCCCGCCAGGGGGCGCGTCAGCGGAGGCGGCGGAGGAGGCGGCCCGCCCTCGCCTTCTGGGTGTAGACCGCGTCCACGACCCGCCCCACCCCCCGATGCACCCGCGCCCGCCCAGCCGCATGCACCCGCCGCCCCGCGCCGCGCGCGACGAGTTCCGTCCACAGGGCCTCGTGCCGCGCGGCGATCCGCGACGGGTCGAAGCGTTCGGACGCGGCGAGCGCCGCCCGCCCGGCCTTGGCCCGGAGCTCCTCGTCCTCGACGTACGCCCGCAGCGCTCCCGCGACGGCGGCGACGTCGTCGACCGGCACGAGCCGCCCGTCGACCCCGTCCTCGATGATCTCGCGCGGCCCGTGGGGGCAGTCGGTGGAGACCACCGGCAGCCCGCACCGCATCGCCTCGACGATCGTCATGCCGAAGGACTCGCGCTGCGAGGTCACGGCGGCGATGGAGCCCTTGGCCCACTCCGGTTCCATCGGGGTGACGGCCCCCATGAGGAAGACCTGCCCGTCGAGCCCGAGGTCCTGGATCTGCCGGGTCAGCGGGGCCTTGAGGTCCTGGACGGCGTCGCCGGTGCCGTAGATCCGCAGCTTCCAGTCGGGATGGTCGGCGGCCACGGACGCGAAGGCGTCGATCAGCACGTCGTACCGCTTGACCCGGGTCAGCCGGCCCGCCGCGACGACGGTCCTCGCCGTGGGGTCGGCGGGCGGTACGGAGGGGGCGGGCACGCTGTTGGGCACGGCCTCGACGCGTACGCCGGGCAGCCGGAGCTCGCGGTAGGCCCGGGCGTCGGCCTCGGTGACCGTGGTGACGGCGTCGAGGAGCGCGTACTCGTGGGCGATGTCCCGGCGCAGCCGGTAGCTGTGGCCGCGCAGGATCAGGTGTTCCTGGCCGACGAGGACCGGCCCCCGGCGGGCCTGCCGGGCTAGGTGCACGTTGAGCCCGGGGCGGGTGGCGACGAGGACGTCGGCCTCCACCCCGCGGAGGTACTCCCCGATCCGGGCGTCGGTGAGCGCGCTGTACTGCTTCCAGCGGCCGTCGCCGCGCGGGAAGACCTCGGCGGGGCGGTGGTGGTCGGGGTGGTCGCCGTCGTATCCGGGACTGTCCCGGCGCAGGTCGACGAGGTGGCGCAGGGTCACCCCCGCCGGCAGGCCGAGGATCGGGCGGTCGCGGTGGCGGAACACGGAGACGATCTCGACCTCGTGCCGTTCCGCCAGTTCCTCGGCGAGCGTGAACGTGGTCTGGATGGTGCCGCCGTAGTGGTAGCCGTTGTGGAGCAGAAAGGAGATACGCATCTACTGCCGGTTCCCCCCGGTCAGTCGGTCAGTCGGTCGGTGCCCGACTGTACTGCCGGTGCGGGGGCGCCGTTCACGGGCGGTAGCCGAGCTGGGGGACGGTCGCGCAGTTCTCGGTCATGTCGCCCTGGCTCACCCAGCCCCGTCCGTCCTGCCAACGGGCCACGGACAGACAGGTGTTCCGGGTGGCGGGCGGCCGGGCCAGGTGCTCGAACCGTACGGGGAGCAGCAGTCCGCGCGCGGTGTACGGTTCCGGACGGTTCATGAACTCCTCGACGCAGCCGCGGGTGAGCTCGCCCCGGGCGAGGCAGGAGCGGGCCGCGTCGGTGAACCACATCGCCGCCGCCCAGCCTTCCAACTGCCATTGCGACAAGGGCCGGTCGCCCATGGCCGTGCGGAAGGCGCGGACCGCCGGATGCCCGGTGTCCTCGTAGTTCCGGCTGGAGCCCGTCACCCACAGCGAGGCCCGGCAGCCGGGGGCACGGGCGTAGTCGTGGGAGACGGCCGAGGACCAGTTCTGCACGTTGGTCACCTTGGCGGCGACCTTGACCCCGAGCGTCTCCATCGCCTCGCACAGGCGCACGTTGCCGTGGGTGTCCATCGCGTCGAAGAGGAGGTCGGCGTGCTCGGCCCGCAGATCGGCGGCGACCGCGCGGAAGTTGGGCAGGGCGAAGTCGACCTGTTCCTCGACGACGCGGTAGCCCTCGGCGCGCAGTCCCCGTGCGACCAGGCGGGCGTAGGCGGCGGAGGCGGCCTGGTTGTAGGAGACGACGGCGGCGGTCCGTGCGCCCAGTTCCTTCCGGAACCAGTGGTAGACCTCGGTCCCGCCGTACAGCGTGCCGCCCCAGCCCGGTGCGCGGCCGGTGCGCGGGGCGGAGCTGCCGTAGATGCCGTAGAGGTGCGGATAGGTGTCGTAGGCGGGAGTGAGCGGCTGGCCGCCGATGTCGGGGACGCCGGCCCGGGCGACGAGGGGCGCGCCCGCGTAGTTCAGGGCGGTGGTGGCGACGAGGGCGAAGACGCCGCGCTCGTCGATCAGCCGGTGCACGCACGCGTTGTCGCCGACGCCGCTGCCGCCGTCGTCGCAGGTCTCGACCTCGACGCGGCGCCCGTCGAGGCCTCCGCGCGCGTTGAGGGCGTCGAACCAGGCGCGGGCCCCGTCGCGCGGGCCGGTGAGGGTCTGCCCGCCGACGGGGCTGGTGGCGCTGGTGATGATCCCGACGCGGAGCGGCTCACCGCCGGAGGGGTGGGCGGTGGGCCGCGTCTCGAAGACGCGCTCCGGGAGCCGGCTGCCGCAGGCCGTGAGGAGGGCGAGCAGGACGGCCAGGAGCAGCGCCGCGACCGCCTCAGCAGCCCTGGACGGTGACACCGCTCAGCTCGACCAGGCCGCACAGGGTCTTCACGGAGACCTTCCAGGTGTCGTTCTGGAGGATGGAGGTGCCCCGGGAGCCGGGCAGTGCCGGGTTCCCGCCGACCAGCAGGTCGTAGGTGACGTTCGCGCCGGCGGCCGAGGTGAACTCGACGTCGGTGACCTTCGCGGAGGTCATGGCCGCGTTCTTGTCGCCGGCGAAGGCGGCGAGCACCGGCCGCATCCGCTCCCCGTCCTCCAGGAGCTTCACCTTCTGGGCGAGGGGCGTCTTCGGGTCGAAGAACGCCGTCCAGTTCTTGGTGACCTCGGCCCTGGCGGCGGCCGGGTCGGTGGGCTGGTCGCCCGCCGGCGGCAGGGCCGTCTTGGCGGGCGGCGGGGTGGACGAGGCGGTGTTGCCGCTCTTCGACCCGCCGTCGTCCGAGCAGCTCGTGAGGGCGGGCGCCAGGGCCAGGACGGCGACGGCCCCGAGGACCGCGAGACGGGAGCGTGCATCGCGTCGTACGACAACCATCTGGCTCACCACCGGGTGTCCCGCCAGTCCGGAGCGGCTGGCGTTTCCAGGGTGGGACGAATCGGGGCATAGTGCAAGGAAGAGACGAGGGAGGCCCCGTGCCGACATCCCGGATCCTGCTCTGGAGCGGTCTCGCGGCGGCCGCCGGGGGCGCGGTGCTCTGCGCGCTCGGCTGGTACGGGATCTCCGGCGAGCGCTTCGCGGAGCGCCAGCTGCCCTATCTGGCCTCGTGCACGGTGCCGGGGGCCGCGCTCCTCGTGGCGGGCGCGGTCCTCGTCGGTGCGGCGGCGCTGCTTCCCGTACGTCCTCCTCGGCCGCGTCCCCCCGGCCCGCAGGAGCCTCCTCCGCCGTCCTCGGACGGCCCCCTCCTGCGGGTCCCCGGGGGGACCCTCGCGCATCGTCCGGACTGCCCGCTGGTGGCGGGCAAGGCGGAGGCCGTGGAGGTGGGGGACGCGGAGCTCGCCCCCTGCCCGGTGTGTGAGCCGTGGCCTCCCTGACGTACGAGCTGACGCTCGCCGGCCTCGCGGTCGGCAGCGCCGCCGCGCTCACCGGCATCGGCCTGGTCGTCACCCACCGGGCGACGGGCGTGCTGAACCTCGCGCACGGGGCCGTCGCCATGGTCTGCGCGTACGTGCTCCGCCAGCTGGTGGTCGGCTGGGGCTGGCCGCTGCCCCTGGGCGCCCTGGTCACGCTCCTCCTCTTCGCCCCCGCCCTCGGCCTGGCCCTCGACCGGGGCGTCTTCCGTCCCCTGGCGCTGCTCGGCTCCCATCCGGCCCAGACCCTGGTGGCGACGATCGGCGTCTTCGTCCTGCTGGTGGGCGGGGCGGTGCTGCTGTGGGGCCCGGGGGCCCGGGACGACGCGCCCGTGCTGCTCGGCGACGATCCGTGGGCGCAGCTCGCGGCGGTGGTCGCGCTGGCCTGTCTGGTGGGGGCGGTGACGCGGTGGACGCGGTTCGGCCGGGAGCTGCGGGCGGTCGTGGACAACCGTCCGCTCGCCGTCCTGGCGGGCATCGACGCGGACCGGGTGGCGGCGGCGGGCTGGGCGTTCGGCTCGTTCACGGCCGGGCTCACGGGCGTGCTGCTCGCCCCGTACGTACGGCTCGACCCGTACGGGATGCCGCTGCTCGTCGTCGAGGTGATCGCGGTCGCGGTGATCGCCCGGATGCGGTCGCTGCCGGTGGCCGTGGCGGCCGCGCTCGCCATCGGCGTCGCCCAGGCGCAGCTGACCCGGCTGCACCCGGAGGGCTGGGCGGAACCCCTCCTCCAGGCCGTCGGGGCGAACCTGTTCGTGGTGGCGCTCCTGGTGGCGGCGCTCGTCCTGCCGGGCATCGGCGGCAAGGGCGAGGACGCCCTGCCGCCGCCGGCACGGCCCGCCCGCGTGCCCACGGCCCTGTGGCTGGTGGTCGGCGTCCTGTTCCTCCTCCCGCTCGGTCTCGCGGGCTCCGACCTGCACACGGCGGTCCAGGTCCCCGCGCTCGCCGTGATCCTCCTGTCGCTGGTCGTCGTGGCGGGCCGCGGCGGCCAGATCGCCCTGGGCCAGGCGGCGTACGCGGGCCTGGGCGCCCTCTTCACGGCGCTGCTCGCGGCCGCCGGAGTGCCCGCGCTCCCGGCCCTCGGACTCGCCGTGCCGATGGTGGCGGTGGCGGGCCTGGTGACGGGCCGGCCGGCGATCCGGCGGCACGGTCTGGCCCTCGCCCTGGCGACGCTGGCCGTGGGGGTGGCGGTGAGCCGCTTCGTCCTCACCCAGCCGTACGCGACGGCCGGCCTGTCCCTCGGCCGCCCGGCGGGCTTCTCCGACGACCGCGCCTTCTACGCCCTGGAGCTCGTCGTCCTGGCCGGCTGCCTCGCCCTGGTGGCGGCCCTCCGCCGGGGCCGCACGGGTCGCGCGCTCGCCGCCCTGCGGGACCACGAGCCGGGCGCCGAGGCGGCGGGCGTCCCGGTGCCCCGCCTCAAGCTCCTCGCCTTCGTCGTGGGGGCGGCCCTGGCGGCCCTCGGCGGCGGGCTCCTCGGCATGGGGCTGCGCGCCTTCGACCCCGAGCAGTACGACCCGGTGCGCGGCCTGCTCTGGTTCGCCGCCGTCCTGGTCCTGGGCGCCGACAGCCTCCTCACCCCGCCGGTCGCGGCGGCCCTCCTGACGACCCTCGACGCGGGCCCCCAGGCAGGCACGGCGGCAGCCCTGATAGGCCTCCTGGCAACACTGACGGGCCGCCTCCCACCCCTGCTGACGCTGCTCCCGCACCGCGAACGGCCCGAGCCCCACGGCCCGCCGACCACCGCGGCCCCGAGCGGCCCTCCCGGCACCGGCCCGAGCGGGCCCCCCGGCGCCACTCCGACCGAGGCCCACGGCACCGGCCCGGCCGAAGGCCGGGTGCGCGCCCACGCCCGGGCGGCCGCCGGGCCGGCCGAAGGCCGGACACGCCGCCCCCACGGGCCGCCGACCGCCGACGGCGCGCGACCCCCCACGGGAAGACCCGCGCCTCTGCCGACGACCCGCACGGAGGGCGCGGGTGGGAACCCCCATCCGGCCGAAGCCCGGACGCACCCCCACGGCCCGCCGGCCGCCGACGAAGCCCGTCCCCGCCCGACGGGACCCGCCCCGCACCGGACGACGCGCCCGCACCACCCCCCGCCCGGTCCCGCACCCCGCACGGGACTCCGCGCACACGACCTCACCCTCACCTACCCCGGAGGCGTCACCGCCCTCTCCCACGTCACCCTCGTCCTCTCCCCCGCCCGCGTCACCGCCCTCGTCGGTCCCAACGGCGCGGGCAAGAGCACCCTGTTCGACTGCCTCGCCGGGACCCTCCGCCCCCGCCGGGGCCAGGGCCGGATCACGCTCGACGGCACCGACATCACCGCCCGGTCCGCCCACGCCCGGGCCCGTCTCGGCATCGCCCGGACCTTCCAGCGGCTCGCCGTGTTCCCGTCGCTCACCGTCGAGGAGAACGTCCGCCTGGGCCAGGAGCAGGGCGAGGGGCGCGGGGATCCGGCCGCCGTGGAGCGGAGCCTGCGGCTGCTCGGGCTGGCCGGGCCCGTACGGCACCGGGCGGCGGCGGACCTGCCCACCGGAACGCTGCGCCGGGTCGAGGTGGCCCGCGCACTGGCCAGGCGGCCGCACACGCTCCTCCTCGACGAGCCGGCCGCCGGGCTCGACGCCGCCGAGACCGCCGCGCTCGCCCGGATCCTGGCCGCGCTCGCGGCGGACGGGCTGACCGTCCTCGTCGTGGAGCACGATCCGGACCTGGTCGCCGGGATCGCGCACACGGTGCACACCATGGAGGGGGGCCGGATCCTGTCGTGAGCGTCGAGATCGCCCTGCGCGCCGCCCGGGTCCGCTACGGCCCCCTGGAGGCCCTGCACGGTCTCGACCTGCCCGTGCCGGCCGGGACGGTGACGGTTCTCCTGGGCCGCAACGGCGCGGGCCGGACGACCGCCCTGCGCGCCCTGGCCGGCACGGTGGGGCTGGCGGCGGGCCGGGTGGAGTGGCGCGGGGCCGACGTGACCCGCCTCCCGGCGCACGAACGGGCGCGCCGCGGGCTGTGCTTCGTACCGGATCTACGGGCGGTGTACGCGGGCCTCACCGTCGCCGAGAACCTCGCGCTCGCCGCGCCCGGGGCCGACGCGCCCGACGCCACCGCCCCGTACCCGGAGCTGGTCCCCCTCCTGTCCCGGACGGCCGGGACGCTGTCCGGCGGGGAGCGCCGGATGCTGGCGCTCTCCCGCGCGCTCCTCGCACGCGCGCGCGTGGTGCTGGTCGACGAGCCGTCGCTCGGCATGGCCCCGCCGGTCGCGGCCCGTACGTACCGGATGCTCGGGGAGCTCGCCGTGGAGCGCGGGACGGCCGTGGTCCTGGCCGAGCAGCGCGTACCGGAGGGGCTGCCGCGCGGTTCGCTCGTGCACGAACTGCGGCGCGGCTCCCGCGCGTCGAGCGGGGAGCCGGCCGAGTACCGCTGAGGCCGCCGGGCCTCAGAGCGGGTCGATCCGCAGCATGGTGCCGACGACGATCCGGTTCGGGTCGGCTCCGATCAGGCTCCGGTTCGCCGCGTACAGCGCCTGCCAGCCGCCCTTGATCGCGAAGCGGCGGGCGACCGAGCCGAGCGTGTCGCCGGCCTGGACGGTGTGGACGCGCCCGGACAGGCCGTACCGCTGGGAGCAGACGGGCCAGGCCCCCCACCCCTGGGTGCGCAGCACGTCCTCGGCGACGGTGATCTGCTGCTGCCGGGTCGCCAGGTCGGCGCGGCGGGCGTACTTCGGTCCGCCGTGCTCGACCCAGGTGGGGTGCCAGAACTGGAGCCCGCCGTAGAAGCCGTTGCCGGTGTTCACGTGCCAGCGTCCGCTGCTCTCGCACTCGGCGACGCAGCCCCACGGCCACTGGTCCCGCGCGCAGGCGTACGAGGGCACGGAGGCGGCCTCCCGGAGCGCGTCCGACACGCCCAGGAGCGCGGCGGAGGCCTCCCGCAGGCCGTCCGGCAGGTCCCGCACCCCGGTGGCCACGCCCTCGACGGCCCCCGGCAGGTCCCGCGCCCCGGCGATCAGGTCCTCGACGGCCCCGGGCACGTCCCGCGCCCCCGCGACCAGGTCCGGGACGGGCCCCGCGGGCGTGTCCCGGGCCTGGGCGGGCGCCGGAGCCAGGGACAGGAGCGCGACCGCGGACGCCGCCACGAGGGAACCCGCCGTCCAAAATCGGATCTTCGACATCGGGGAAGGCTAGGCAGCCCCCGCCGCCCCCGGCCCGTGCCGCGCGGAACACTGTTCACACCCCACCCGGTCGGAGTCACCGCCCCGGACGAGCACGGACGCCCCCGGACGGCCCGGGACGCACGCGCCACCGGCAACTTGCCTCGCTTCCGCGCGTGACCCCGGCCGAGGCTGACCCGTTGAACTCGGCATGAGACGCCCGGGAACGGCCCGGCGTCCCCCCGTACCGAGTCCAGGGAGCCCCCCGTGCCGCGCATGCTCGACGTCAGCGAGGACGTACGCGCCGAGATCGGCGACGAAGAAGCGGACCGGCTGCTGGCCGGCGACAACGCCCCGGGCAGTTACGACTGCACCTCCTGCCGCACGCCGGGAGACTCCGACCAGGAGCGCACCAGCACGGTGCTGTTCGTCGGCGAGGAGACCGCGGTCCTCGCGTTCGCCCACGCCAGCTGCATCCCGTCGCAGGTCGTCCGGGTCGCCGAGGAGCAGCTCCAGGGCGCCGTCGCCTCCATCACGGCCTCCGACGCCGCCGAAGCGCTCTCCGCCTCCCACCCCGAGCAGGCCGTGCTCGGGGTCACCAGCGGTCTCGTCCTGATCGAGGGCGAGCTGCACCCGGCGCTCGTGGTGGAGCCGACCGCCCCGGTGGCCCGTCCCGGTTCGGACGGCCTCACCGACGAGTTCCTCTCGCTCCTGGCCGAGCAGGGCTTCCAGCCGGTCATGGACCTGGGCGAGAAGCCGGCGATGCTGCCGGGCTGGTCGGTCCTGGTCGCCATGGGCCAGCTGCACTCCGTGCTCCAGCCGGGGCCGGGCGGCGCGGGTCAGGCCGCCTGGTGGCAGGCGCACCAGCCGCTCCAGGTCACCGAGGGCTGGCGCGCGGCGGCCAACAAGTCGCACACGGTCCTGGTCTTCGCCGCGCCGGTGGGCTCGATCGGCCAGCAGCCGCGCGAGGACCTGCTGCGCGACGCCCTGGAGAAGGCCGCCGCGAACGGCCGTCTGGTGGCCGCCGCCATGCCGCTGGCCGGCACCTGATGGAAGACGGCCGGCCGGGCTTACGGCGGGCGCGTCCGCTCCCGGGGGCGGGACCGGACGCGCCGGGGGCGGGGCCGGGTGTGCCGACCGTGCCGCGTCCCCGGAGCGCTCCCCTTTCGGAGAGCCGCCCGCATCCGACGGACGTCGGTGTCGTTGGCACCTATGTGCACCCATACGACCCCTTCCCCCAGCCGTATCCGAGCCAGATCCCCGCGATGCGTCCCGCGCGGGACGTCACGGCAGGCCCTTCGCCGACGCCGATCTACGACGCCCTGTACTCGGAGTACCGCAGGTCGTTCCGTACGCTGCCGGGCGACCGCAGCGGCGAGGAGGAGCTGAGCTTCCGGGCCTTCGGCACGGTCCTGAGCACGGGCGTGCACGGGCACCGGCACGCGAGCGGGTATCCGACGGCGTGGTCGGGACAGCAGCACCCCCACCCCCAGGCGGCGCTGCCACCGGGACCCCGCAGAGGTCTCTAGTACGGGAGTACGGAAGCAGGTACGCACGACGAACGGCCGAGGGCCGGGGCGCATCGCCCCGGCCCTCGGCCGTGTGTCACCCCGCGGGCGCGTGGGTGTTACTTCTTGCGGCCGCGCTTCTCGCGCACCCGGACCGAGATGTGGATCGGGGTGCCCTCGAAGCCGAACTCCTCGCGCAGCCGGCGCTCGATGAAGCGGCGGTAGCCGGCCTCCAGGAAGCCGGAGGCGAAGAGCACGAAGCGGGGCGGCTTGGTGCCGGCCTGCGTGCCGAAGAGGATGCGGGGCTGCTTGCCGCCGCGGACCGGGTGCGGGTGGGCGGCGACGATCTCGCCCAGGAAGGCGTTGAGCCGGCCGGTGGGGACGCGGGTCTCCCAGCCGGCGAGCGCGGTCTCGATGGCCGGGACCAGCTTCTCCATGTGACGGCCGGTCTTGGCGGAGACGTTCACCCGGGGCGCCCAGGCGACCTGCTGCATCTCGGTCTCGATCTCGCGCTCGAGGTAGTAGCGGCGCTCCTCGTCGAGCTCGTCCCACTTGTTGTAGGCGATGACGATGGCGCGGCCCGACTCGACCGCCATCGTGATGATGCGCTGGTCCTGGACCGAGATGTTGTCGGTGGTGTCGATGAGGATGACGGCCACCTCCGCCTTCTCGACGGCGGCCGCGGTCCGCAGGGAGGCGTAGTAGTCCGCGCCCTCCTGGAGGTGGACCTTCTTGCGGATGCCGGCGGTGTCGACGAACTTCCACGTCACGCCGCCGAGCTCGATGAGCTCGTCGACCGGGTCGCGGGTGGTGCCGGCCAGCTCGTTGACGACGACGCGGTCCTCGCCCGCCACCTTGTTGAGCAGGGAGGACTTGCCGACGTTCGGGCGGCCGATGAGGGCGATGCGGCGGGGGCCGCCGACCGCGTTGCCGAAGCGCTGCTCGGGGGCCTCGGGCAGCTTCTTCAGGACCTCGTCGAGGAGGTCGCCGGTGCCGCGGCCGTGCAGCGAGGAGACGGGGAACGGCTCGCCGAGGCCCAGGGACCAGAGCATGGCCGCGTCGGCCTCGCCGGACTGGCCGTCGACCTTGTTCGCGGCGAGGACGACCGGCTTCCCGGCGCGGCGGAGCAGCTTGACGACGGCCTCGTCGGTGTCGGTGGCGCCGACGGTGGCGTCCACGACGAAGAGGCAGGCGTCGGCGGCCTCGATGGCGTACTCGGCCTGGGCGGCGACGGAGGCGTCGATGCCGAGGACGTCCTGCTCCCAGCCCCCGGTGTCGACGACCTTGAAGCGGCGGCCGGCCCACTCGGCCTCGTACGTGACGCGGTCGCGGGTGACGCCCGGCTTGTCCTCGACGACGGCCTCGCGGCGGCCGATGATGCGGTTCACCAGGGTCGACTTGCCGACGTTCGGGCGGCCGACGACGGCGAGAACGGGGAGCGGGCCGTGACCGGCCTCCTCGATCGCGCCCTCGACGTCCTCGACGTCGAAGCCCTCTTCCGCGGCGAGCTCCATGAACTCCGCGTACTCGGCGTCGCCAAGTGCCCCGTGGTCGTGCTGGTCGTTCATGAAGTCCGTTCCTTGATCATTCGTGGTCGGTGGTCCCGGACGGCCGGAGCCGTGGGGGCCACTACTGAGAGTGTCGCTCAGCGCCCGGTGAGGCGCCTGGCGTTTTCCAGGTGGGCGGTGAGCTTCCCCTGGATCCGTACGGTGGCCTCGTCGAGCGCCTTGCGGGTGCGGCGGCCGGAGCCGTCGCCCGCCTCGAAGGCGTCGCCGAAGACGACGTCGACGCGGCCGCGCAGCGGAGGCAGTGCCTTGACCAACCGTCCGCGGCGCTCGGTGCTTCCCAGCACGGCGACCGGGACGATCGGCGCGCCGCTGCGGACGGCGAAGTACGCCAGGCCCGCGCGCAGCGAGGCGAAGTCGCCGTCGCCGCGGGTGCCCTCGGGGAAGATCCCGAGGACGCCGCCCTGCTCCAGGACGCCCAGGGCGTTGCCGATCGCCTTGCGGTCGGTCGAGTCCCGGTCCACCTTCAGCTGCCCGATGCCCTCCAGGAAGCTGCCGAGCGGTCCGACGAACGCCTCCTTCTTGATGAGGAAGTGCACGGGACGCGGGGCGGTGCCCATGAGCATGGGACCGTCGATGTTGTGCGCGTGGTTGACGGCGAGTATGACGGGGCCGGAGGACGGTACCCGCCAGGCGCCGAGGACGCGCGGCTTCCAGAAGCCGTACATCAGCCCGATGCCGATGCGACGGCCGACGGCGGCGCCCTTCTCGGAGGGCAGGGTCACTTGACGGCCGCCCGCTTCTCGTCCACCAGGGTGACGACGCACTCGATGACCTGGTCCAGGGTGAGGTCGGTGGTGTCGACCTCGACGGCGTCGTCGGCCTTGGCGAGCGGGGAGGTCTTACGGCTGGAGTCGGCCGCGTCCCGCTTGATCAGGGCCTCCTTCGTCGCGTGCACGTCGACGCCCTTGAGCTCGCCGGAGCGGCGGGCGGCACGGGCCTCGGGCGAGGCCGTGAGGAAGATCTTCAGGTCGGCGTCGGGCAGGACGGTGGTGCCGATGTCCCGGCCCTCGACGACGATGCCGATCTCGGCGCCGCGGGCGATGGACCGCTGGAGCTCCGTGATCAGGCTCCGCACCTCGGGGACGGCGCTGACGGCGCTGACCTTGGAGGTGACCTCCTCGGTCCGGATCGGGCCCGACGCGTCGGCGCCGTCCACGGTGATGGTGGGCCGGGCCGGGTCCGTGCCGGAGACGATGACCGGCTTGGAGGCGGCGTTGGCGACGGCCTCGGCGTCGGTGACGTCGACGCCGTTGCTGATCATCCACCAGGTGATCGCCCGGTACTGGGCACCGGTGTCGAGGTAGCTCAGCCCCAGCTTGGCGGCGACCGCCTTCGAGGTGCTGGACTTGCCCGTGCCGGAGGGCCCGTCGATGGCGACGATCACGGATTCCACGGTGGGAACACCTTCCTGGGGTGAGCGGTAGGGCCCGGCGGTTTGCGGGGGACCCCCACAAGGTTACCGAGTCCCGGGCCCCCACCGACCCCGGCCCGCACGGGCCCGTCCCCGCCCACCTCCGCGCGGGCCGCGCGCGGTGGGGCGGTGCCCACCCGCCGTGCGGGCCGCGCCGGCGGGGCGATGCCCCCGCCCACCCGCCGTGTGGGCAATCGTCCCGCTGGGGCGAGGGGGTCCCCCCTGCTCGAGCGAAGCCGAGAGCTTGGGGGAGGGTGGGCACACGGGACGGCGCCTTCAGCGGCGCCTCCGCGTTCCGCGCCTTGACCCGCACCACGAGGGCGCCGTACCGGTCGGTGCGGGTCAGGGCGCGGGAGCCTCGGGCGCCGGCAAGGGCGCCGTCCGTTGTGCCCACCCGTTCCGCCCCAGCGGAACGATTGCCCACAACGGGGTGGGCGGGGGTGGGCCCCGTCCCGGCGGAACGATCGCCCACGACGGGGGCGGGTACCGGGCCGCTCAGGTCGTGCGGAGGGCCCAGCCGCGTTCCTGGAGCGCCGCCCCCAGCACCGCCGCCGCCGAGGGTTCGACCATCAGCTGCACCAGACCCGCCTGCTGCCCGGTCGCGTGCTCGATGCGGACGTCCTCGATGTTGACGCCCGCGCGCCCCGCGTCGGCGAAGATGCGGGCGAGCTCGCCCGGCTGGTCGCTGATGAGGACGGCGACGGTCTCGTAGACGGTCGGGGCGGCACCGTGCTTGCCGGGGACGCGGGCGCGCCCGGCGTTGCCGCGGCGCAGGACGTCCTCGACGCCGGAGGCGCCGTCCCGCCGCTTGTCCTCGTCGGCGGACTGCAGGGACCGCAGGGCGCGGACGGTCTCGTCGAGGTCGGCGGCGACGCCGGAGAGGACGTCGGCGACGGGCCCGGGGTTGGCGGAGAGGATCTCGACCCACATGCGCGGGTCGGAGGCGGCGATGCGGGTGACGTCGCGGATGCCCTGCCCGCAGAGGCGTACGGCGGACTCGTCGGCCTCCTCCAGGCGCGCGGCGACCATGGAGGACACCAGCTGCGGGGTGTGGGAGACGAGGGCGACGGCCCGGTCGTGGGCGTCGGCGTCCATGACGACGGGGACGGCCCGGCAGAGGGCGACGAGTTCCAGGGCGAGGTTGAGGACCTCGGTGTCGGTGTCCCGGGTGGGGGTGAGGACCCAGGGCCGGCCTTCGAAGAGGTCGGCGGTGGCGGCGAGCGGGCCCGAGCGTTCCTTGCCGGACATGGGGTGGGTGCCGATGTACGCGGTGAGGTCGAGGCCCAGCGCCTCCAGCTCCCGCTTCGGTCCGCCCTTGACGCTCGCCACGTCGAGGTAGCCGCGGGCCAGGCCGGCCGTCATGGCCTCGGCGAGGGTGGCGGCCACGTGGGCGGGGGGTACGGCGACGATGGCGAGGTCCACGGGGCCTTCGGGCGCCTCGTCGGTGCCCGCGCCGAGCGCGGCGGCCGTGCTGGCGCGTGCCGGGTCGTGGTCGCGCAGGTGGACCGTGACGCCCCGGCCCGCGAGGGCGATGGCGGCGGAGGTGCCGATCAGGCCGGTACCGATGACGAGCGCTGTTCTCACTGGGCGATGTCCTTGCGCAGGGCGGCCGCGGCACCGAGGTAGACGTGCGCGATCCGGGACTTGGGCAGTTCGGTCTCGACGTGGGCGAGGAGCCGGACGACCCTCGGCATCGCACCCTCGATGTCGAGTTCCTGTGCGCAGAGCAGGGGTACGTCAGCCATGCCGATCCCGATGTGCCGGGCCGCGGCGGCGGGGAAGTCGCTGTGCAGATCGGGCGTGGCGGTGAACCAGATGCTGATGAGGTCGTCGGCGGTGAGGCCGTTGCGCTCGAGGACGGCGGTGAGCAGTTCCTCGACCTGCTCGCGCATGTGTCCGGCCTCGTCCCGCTCCAGCTGGACGGCGCCTCGGACCGCTCGTACCGCCACGTCGTGCTCCTTCGCCTGCGTCAGTGCTCCGTTCAGCCTAGTCAGCGGCGGGGCCGCCGCGCCGCGCCGCCCGCCCTCCGAGACGAACGGGGCGGCGGGCGGGGGACGGTCGTGGTCAGAGCCGCTGCCGGCGGATGATCTCCTCCAGGGAGGCTCCCTCGGGCAGCGAGCCGTCCGGGGTCAGCTTGTCGACGGCCTGCGGCAGGGAGCGGGCGATCTCGTCGGCGGCCTCCTGCGGGCTGACGCCGGCGTCCGCCGCGACCTTCTGGAGGGTGTCGTCGGGGAGTGCCTCGGCGATCTGGGCGCCGCTGACGGCCTGGTTCTCGCCGGTGCCGACCCAGGACCGGGTCTGGTCGGTGAGGCCGGACCCGGTCAGCACGTCGAGAAGGCCACCGAGCGGGTTCGAGCCGCCCGCTCCCCCGCCGCCCTTGCCTCCCGCAAGGGCCCCGATCAGGGAGCCGAGGATGTTCCCGGCGCCGCCGTTCTGTCCGCCGGCCCCTCCGAGGAGACCCCCGAGGAGGCTGCCGAGGTCGTTGCCCGCCATGGTCCTGCCTTTCGTCCGGTACGGAACAGGCCCAATGTCACCCGAACCGGGGTGCTCCGCCACCGGTGGTACGCGGCGGCCCGGACGGCCGTGCGGGGGAGCCGGGCGGGGGACGCGGGCGTGTTGCGGGCCCCGGGGCGGGGTGCGCGGCCAAGCTGGCGGCATGACCTCACGCCCCACCGCACGCCGTACCGTCCTGTTCGCCACGGCGGCTCTGACGATGACGACGGGCTGCGGCTCGAACGACGGGGGCGACGGCGGTACGAGCACGAGCGCGCCGGCCGCCACCGAAGCGTCCCCGACCGCCTCGGCCGCTCCGAGCGGCGGGGCCCCGCTGGCCAGGACCTCCCAGATCCCGGTCGGCGGCGGCATGGTCTTCGCGAAGGAGAAGGTGGTCGTGACCCAGCCCTCGGCGGGCGAGTTCAAGGCGTTCTCCGCGATCTGCACGCATCAGGGCTGCACGGTGAACAAGGTCGCGGACGGCACGATCGACTGTCCCTGCCACGGCTCCAAGTACCGCGTCGCGGACGGCTCGGTGGCGGCGGGGCCGGCTCCCCGGCCGCTGCCGGCCGAGCAGATCATCGTCTCGGGAGAAACGATCACCCTGGCGTAATCTGCCCGGCATGACTCCGGACGAGCTGGTGCGCGAGCACACGATCTATACCTGCGTGATGGGCTCGCGTGCCTTCGGTCTGGCAACCGAGGACAGCGACACGGACGTGCGGGGCGTGTACCTCGCCCCGACGCCCCTCTTCTGGCACTTCGACAAGCCCCCGGCGCATGTGGAGGGGCCGGGCGAGGACCAGTTCAGCTGGGAGCTGGAGCGCTTCTGCGAACTCGCCCTGCGCAACAACCCGAACGTCCTGGAGTGCCTCCACTCCCCCGTGGTCGAGCACGTCGACGACTGGGGCCGTGAGCTCCTCGACCTGCGCGGGGCGTTCCTGTCCCGCCGGGCCCACCAGACCTTCGTCCGGTACGCCGTCGGCCAGCGCCGCAAGCTCGACGCGGACGTCCGCCAGTACGGCCGGCCGCGCTGGAAGCACGCCATGCACCTGCTGCGGCTCCTGACCAGCTGCCGCGACCTGCTGCGCACGGGCGAGCTCCGCATCGACGTCGGCGAGGACCGCGACCGCCTCCTCGCGGTCAAGCGCGGCGAGGTGTCCTGGCCGGAGGTCGAGGCCTGGATGAACCGCCTCCAGGAGGAGGCCGACCGGGCCCACGACACGACCCCTCTCGCCGCCGCCCCGGACGAGCCCCGCATCCAGGACTTCCTGATCCGCGCCCGCCGCGCCTCAGCGCTCGGCGTGCTCTAGCCGGGCCCGTACGACGAGGTCGTGCAGCGCGTCGTGGACGCGCACCGACTCCGGGAGCCCCGAGGCCGCCTGGGCCTCGTCCAGGACCCCGTGCAGGGCCTCCGTCTCGGCCCGTACGGCCTCGGGATCCACCTCGGCCCGCCCGTGCTCGGCCTCCGTCTTCGCCGCGACGAGCTCGGGCAGCCGGGTGGGGGCCTCCGCCACCTCCCCCAGCAGGGTCGGCAGATGGGCCTGCACCTCGCCCGAGCGCATCAGGTGGATGCCGGTGAGCAGCGCCCGGTAGGTGTAGAGCAGCGGCTTGAGCTCGCCGCTGCTCTCGAAGAGCCGCCACTGCGTGCCGGCGAAGCCGCGGTAGTGGTGGGCGTGGTGGCGGGTGAGCAGCTCCGGCACGAGCGAGACCAGTTCCGCGTGGGTCTGCGTGGTGTGGGCGACGAGCGGGGAGGTGAGCTGCTCCAGGACGTAGCCGTTGCGGCGCAGCATCAGCCGGGCGAACTTCCGCAGGTCGTGCGTGACGAGGTCCATCTCGACGCCGTCCCGGTCCCACATCCGGCTGCGGGTCTCCTCCGGCTCGCGGAGGCCTATGAGGGCGTCCACGGGCAGCAGGTGCGCCCCGCGGAGGTCCACGTCCGAGTCGCGGGACGGGAAGCCGTACAGGTGCGCGCCGGAGACGGTCGCGAAGAGCAGGGGGTCGGGCTGTTCCGCCACGACGGCGGAGAGGTCCGGGTCCGGGGTGAGCGTCATGGATCAAGCGTCCCAGAGCGCGCCGAAGGTCAGCAGGTCGCTGTGGTACTCGACGCGCTCCGCCCACTCCTTGGGCCAGGCGTCCGCGCCGAGGTGGGCGCCGGCGAAGGCGCCCGCGAGGGCGGCGATCGAGTCGGAGTCGCCGCGGGTGCAGGCGGCGCGGCGCAGGGCGGTGAGGGGCTCGTCGGGGAAGAGCAGGAAGCAGAGGAGGCCGGTCGCGAGGGCCTCCTCGGCGATCCAGCCGTCGCCGGTGTACTCGCAGGGGTCGAGCTCCGGGTCGGCCGTGCGCTGGACGGCGTCCAGGCGCTCCAGGACGGCCAGGCACTCGTCCCAGCCCCGCTGGACGAAGTGGAGGGCGCTGGGGTCCTGGGAGCGGGTCCACAGGTCGCCGAGCCAGTGCTCGTGGTAGCGGGAGCGGTTCTCGTAGGCGTACGAGCGCAGCTGTCCGACGAGCCCGGTCGGGTCCACGCCCTGCGCGAGCAGGTACACCGCGCGGGCGGTGAGGTCGGAGGCGGCGAGCGCGGTGGGGTGACCGTGGGTCAGGCCCGACTGGAGCTGCGCGGCGCCCGCCCGCTGCTCCTCGCTCAGCCCGGGGACGAGCCCGATGGGCGCGACCCGCATGTTGGCGCCGCAGCCCTTGGAGTGGATCTGGCTGGCGTCCTGCCAGGCGACGTCGGTCGTCAGGAGCCGGCAGGCGGCCAGGCAGGTGTTGCCGGGCGCCCGGTTGTTCTCCGGCGAGCGGAACCAGTCGACGTACTCCTCCCGCAGCGGCCGGGCGAGCCGCAGCGGGGCGAGTACGCCCCGGTCCATCGCGGTGCGGATGCCACGGGCGAAGGCGAGGGTCATCTGGGTGTCGTCGGTGACGCGGCCGTTCTCGGGAAGGGCCATCTGCCGCCAGGGGCCGTACCAGCTGATGATGAGCGGCACGTCGCTGAACTCCGTGGGCCGGCCCAGCGCGTCTCCGAGCGCCAGCCCGATCAGGGAGCCGGTCGCGGCCTGCTTGGTGGCGGTGCGGGTGAGGTTCATGCGGGGCGTCCTTCCGGTCGCAGGAGGGGCGGGTGGAGGGTGGTGGCCTCGCCCGCCCGGTAGAGAGCGGCCGGTTTCCCCCGTCCGCCGGTGAGGCGCGGCGGTCCTTCCACGGCCTGGACGAAGCCGGGCGTGGTGAGGACCTTGCGCCGGAAGTTGGGGCGGTCGAGTTCGACGCCCCAGACCGTCTCGTAGACCTGCCGCAGCTCGCCGAGGGTGAACTCGGGCGGGCAGAAGGCGGTCGCGAGGCAGGTGTACTCGAGCTTGGCGCCGACCCGTTCGTGGGCGTCGGCGAGGATCCGGTCGTGGTCGAAGGCGAGCCGGCCGTGCGTCCCGTACGGGATCCAGCGGGCCTGGGCCGCGTCGCCGCCGCCGCGCGGTTCGGGAGGGTCGGGGACGAGCGCGGTGAAGGCGACGGAGACGACCCGCATCCTCGGGTCGCGGTCGGGTTCGGTGTAGGTGCGGAGCTGTTCGAGGTGGAGGCCGGCGACGGTGGCCTCGGAGAGGCCGGTCTCCTCGGAGAGTTCGCGGCGGGCGGCCCGCTCGGCGGATTCCCGGGGCAGGACGAATCCGCCGGGCAGGGCCCAGGCTCCGGCGTAGGGCTCCTGGCCGCGCTCGACGAGCAGGACGTGGAGGCGTTCCTCGCGGACGGTGAGGACGGCGAGGTCGACGGTGACGGCGAAGGGCACGAAGGCGTACGGGTCGTAGCCCTCGGGGGCCCGGGGGTCGGTCATCGGCGCTCCGGCAGGGGGTCGGCGAGGTGCCAGCCCTCGGCGAGCAGCGCGTCGACGGCGGCGACGGCGGCCGCGAGCCGCTCCTCGTGGGGGCCGGTGAGGACGGCGGTGCGGCGGCCGGTGTGGGCGAGCTGGGTGAGGAAGCGGGCGGTCATCCAGGGCCGCAGGTGCTCCCCGTCGCGCAGTCCGTCGTCCTCGAAGTCGACGCCCCGGTGGTCGGTGAGCAGCCAGAGGTGCTGGCGGCCGAGGGCGGCGATCTCGCCGGTGGCGCGGCTGGTGGTGCCCATGTAGCGCTCGTGCCAGATGGTGGTGGCGAAGGCGTCGGTGTCGCAGAAGAGGACGGGCGAGCCGTCCCGGGCTGCCTCCTCCTCCAGTTCGGCCTGACGCTGGGCGATGACGGGGAAGTCGGAGGAGCGGAAGGTGACCTCGGACCAGTCGGCGCCGGGGCGTTCGGCGCGGAGTTCGGCGAGTTTGAGTTCGCTGTACTCGCGCCCGTACTCCGGTACGTATCGGGTGCGGGCCCAGACGCCGCCGCGCCGCCGGTAGTGGTCGGCGAGGGCGACGGCCATGGTGGTGGTGCCGGTGGACTCGGCGCCGAGGACGACGATCCGGCGGGTGAGCGCGGCCCGCACCGGTGCTTCCAGGAAGTCCCAGCAGCCGGCGGGGTCCGCGCGGACGGCGGTGCCGGAGACGGGGTGGCGGGTGCGCTCCTGGTCGACGAGGACGGATGCGGCGCCGAAGCGGCGGCCGAGCTCCTCCCCGTACGGCTCCGAGGTGAAGACGGCGTCGACGCGTTCGGGCACGGCGGCCCGGAAGACGGCCATGTGGGCGGCCCACACGTCGGGGTCCTGGAGGTCGACGGGGATGTCGTCGACGGCTCCGACGACGAGGACGTCGGGGTGGACCTCGCGCATCCAGGCGACCCGGTCCTCCAGGGGGATGCTCTCCACGGAGGAGGCGCAGACGAGGACGGTGAGGCGCTCGCAGCGGTCGCGGGCGGTGCGGACGAGGTGGTGGTGGCCGACGTGCGGCGGATAGAACTTGCCGAGGACGAGGCCGTGGCCGTAGCGCTTCACGCGGCCGCCCCCGCCGGTCGGGGGGAGCCCGTGAGGTCCCTGGTCCAGCCGCGCAGGCCGATGGCGCAGAGCGTCATGAAGCCGACGTACAGCAGGGAGGTCAGGTAGAGCCCCTTGTACGCGTACAGCGGGACGTAGACGACGTCGGCGGCGATCCAGAGCCACCAGGACTCCAGGCGCTTGCGGCACTGGCCGTAGGTCGCCGTCAGGGAGAGCGCGGTGGTGAGGGCGTCCCAGAAGGGGACGGTCGAGTCGGTGACGCGGTCGAGGAGCAGGGTGAGCGCGAGGGTCCCCACCGCCCCCGCCGTGAGCAGCCACGTCCACTCGGTGCGTGTGGTGCGGCGCACCGGGAGGTCGTCGGAGCCTGGTCCACCCCCGTGGGTCCAGGTCCACCAGCCGTACACGGCGAGGGCGATGAAGACGATCTGGAGGCCGGCGTCGGCGTAGAGCCCGGCCTGGGTGAAGAGCAGGACGAAGAAGAGGTTGTTGGCGATGCCGATGGGCCAGTTGGCCAGGTGCTGGCGGGCGACGAGCCAGACGCAGAGGGCTCCGCTGCCGAATCCCAGGACCTCGGTCCAGCTGACCGGGGTGTCCAGGACGGTGAAGAGCGGCTGCTGCAGGGGTTCGAGTACGTCTGCGAGGCTCACGCCCGCCTCCTTAAGAGTCACCTTGACTATAAAGGTCGGCGGGTAGCCGCCACAAGCCCCGTCGTGGACGCGACGAAGCCCGTGACCGCCGGGCGGTCACAGGCTTCGTCAGTGGAGCGGGGGCCTTACATGCCGACTTCCTTCATCAGCATGCCGACCTCGGTGTTGGTCAGACGGCGCAGCCAGCCCGACTTCTGGTCGCCCAGGGCGATCGGGCCGAAGGCGGTGCGGACCAGCTTCTCGACCGGGAAGCCCGCCTCGGCGAGCATCCTGCGCACGATGTGCTTGCGGCCCTCGTGCAGGGTGACCTCGACCAGGTAGTTCTTGCCGGTCTGCTCGACCACGCGGAAGTGGTCGGCCTTGGCGTAGCCGTCCTCCAACTGGATGCCGTCCTTGAGCCGCTTGCCGACCTCGCGGGGCAGCGGGCCGGTGATGGCGGCCAGATAGGTCTTCTTCACGCCGTACTTCGGGTGCGTGAGGCGGTGGGCCAGCTCGCCGTGGTTGGTGAGCAGGATGATGCCCTCGGTCTCCGTGTCGAGCCGGCCGACGTGGAAGAGCCGGGTCTCGCGGTTGGTGACGTAGTCGCCGAGGCACTGGCGGCCGTCCGGGTCCTCCATGGTGGAGACGACGCCGGCCGGCTTGTTCAGCGCGAAGAAGAGGTACGACTGGGTGGCGACGGTCAGGCCGTCCACCTTGATCTCGTCCTTCTCCGGGTCGACGCGCTTGCCCTGCTCCAGGACGATCTCGCCGTTGACCTCGACGCGGGCCTGCTCGATGAGCTCCTCGCAGGCGCGGCGCGAGCCCATGCCGGCGCGGGCGAGGACCTTCTGCAGCCGCTCGCCCTCCTGCTCGGCGCCGGGGAAGGTCTTGGGGGTCTTGATCTCGGGCCGGCCCTCGTACCGCTCCCGGTTGCGCTGCTCGATCTTGGCGTCGAGCTCGCGCGAGCGCGCCGGGGCCTGCCGCTGGCCGTGCGGGCCGCGGCGGGGCGGCATGCCGCCCTGCGGGGCCTTGGGGCCGCCCTTGGCACCTCCGCGGGCCGCGGAACCGCGTCCCTTCTTCGGCGCCTCGGAGGGGCCGCTCACGTCGTAGGAGCGCTCTTCGGGGCGAGGCCGGCGCGGGTTGCTCGGACGCTTCTGGTCGTCACGGCCGCCACCGCCGCCCTGGTAACCGCCGCCACCCTGGGAGCCACCGCCGGAGCCGCCGCGGTAGCCACCGCCGCTGCCACCCCGGTAGCCGCCGCCACTGGAGCTGCCGCCACCGCTGCCACCCCGGTAGCCGCCGCCACCGCCGGAGCCGCTGCCCCCGCGGGCGCCGCCGCTGCCACCACGGCCGCCACCGCTGCTGCCGCCGCGGCCGCCGCTGTTGCCACCACGGCTCCCGCCGTTGTTTCCGCTGCTGTTCCTGCCGCTGCTGCTTCGCATCAAACTTCCGTCTTGTCGTCGTCCTCACGATCCGGTGCATCCGGATCGAACGACGGAACCCCTTCGAGCGAGTCCGGCTCGACCGCCTCGGCCTCGGGGAGGAAGGGGGCGAGCTCGGGGAGTTCGTCCAGGCCGCGCAGGCCCATCCGCTCCAGGAAGTAGTTCGTCGTCCTGTACAGGATCGCACCTGTTTCGGGTTCCGTGCCCGCCTCCTCCACCAGACCCCGCTGGAGGAGGGTCCTCATCACGCCGTCGCAGTTGACTCCGCGGACCGCGGAGACCCGGGAACGGCTGACCGGCTGGCGGTAGGCGACGACCGCGAGGGTCTCCAGGGCCGCCTGGGTGAGCCGCGCCTGCTGCCCCTCCAGGACGAAGGCCTCGACGGCCGGGGCGAAGGCGGGGCGGGTGTAGTAGCGCCAGCCCCCGGCGACCCGCCGCAGCTCGAAGCCGCGGCCCTGGGCGGTGTACTCCTCGGCCAGCTCGTGCAGGGCGTCGGCCACCTCGGCGGGGGCGCGCTCCAGGACCTTGGCGAGGTGCTCCTCGGTGGCGGGCTCGTCGACCACCATGAGGACGGCTTCGAGGGCGGGCTTGAGGTCGCTCACGCGGTGGCCTCCTGGTCGAATTCGTCGGTCACGGCCGCGGACGGGTCCGTCTCCCCGCCGGTCCAGGAGACCGTGAGGTCCCCGAGGGCGGTCTCCTGGTCGAGGGCGACGGCCTTCTCCCGGTAGAGCTCCAGGAGGGCGAGGAAGCGGGCGACGACGGTGAGGGTGTCGCCGGCGTCCTCGATCAGCTCCCGGAAGCCGGCCGAGCCGCGCTCGCGGAGCAGGGCGACGACCACGGCGGCCTGGTCCCGGACGCTGACGAGCGGGGCGTGGATGTGGTCGACGTACACCTGGGGCTCGGCCTTGGGCTGCATGGCCTTGGCGGCGAGCCTGGCGAAGCCCTCGGCGCCGATGGAGATGACGACCTCGGGGAGCAGCTCGGCGTGGTGCGGTTCGAGTCCGACGGTACGGGGGTGGCGATGGCCCTCGGCCTCCCAGCGCTCCTCGAAGATCTCGGCGATCCGCTTGTACGCGCGGTACTGCAGGAGCCGGGCGAAGAGCAGGTCGCGGGCCTCCAGGAGGGCGAGGTCGGCCTCGTCCTCCACCTCGGCCGCGGGGAGCAGCCGGGCGGCCTTCAGGTCGAGCAGGGTGGCGGCGACGACGAGGAACTCGGTGGTCTGGTCGAGGTCCCCGTCGGGACCGAGGGCCCGCAGGTGCGCCATGAACTCGTCGGTCACCCGGGAGAGGGCGACCTCGGTGACGTCGAGCTTGTGCTTGGTGATCAGCTGGAGGAGCAGGTCGAAGGGCCCCTCGAAGTTCGAGAGCCGCACGGTGAACCGCCCGTCCCCACCCTCGGGCACCCCGCCGCCGGACACCTCCGGGGTCTCGGGCGTCCCTGGGGCATCCGCGGCCTCGGGCGTCCCTGGGACATCCGGGGCCTCCGGGGCCTCGGGCGGAGTGGCGGGCGCCGGCTCCGGTGTCCCGCCCGGGCCGCGGCCCAGGGGGCGGCGGCCCGGCGGGCGGGACGTTTCGTCAGAGGCGTGGCGCATGGAGGTCCAGGGGGAACGAGGAGGACGGCAGCCCGCAGGCTACCGTCAGCGGCCGCGCAGGCGGCGGACGAGGATGCTCGCGTCGCCGCGGGACTCCAGGTCCGCCAGGACGACCGCGACGGCCTCCCGGACGATCCGGCCCCGGTCGACGGCGAGACCGTGCTCACCGCGCAGGACGAGCCGGGCGTGCTCCAGGTCCATCAGCTCCTCGGCGGAGACGTAGACCGTGATCTTCTCGTCGTGGCGCTCGCGGCCGCTGGGCCGCCGGTTCGCGGTGCGGCCGCCGCGTCGCCGGGCCGCCGCGGGGGCGGGCACCTGGGCGCCGGGCGCGGCCTTGGGGGCCGGTCCCTCGGGCTCGGCCGTCCGGGCCCGCGGTTCCGCGGCCTCGGAGTCCGCCGGGGCGTGCTCCGCGGGTCCCTCGGCCGCCGCCGTGTCGCTCTCGGCGGCCGGTGCCGGGACGGCCCGGCGGGGTGCGGACGCCTGGAGCGCCGTCCCCCCGGTCGTACGGAAGAGTTCGTCGGCTCCGGGCAGACTCACTCGGCGTGACACCGGGCGAGCACCTCCCTGGCGAGCTGACGGTAGGCGGCGGCGCCCACGGAGTTGGAGGCGTAGGTGGTGATGGGCTCGCCGGCGACCGTGGTCTCCGGGAAGCGCACGGTCCGCCCGATGACCGTGTGGTACACGTGGTCGTCGAAGGCCTCGACGACGCGCGCGAGGACCTCACGGCTGTGCACGGTCCGGGAGTCGTACATCGTGGCGAGGATGCCGTCGAGCTCCAGCTCGGGGTTGAGCCGCTCCTGGACCTTCTCGATGGTCTCGGTGAGCAGCGCGACTCCGCGCAGCGCGAAGAACTCGCATTCCAGCGGCACGATGACCTTGTGAGCCGCCGTCAGGGCGTTCACGGTCAGCAGGCCGAGCGAGGGCTGACAGTCGATCACGATGTAGTCGTAGTCGTTCATCAGCGGCTTCAGGGCGCGCTGGAGCGTGGACTCGCGCGCGACCTCGCTGACCAGCTGGACTTCGGCGGCCGAGAGGTCGATGTTGCTCGGCAGCAGGTCCATGTTGGGCACGGCGGTCTTGAGGAGCACCTCGTCCGCCGACATGCCCCGCTCCATGAGCAGGTTGTAGACGGTGAGGTCGAGCTCCATCGGGTTCACGCCGAGGCCGACCGACAGGGCTCCCTGCGGGTCGAAGTCGACGAGCAGCACCCGTCGTCCGTACTCGGCGAGCGCGGCGCCCAGGTTGATGGTCGACGTGGTCTTGCCGACGCCGCCCTTCTGGTTGCACATCGCGATGATCTTCGCGGGTCCGTGGTCGGTCAGGGGACCCGGGATCGGGAAGTACGGCAGGGGCCGTCCGGTGGGGCCGATCCGCTCGCGGCGCTGGCGGGCAGCGTCGGGTGCGAGGGTGGCCGCGTACTCCGGATCGGGCTCGTACTCGGCGTCGGGGTCGTAGAAGTGCCCCTCGGGCACCTCGTCGTAGGCGGCGAAGTGGGTGGACTCTCGGCCCATCTCGTTGCCGGCCGTGGCGTTCACGTGTAGGCCGTCCATCGTCTTCATCGTGTGGGCACTCGTCATGGGCTGGTGCGTCGCGAAGGTCCGCACCGCGACGGAGCCGATCGGGGCACCTGGCGCACCGCTCCCGGGAGTAAATGTCGACTCATTCACAAGTCGTCTTACCTCCTTGGATGTGACCAGGAACATTTATCGATAGGTCAGCGTGGCACCATGCCGACGGTTGGCGACTCTATGGCGTGTCACCGGTCCGCAGCAACACAATCCGCCGGACCCGGCCCGATGTGTCGGCAACCGAACACGCCCCTGTCAAGGGTGCGCAGGCATGCATCCACACGTTTCAGGGGTGTGCGAAACGGTTAAAGGGTTACGTTCGAGGCGAGTTGCCCGAACGTTTTGGCAGGCCTGGAGACACGGCCGGCCGGACCTTGCGAACAAGGTCCGGCCGGGTGCGTGATATTGACGGCACGCGTTGACGGAGCCTCCGTCAAAGAGCCTTCGGCGGTCAGGCCAGGAGGCTGCTCAGCTCGACGTGCTCGAGGCCGTGCGCCTCGGCGACCTCCTTGTAAACCACCTTGCCGTCATGGGTGTTGAGGCCCAGGGCGAGGGCGGAGTCGCGGCGCAGCGCCTCGACCCAGCCGTTGTTGGCCAGCGACACGATGTAGGGCAGCGTGGCGTTGGTGAGGGCGTAGGTGGAGGTGTTCGGGACCGCGCCCGGCATGTTCGCGACGCAGTAGAAGACCGAGTTGTGGACCTGGAAGGTCGGCTCGGCGTGGGTGGTCGGGTGCGAGTCCTCGAAGCAGCCGCCCTGGTCGATCGCAATGTCGACAAGGACACTTCCGGGCTTCATCTTGGCGACGAGCTCGTTGGTGACCAGCTTCGGGGCCTTGGCGCCCGGGATGAGGACGGCGCCGATGACGAGGTCGGCCTCGATGACGGCCTTCTCCAGCTCGTAGGCGTTGGAGACGATCGTCTTCACCTTGGTGCCGAAGATCTTGTCGGCCTCGCGGAGCTTGTTGATGTCACGGTCGAGCAGGGTCACGTGGAAGCCCATGCCGACGGCGATCTGCGTGGCGTTCCAGCCGGAGACGCCGCCGCCGATGACGACGGCCTCGCCGGCGTGGGTGCCGGGGACGCCGCCGGGGAGGACGCCACGGCCGCCGACCGAGCGCATCAGGTGGTAGGCGCCGACCTGCGGGGCCAGGCGGCCCGCGACCTCGGACATCGGGGCGAGCAGCGGGAGCGCGCGGTTCGCGGTCTCGACCGTCTCGTACGCGATGGCGGTGGTGCCGGACTCCAGGAGCGCGTCCGTGCACTCCCGGGAGGCGGCGAGGTGCAGGTAGGTGAAGAGCGTCTGGTCCTTGCGGAGGCGGTGGTACTCCTCCGCGATCGGCTCCTTGACCTTGAGGAGCAGGTCGGCGGTGGCCCAGACCTCGTCGGCGGTGGCGAGGATCTCGGCGCCGGCGCCGACGTACTCCTCGTCCGTGATCGAGGAGCCGACACCGGCGTTCTGCTCGATGAAGACCTGGTGGCCGTGGCGGACGAGCTCGTGGACACCGGCGGGGGTGATGGCCACGCGGAACTCGTTGTTCTTGACCTCGCGGGGGATGCCGACCTTCATCGTCGATCACGGTCCTTGAATCAGGGGGATAACTGGGGCACTGCGATACATACCCGGATGCGCTACGGCGCACCGGGGCAGACCACGTTCGAACGCGGCTCACCCAGTCTAATGAAGGAGTTCCCCCTGTCTAGCCTTTCAAAGTACTAATCTTCGCCGGAGCCACTGCGGATTTCGTAGGCTGCCGGTTCCGTTTCCAGCAGTCTCTCGGCCGCCGACCGGTGCAGACCCGCCGCCGCGGGATCGCCGAGCCGGTCGAGGGTGTCCGCCAGCCGCAGCTGGAGCGCGGCCTGGAGCCGGGTGTCCTGGGCACGACGGGCCCACTCCACCGCCTCCTCGCAGGTCCGCAAGGACTCCTCGGGCCGTCCGGCGTACTCCTGGACCCGGGCCGCCTCGCTCAACGCCCGTGCGTAGCCCGGGAGATCGGAGAGCCTCCGATAGCCGGCCGCGGCGGCCCGCCAGCTCCGCAGGGCGTCCCCGTACCGCCCCGCATAGGTCTGTACGGCTCCGAGGCGGCCGTACAGCCGGGCCTGGTCGGCGCGCTCGTCCCGGGCGAGGCGCTGGGCGAGCGCCCGCCCGTACCAGTCGCCGGCTCGCTGCCAGTCCCCCAGCTCCTGATACGAGCCACCTACGGATTCCATTGCGCGACCGGTCGCGTACGGGTCATTTGCTGCGCGTCCAGCATCCAAAGCCGACCGATATCGCAGCAGAGCGTCCTTCGTCCTGCCGGTCTTGGCATCGAGATCGGCCAGGTTGAGCAGGGCGGCGGCCCGCTCGCGGTGCAGCCCGCGCCGCTCGGCCACGTCCAGGACCAGCCGGTGCAGGCCGTACAGCTCGGGAGCGGCGGCCTCCGCGCCCCGGTGCGCCGTGAGCGCTCTCACGAGGGAGGCGACCAGGCGCCGGGCGAGGGTGTCGAGCTCCCCGTCCGCCACGGCGAGCCGGGCGGAGGCCAGGAGCACGGGCCGCCGGGAGTCCAGCCAGGCGGCGCCCGCGGCCGCGCTCGGGAAACGCAGCGCGCGCGGGAGCCCGGCCAGCTTCCGGCGGGCCGGCGAGCCCTCGGGTTCGGTGACCGCGCGGCAGGACTGGAGGAGCCGCACGGTCCGCTCCAGCATCCGGGCCCGGGCGAGCTGCACCTCGGCGGGCCGGTCGCGCTCCTCCAGCTGGGCGCGAAGGAGGGGGACGAGGTGCGCGCGCACCTCGTACTGTCCGTCCTCGCCGCCCGAGACGAGCCCCAGGGCGGCGAAGTCGGCGAGGGTCGTCGCGGCCGCCGAGACCGAGCAGCCGGCCAGGGCGGAGGCGGTGTGGGCGTCGGCCCGGCCCAGCGGGGCCAGGGCGAGGAAGCGCAGTATCCGGGAGGCCGTGGCGGGCAGCGCCTCGTGCGCGAGGAGGAAGGTCCGGGTGAGGGGATCGCCGCTGAGCCCACGCAGCCGCTTGGCGAGATCGGCGACGGAGGCCTTGGGCTGGGTGGAAAGCCAGCCGCCGGCGAGAACGACGGCGCCGGGCAGCCCTCCGCACTCCTCGACGAGTGCCTCGGCGGCCTGCGGGTCGACGGTGATGCGGACGGAGCCGGTGAAGGACGTCAGCAGTTCGATGGCCGACTTGGGGTCGAGCCCGCCGAGGGTGCAGGGCCGGACGTCCGGGATGCCGGTGAGCGGCCCCCGGGCGACCCCGACGACCAGAGCATCGGGGTTGTCGGGGATGAGGGGGTCGGCCTGCTCGGCGTCGACGGCGTCGTCGAGGAGGAGTACGGCCCGTCGGTCCGCCAGCGCGCCCCTGACGAGCTCGGCCAGTTCGTCCTCCCCCGCCCCGGGGGGCTCGGCGACGCCGAGCGCGGCGAGCAGCTCCTGCGCGACCCGCGCGGTGGGCACGGGCTCGCCGCCGGGCTCGGTGAGCCGGGCCCGGAAGACGCCGTCCGGGTAGCGGTCGGCGAGTCCGGCGGCCAGCTCCTCGGCGAGAGCCGTCCGTCCGGAGCCGGGCTTGCCGGCGATGAGCAGGACCCGGGCGCGGGGGGCCTTGCGGCCGGTGAGGGTGTCGAGGCCGGTCCGCTCGATGTCGGCACGCAGGGCCTTCAACTCCCGCTGCCGCCCGAAGAACTGACGGCCGCCGGCCGCCGCCACCGCCTGATCCGTCACGGGCCACGCTCCCGTCCACCTGCGCACGAGCCGATCCCGCGGGGGGCTCCGCACGGGCGATTCCGAGCGTAGTTCAGGGCGGGAGGGGGACTTGGCGGAGCAGGGCGGAGGAGTCCCCCGATCGGATCAGCAGATCTTCACACCGGCGGGCTTTCCCACCGGGCCGCCGCCCTCCCCGTCGCGGTCAGTCGCTCCACCGGCGCGGTGCCCGCCCCTCGCGCCCCCCGTTGTGGGCAATCGTTCCGCTGGGGCGGAACGGGTGGGCACAACGGAACGGCGCCCTTGCCGGCGCCAGAGGCTCCCGCGCCCCGACCCGCACCGCATGCGCGGCGCACCCGTGGTGCGGGTCAAGGCGCGGAACGCGGAGGCGCCGCTGAAGGGCGCCGTCCCGTGTGCCCACCCGTCCCGCCCCAGCGGGACGATTGCCCACACGGCGGGCGGGAGGGGGGCACCGCCCGGCAGGTGCGCGCACCCCCGGTGCCGCCGCAGCGCGGGCGTCCGTCGCAAGGCCCGAAGGGCTACGCCTCGAAGGGGCGGGCCGGCCACGGCGCGGTGGCCGGCCGGAGCGCGTCGATCCCGTCGCCCACGCGGGCCGCGGCCAGCGACAGCACCCCCACCACCAGGCAGTTGTTGTGCAGCTCCCCCGCCAGCACCCCCCGCACCAGCTCGGGCAGCGGCACCCGCGCCAGCTCCATGTCGGCCTCCTCCTCGGAAACCTCGAAGCGCTCGCCCTCCGCCTCCGCGAGGTCCCGCGCCAGGAAGATCCGTACGGCTTCGTCGCAGCCGCCGGGCGTCGTGTAGACGTCGGTGAGGACCCGCCAGTCACCGGCCTTGACGTGCGCCTCCTCGTACAGCTCGCGCTGGGCGGCGTGCAGCGGGTTCTCGCCGGGCACGTCGAGAAGCCCGGCGGGGATCTCCCAGAGCTTCTGCCGTACGGGGTGCCGGTACTGCCGGAGGACGACCACGCGGTCCTCCTCGTCCAGGGCGAGGACGGCCACGGAGCCGGGGTGGACCTGGTAGTCACGGCGGTGGACCGAGCCGTCCGGCATGACCACGTCGTCCGTGCGGACACTCGTCTTGTTTCCCTTGAAGGGGGTGGCGGTGGCGACGACCTGCCACTCCTCCGGGGTGTCCTGCACCTGCATCAGTAGTCCTCTCGTACGAAAACCGGGGTACGGATCCCCGGAAGGGAGCCGTACCCCGGCAACGTTAACGCGCCGTACTACTTGCCCGTCTTGCGCTCCACGGCCGCCTTCACCAGGCCCGCGAAGAGGGGGTGCGGGCGGGTCGGGCGGGACTTCAGCTCCGGGTGCGCCTGGGTGGCGACCAGGTAGGGGTGGATCTCCTTCGGGTACTCGACGAACTCGACGAGCTTGTTGTCCGGGGAGGTGCCGGAGAAGACCAGGCCGGCCTTCTTCTCCAGCTCCGCGCGGTAGGCGTTGTTCACCTCGTAGCGGTGGCGGTGGCGCTCCTCGACGTACGGCTCGTCGGCGTAGGTCTCGCGGACGACCGAGCCCTCGGCGAGCTTCGCCGGGTAGAGGCCCAGGCGCATCGTTCCGCCCAGGTCGCCGGCGCCCTCGACGTACGCCAGCTGCTCCTCCATCGTGGAGACGACGGGGTGCGCGGTGGCGGGGTCGAACTCGGTGGAGTTGGCCTCGGGGATGTCGGCCAGGTTCCGGGCGGCCTCGATCACGATGCACTGCAGGCCGAGGCAGATGCCGAGCAGCGGCACCTTGTTCTCGCGGGCGTACTGGATCGCGCCGACCTTGCCGGACACGCCGCGGTCGCCGAAGCCGCCGGGGATGAGGATGCCGTCGACGTCGCCGAGCTGCTTCGCGGCGCCCGTCGGGGTCTTGCAGTCGTCGGAGGTGACCCACTTGACCTTGACCCGGGCACGGTTGGCGAAGCCGCCGGCGCGCATGGCCTCGGTGACCGACAGGTAGGCGTCGGGCAGGTCGATGTACTTGCCGACGAGCGCGATCGTGACCTCGTGCTCCGGGTTGTGGACGCGGTCCAGGAGGTCCTCCCAGACGGTCCAGTCCACGTCGCGGAAGGGCAGGTCGAGCTTGCGGACGACGTAGGCGTCCAGGCCCTCGGTGTGCAGGACCTTCGGGATGTCGTAGATCGACGGGGCGTCGATGGCGGCGACGACCGCGGCCTCGTCCACGTCGCACATCAGCGAGATCTTGCGCTTGATGGCGGTGGGGACCTCGCGGTCGGCGCGCAGCACGATCGCGTCGGGCTGGATGCCGATGTTGCGCAGGGCGGCGACGGAGTGCTGGGTCGGCTTGGTCTTCAGCTCGCCGGAGGGGCCGATGTAGGGCAGCAGCGAGATGTGGACGACGAAGACGTTGTCGCGGCCGACCTCGTGGCGGACCTGGCGGACGGTCTCCAGGAAGGGCAGCGACTCGATGTCGCCGACCGTGCCGCCGACCTCGGTGATGACGACGTCGACGTCGTCCGTCGCCATGCGGCGGATGCGGCCCTTGATCTCGTTGGTGATGTGCGGGATGACCTGCACGGTGTCGCCGAGGTACTCGCCGCGCCGCTCCTTGGCGATGACCTGCGAGTAGACCTGGCCGGTGGTGACGTTGGCCGAGCCGTCGAGGTCGACGTCGAGGAAGCGCTCGTAGTGGCCGATGTCCAGGTCGGTCTCGGCGCCGTCGTTGGTGACGAACACCTCGCCGTGCTGGAAGGGGTTCATCGTGCCCGGGTCGACGTTCAGGTACGGGTCGAGCTTCTGCATCGTGACCCGCAGACCGCGGGCCTTGAGGAGCGCACCCAGGCTGGAGGCGGTGAGGCCCTTGCCGAGGGAGGAGGCGACACCCCCGGTGACGAAGATGTGCTTGGTCGTCGTGGTGTTGGGCGGCATCGCCAAGAGGGGGCTCCCGTGGTCGCGTTCTGGAGGTGCGTACCGGCTTCCCCTCCGGAAGAATCGGGGGGTGCCGTCGCTGCGGTTTCGGGGTCCTCGGCTGTCGCCGTTTCCCACCGGTCCACGGGGTACCAGGGTATCAGCGACATCGGGAGACCGCTTCCGGCCACACGCGGCAGTCGGGTGTTCACGGACGGCTACAGGGCCGTCGGGGAGGGGGAAAGCCGCAGCTCACCCGTGTGGAGCAGCGCGTCGTCCGCGTGATCACCAAGGTCACCGGGCCGCCACGTATCCTGCTCGCACATCGCCCGCCCAGCAGGTCGCCGCATCCCGCACACTGGCCTGGTTGACCCATCGCGCGCATCAAGCGCATCCGTAGCAAGCGCCCCACGGGGCGGACGTGGCCGTTCGACTGGAGTGAAGCACGTGGCCGGGCGTATCGAGGATTACGCACTCATCGGAGACATGCAGACGGCTGCCCTGGTGTGCCGGGACGGCAGCGTCGACTGGCTCTGTCTCCCCCGCTTCGACTCTCACGCGATCTTCGCCGGTCTCCTCGGCACGGAGGAGCACGGGTTCTGGCGGGTGGGCCCGGCGGGTCCGGCGGACGCGGAGCCGGCTCCCGCCGACCGGCGCCGCTACCGGGGCGACTCGCTGATCCTGGAGTCCGAGTGGGACACCCCGCGCGGCACGGTCCGGGTGACCGACTTCATGCCGCCGCGCGACGGCGCGCCGCAGCTGATCCGGATCGTCGAGGGCGTCTCGGGGCGGGTGCGGATGCGTTCCTCGCTGCGGATGCGGTTCAGCTACGGCCGGGTCGTGCCGTGGGTGCACAAGGTCGGGGAGCGCACGGTCGCGGTCGCCGGGCCCGACTCGGTGTGGCTGGACACCGCCGTGGAGACCCACGGCAAGGACCTGACGACGTACTCCGACTTCACGGTCACGCCCGGCGAGCGGATCACCTTCACGCTCTCCTGGCAGCCCTCCCACAAGGAGCCGCCCGCCCTGCCGGACCCGGAGGGCGCGCTGGAGGCGACCGCCGACTTCTGGCGCGAGTGGGTCGAGCACTGCACGTACCACGGCCCCTACCGGGAGGCCGTGGTCCGCTCGCTGATCACCCTGAAGGCGCTGACGTACGCGCCGACCGGCGGGATCGTCGCCGCGCCGACGACCTCGCTGCCGGAGGAGATCGGCGGCGTCCGCAACTGGGACTACCGCTACACCTGGCTGCGGGACGCGGCGATCACCCTCTCCTCGATGCTCCGCACCGGCTACCGCGAGGAGGCCCGCGCCTGGCGGGACTGGCTGCTCCGCGCCGTCGCGGGCGACCCGGAGAACCTGCAGATCATGTACGGCATCGCGGGCGAGCGGGAGCTCGGCGAGGCGGAGCTCGACTGGCTGCCGGGGTACGAGAACTCCAGCCCGGTCCGGGTCGGCAACGGCGCCGCGAACCAGCTCCAGCTGGACGTCTACGGCGAGGTCACGGAGGCCCTCCACCTCGCCCACATGACGGGTCTGTCCCGCAACGACTACGCCTCCCTGCTCCAGATCAAGCTGATCAACTACCTGGAGACCCACTGGGACCAACCCGACGAGGGCATCTGGGAGGTGCGCGGCCCGCGCCGGCACTTCGTGCACTCCAAGGTGATGGCCTGGGTGGCGGTGGACCGCACCATCAAGCTGATCGAGTCCGGCGACGCGGACGGCCCGCTGGAGCGCTGGAGGGAACTGCGCGACGAGATCCACCGGGACGTCTGCGAGAAGGGCTACGACAAGGAGCGCAACACCTTCACCCAGTCGTACGGATCCCAGGAGCTGGACGCCTCGCTGCTGCTGATCCCGCAGATGGGCTTCCTGCCGCCGGACGACAAGCGGGTCATCGGCACGATCGAGGCGATCCAGCGCGAGCTGTCCACGGAGGACGGTTTCGTGCTGCGCTACCCGACGGCCGGCGAGGAGGCCGGGGTGGACGGCCTGGAGGGCGACGAGGGCGCGTTCCTCGCCTGTTCCTTCTGGCTGGCGGACGACCTGGCGATGATCGGCCGGGTCGACGAGGCGCGCACCCTCTTCGAGAAGCTCCTCGCGCTCCGCAACGACCTCGGGCTGCTCGCCGAGGAGTGGGACCCGCGGCTCCAGCGGCAGGTGGGCAACTTCCCGCAGGCCTTCAGCCACGTCCCGCTCATCGACACGGCGCTGCGGCTCACGGCGAGCGGGGCGTACGGGGGCTGAGCCCGTACGACACGCGCGGGGCAGGGCCCGGACCTACGATGAAAGGGTCCTGTCGCCCCTCGTGAAAGGGGGGCTCTCATGGGTCCCCACATCTCCGAAAGCGCCTTGGCCGGGCTGATCGACGACCTGGCCGGCGAGGTCATCATCCCCGGCAATCCGGGCTACGACGAGGCGCGTGCCCTGCACAACGGCATGATCGACCGGCGCCCGTCGGTGATCGCCCAGTGCGCCACCCAGGCCGACGTGTCGAACGCGATCCTGTTCGGCCGGGAGGCCGAGCTGCCGATCGCGGTGCGCGGCGGCGGGCACAGCGTCGCCGGGACCTCCATGATCGACGGCGCGCTGATCGTCGATCTCCGCCGGATGCACGGCGTCGTCGTGGACCCGGAGGAGATGACGGTACGGATCGAGGGCGGGGCGACCATGGCCCACCTGGACCACGCCTGTCAGCCGTTCCGCGTGGCGACGACCGGCGGGCGGGTGTCCACCACCGGGGTCGGCGGCTTCACGCTGGGCGGCGGATCGGGCTGGCTGGAGCGGAAGTTCGGTCTTGCCAGCGACAACCTGCTGGCCGTCGATCTGATCACCGCCGAGGGCAAGCACGTCCGCACGGACGCGGAGGAGAACCCGGAGCTGTTCTGGGCGCTGCACGGCGGCGGCGGCAACTTCGGGGTGGCGACCTCGCTGACGATGCGGCTGCACGCGCTGCCCCGGACGAGCGTCGCGATGCTGTTCTTCCTGCCGGAGAACGCGCCCGAGGTGGTGCGCACCTTCCGTGACCTCGGCGCCGGCGCGCCCGACGACATGGGTGGCGGCGCCATCTACATGCCCGCGCCCCCGGAGCCGTTCATCCCGGAGGAGCTGGTCGGCAAGCTGGTCTGCGGGACGCTGTTCACGTACACGGGCCCGGTCTCCGAGCTCCGTGAGTTCGCGGCGCCGCTGTTCGCGCTGAAGCCGGTGGTGGAGATCGTCACGGACATCCCGTACGTGGACCTGCAGTCGATGATGGACGACCCGCCGGGGCTGCGGAACTACTGGTCGGCGGAGTACCTGCGGGAGTTCCCCGACGAGGCCGTGGACGTCTTCTGCGACCGCGGCGCGGGGATCCCGGCCGGGACCGCCACCCAGCAGGTGCTGTTCCTGATGGGCGGGGCCGTGGCGGCGGGGCCCTCCGAGTATCCGCAGCCGTGGCGCACCGCGCCCTGGGCGGTGCACCCGTTCGCGACCTGGGAGGACCCCGCGTTGGACGAGCCGACGACGCGGTGGGTGCGCGATGTCCGGGCCGACGTGCGGCCGTGGGCACTCGACGCGACGTATCTGAACTTCGTCGGCGCCGAGGGCGAGCAGCGGATCGTCTCCTCCTTCGGCGAGGAGAACTACCGCCGGCTCGCCGCCGTGAAGGCCGCGTACGACCCGGACAACGTGTTCCGCTTCAACCACAACATCGTGCCGGCCGGCTGAGCCGGCTCATCGCAGCGCGGCGATCACCTCCCGGGCGGCGCGCTCGCCCTCGGTCGCGCCGCCTTCCATGAAGCCCTGGAAGTCGTACGAGCAGTGCTCGCCGCCGATGTGGACGTTGCCCTGGGCGGTGCCCTCGTACCCGGCGTACCGGTGGAGGTAGCCGACGGGCCAGCAGGAGTACGCGCCGAGGGAGTACGGGTTCTTGTGCCAGGCGGAGAGCTGGGCGCGGCCGCTGTACGCCCGGGAGGTGCCGGGGAAGAAGGCGTCGATGCCGGCCAGGTAGCGGGTGACCAGGTTCCGTACGTACGGGTCGGACTCGGTGGAGAACGGCCCGGCCGGGTTCAGGTTCCGGGCCAGGCTGCCGCCGCCGTACTGGAGGAGGATGCCGCCGGTGCCGCCCTGGACCTTGGTGGTGTCCCAGGTCTGCTGGACCTCGGTGTCGGTGAAGCAGTCGCCGGCGGAGACCCCGGGCCAGGGGCCGGTGCCGCGCCAGGGCCTGGTGCCGAACTGCATGTTGAGCTTGGTGCAGTAGCCCATGCGGGCGTCCCGCAGGAGGTTGCGCATGAGCGGGTCGAACCCGGCCTGGGAGAGGTCGAGCTGCTGGAGGATGGGCAGCGGGACGCAGAGGATCGTGTGGTCGGCGGTGACGGTGCGGGTGGCGCCCGCCTCGGTGAAGGTGAGCGTCTGGGTGCCGTCGGTGTTGGCCCGTACGGCGGTCAGCGACCAGCCCATGCGGAGGGTGCCGGGGGCGAGCGCCGCGGCGACGGCGTTCGGGAGCCGGTCGTTGCCGCCGACGACGTGGTAGCGCTCGTTGGAGAGGCCCCAGATGTTGAAGTTGCCCGGATTGGTCTGGTAGCCCATGAGCAGGACGAGGGCGAGCGAGGACTGTTCGGTGGTGTCGGCGCCGTACTCGACGTTGTAGGCGACGTCGATGAACTTCCCGAGCGGTGAGGAGTGTCCGCCGGGGACCCGGGTCTCGATCCACTCGTACAGCGACATGTTGTCGAGGGCGGTGCCGGTGGGGGTGGTCTGGTTCCACTTCACCTCGCCCGCGTCGAGGAGGTCGCGGTGGAGGGCCTGGTAGACGGCGTTGAAGTCCTCGTCGGCCCGGGCCCGCGGGTAGTAGGCGCCGCCGAACCAGAGGACCTCCTCGGCCCCGTTGGGGCCGCCGCCGAGGAAGTCCTCGGTGGCGAGGCCGAAGCGGCGGCAGAGCTCCAGGATCTTCTTGTGGCTGGTGTCGATCAGCTCGCCGCCGATCTCGGAGGTCTGGCCGTACGCCCAGTGGTCACGCTGGGTCCACATGCGGCCGCCGACCCTGGACGGGTTCGCCTCGTACAGCACGGGGCTGAGGCCGGCGTCCTGGAGGGTGAGGGCGGCGGTGAGGCCGGAGATCCCGGCGCCGACGACGGCGATCCGGGCGGTGCCCTTGACCGGCGGGGTGGGGGTGGCGGCCGCCGCGGGGACGGCCGAGCCGACGCCGACGGCGATGCCGGCGGCGGTGGCGTACTTGAGCAGGGACCGGCGTCCGAGGGCGTCGGCCCGCAGGCCGCGCAGCTCGTCGACGGGCAGGTTCAGCCGGCGGGCGGCGGCGTGCTCGGCGGCGAGGTTCTTCAGGAGGTGCATCGGGTTGGTGCGTGCCATGGGGCGCTCCTGGAGGGTGAGGGGGAGTCAGCTCTGCGGTACGGAGGCGGGGACGGGGGTTTCCTCGGCGGGGCGTTCGGCGGCGTCCTCCAGGACGATCCGGCCGATGATCTCGTAGCGTTCGGGCCGCTTGGCCTTGAGGTAGAAGCCGAGGCCGAGGCCGCCGAAGAAGACGGCGCCGACGATCCAGGGGATCGCCTTGAAGAAGAGGGAGTCGGCGGCGAGACCGGCCGCGGTCTCCATGTTCATCACCAGCAGCACGACGACGGCGATCATGCCGATGCCGCCGAGGAGCGGGGCCGTGAAGGTCCTGAACCAGTGCCGGTCCTCGGGGTGGTTCCTGCGGAAGTAGCCGATGACGGCGAAGGAGCAGAGGGTCTGGACGATGAGGATCGCCATCGTGCCGAGGATCGCGAGCAGCGTGTAGAGGTGGATGTACGGGTCCTGGCCGGTGAGCCAGGAGGCGGCGACGAGGGCGACGGCGATCGCGCTCTGCACGTACGAGGCGATGTACGGCGAACCGTGCCGGGCGTGGGTCCGGCCGAGCGCCGGGTGGAGGAAGCCCTCCCGGCCGATGGCGTACAGATAGCGCGAGGCGCACTGGTGGAAGGCCATGCCGCAGGCGAAGGAGCCGGTGAGCAGCAACCACTGGAAGGCGTCGACGGCCCACGCGCCGATGAAGGTCTGGGTGGGCGCGAAGAACAGGTCGAGCGGGCTCGCGGACGAGGACAGCTTCACGGAACCGGCGAGCCCGTTCCCGGCGATGGTCATCCACGAGACGTAGATGTAGAACAGGCCGACGCCGATGACGGAGATCAGGGTGGCGCGCGGGATGACCCGCTTGGGGTCGCGGGACTCCTCGCCGTACATGGCGGTCGACTCGAAGCCGACCCAGGACCAGAAGGCGAAGAAGAGACCGAGACCGGCGGAGGTGCCGGTGAAGGCGTTCTTGGGGTTGATCGGCTCGACCGGGATGCCGTCGGGGCCTCCGCCGGCGATCAGGACGGCGGTGGCGACCGCGAAGAGGACGGCGATCTCCGCGACCAGCATCACCCCGAGCGCCTTGGCGGTCAGGTTGATGTCGAAGTACGACAGGACGGCGGTGACGGCAAGCATGACCGCCGCGTACAGCACCCACGGCAGGTCGACGCCGAGCTGGTCGGCGACCGTGGTCTTGGCGAAGTAGGAGAAGACGCCGACGATCGAGGCCTCGAAGACGATGTACGCGAGGACGGCGAGCATGCCGGAGGCCATGCCGGCGATCCGGCCCAGGCCGTGCGAGATGTAGCCGTAGAAGGCGCCGGCGGCCGTGATCCGCTTGGCCATGGCGACGTAGCCGACCGAGAAGACGGTCAGGACGAGCGTCGCGAAGAGGTATCCGGCGGGTGCGCCGGTGCCGTTGCCGAAGCCGACGGCGATGGGGAGGTTTCCGGTCATCGCCGTGATCGGGGCGGCGGTGGCGACGGCCATGAAGACGACGCCGACGAGTCCGACCGAGTTCGCCTTGAGCCGGTGGACCTCTGGAGTGGGGTTCTCTGCCATGGGCCGAGAGGATCCTCGCGAGTGACGTAGGCCACAATCGACATGCGGTCGCACAATTCCCGCCATGGGGCGACGAGTTGTCGCCCTGGTGTACGAACTGTCCGGTCCCGTGACCGTGCGGTGATGTCGCCGCAACACGGACGCGGGTAGCGTCCGGCTCCATGGACAATCAGGGCGGGATCACCGTGCAGCGGGCGCTCGAACTCCCCGGGCTGCGCAGCGGGCTCCCGGAGGTCGTGGCCGGCGCGGACCGGCTCCACCGCACGGTGCGCTGGGTGCACGCGGGCGAGGTGCCGAACATCGCGTCGCTCCTCAAGGGCGGCGAACTACTCCTCACGACGGGCCTCGGCCTGGGCACCCGCCCGGCCGAACAACGCGCCTTCGTCCGCCGGCTCGCCGACCGGGGCATCGCGGCGCTCGTCGTCGAACTGGGCCCCCGCTTCGCCCGCCTCCCGGCGACGATAGTGGAGACCGCCCGGGCGGCCGGCCTCCCCCTCGTCCAGCTCCACCGCGAGGTCCCCTTCGTCGCCGTCACGGAGGAGATCCACACCGAGATCGTCAACGGCCACTACGCCCTCCAGCGGCAGGCCGAGGAGGTCCACCGGCAGTGCACGGAGGCCCTCCTCGGCGGCGGCGGGGTCCCGCAGGTGCTCCGCATCCTCTCCGACTTCGCCGCGAACCCGGTCTTCCTGGAGACCGCCGACGGACAGCTGCTGTACGCGGCGGGCACCGAGTCCGCGCCCGCCGACCCGCTCCAGGTGTGGGACGGCCTGCGCGGCCAGCGGGCGGCCCGCGAGTCCGGCCCGCCCTCCGGCACCGTCCTCGTCGACGTGCCCGGCGGCGGCCCCGGTACGGGTTCGGTACGGGCCCGCCTGGTCCTCCTCGCGGTCTCCGGCGCCCTCTCCCCCGTCCACCGGATGGCGGCCGAGCGGGCGGCGGGGCTCCTCGCGGTCGTCCTCATGCAGGCACGCCAGGAGGAGGAGCTGGCCGCGCGCGGCCGGGGCGACTTCCTGACGGACCTCGCGGAGGGCCGCATCACGGCGGAGGACGCCCCGGCACAGGCGAGGGTCCTGGGCTTCAAGCCGGGCGACGGCCCGCTCCTCCCGGTGGTGATGCGCCTGGCCTCGGAGTTGTCTCCCTCGGGCAACTGGGCCCTCCTGGCCCGCGCGGTCCTGGAGGAACTGTCCTCGGTGGGCGTCCCGGCCCTCCTGGGCGTCCGCCCGGTGGAAGGCCGGGTGCCTCTCTTGTTGGGTCTGCGCTCGGAATCGGAACGAACGGCGGTCGCGGACCGGGTCGCGGCGGCGCTGCGCGCGGGCGTGGAGCGGGCCGGCCTGGAACGGGCCGGGGTGCACCCGCCGGTCGTCGTGGTCGGCGTCGCGGGCGGCTGGGCGGCGGCCTCGGCGGGCCTGCGGCACGCGGCGGAGACGGCGACGGCGGCGCAGGGCCTCTCGGACCTCCCCTGGTACGACGCGCGCCGCCTCGACATCGACCTGCTCCTGTGGCGGCTGCGCGACCACCCGGACCTGGCGGCCTTCGTCGACCGCGCGATCGGGCCGCTGCGGGATCACGACGCCACGTCCCGCCCCCCGCTCCTCCCCACCCTCCAGACCTACCTAGCGCACGCGGGCCGCAAGGCGGAGACGGCCCGCGAGCTCCACCTCAACCGCCAGACGCTCTACAACCGCCTGGCCCGTATCTCCGAACTGCTCGGCACGGACCTGGACGACCCCCAGACGGTCCTGGCCCTCTCCTTGGCCCTCCGCGCCCGCCGCCACACGCCGTAGCGCCCGGGGCGGTGCCCCTCCCGCCACCTCCGTGTGGGCAATCGTCCCGCTGGGGCGGGACGGGTGGGCACACGGGACGGCGCCTTCAGCGGCGCCTCCGCGTTCCGCGCCTGGACCCGCACCACGCGTGCGGCGCACATCCGGTGCGGGTCAGGGCGCGGGAGCCTCTGGCGCCGGCAAGGGGCGCCGTTCCGTTGTGCCCACCCTCCCCCAAGCTCTCGGCTTCGCTCGAGCAGGGGGACCCCCCTCGCCCCAGCGGAACGCATGCCCACAACGGGGGTGGGGGCACCGCCCCGGCCGGCGCGCCCACAACGGGGGGCCGGATCATGCCGCCGCGTGGAAGAGGGCCGGCGCAGGCCCAGGAAAAGTCATCGCCCCGTCAGCTCGTCGTACACCGCCAGCACATGCGCCACCGTCTCGTCCTCCGTAGGCCAGGAACCCGCCTGCACCCGCCCCGCCGCCGCCAGGTCCATCCGCCGCTCCGCGTCCTCAAGGAGACCCCGCACCGCCCCCGCCAGGGCCCCCGCGTCCCCGTACGGCACCAGTTCCGCCGCGTTTCCGACGAGTTCCGGCACACCGCCGACCGCCGTCGCGACGAGCGGCACCCCGAGGCGGAGCGCCTCCTGCGCGAGCAGGGAGCGGGCCTCCCAGCGCGACGGCAGGACGGCGACGTCGGCGGCGGCGAGCAGCTCGGCGACGTCGTCCCGGCGCCCGATGAGCCGCACGGCGAGCCGTTCCTCGAAGATCCGCCGTTGCAGGAAGGCCCGTTCGCGTCCTTCTCCGGCGATCACGAGCAGCGGCTGCGGGTCGAGCTCCCGCCATTCCCGGGCGGCGTCGAGCAGCGTCCGGTAGCCCCGGCCGCGTTCGAGCGCCCCGACGGCCATGAGCAGGGGCCGGTCGACGGCGCCGAGTTCGGCGCGGGCCTTGCCGTCGTGGAGGCAGACGGGCCCGCGTGCGGGGGGCACGGTGACGGGGGCGAGGCGGGCGTCCCGGGCCCCGCGCCGCCGGGCGCGGTCGACGAGTTCGGAGGAGGTGCCGAGGACGACGGTCGCGGCCCGCGCGGTCTTCCGCTCGAGGAGCCGCAGCACCCCGCCCCGCGCCCCGTCCAGGTGGTTCCGGCTGTGCCAGGTGGTCACCAGGGGGACTCGGCAGCCGCCGGTCAGCGCGAGCGCGGCCCGTACGGAGGCCTGGAGGCCGTGCGCGTGGACCACGTCCGCGCCGATGCAGGCGTTGCGGAGGACGGCGACGGTCGCGGGGTCGCCGAGGCGGGGCAGGGGCACGAAGTGCGCGCCGGCGCCCAGGTAGTCGTATGCGCGGTCGAGTTCGGCCGGGGCGCACACGGTCACCCGCACGCCCCTTGCCACCAGCCCCGAGGCGAGTGATCGGACGTGAGCGCTGCTGCCCGCGCCGCCGCCGCCCAGCACTTGGACCGTACGGAGCTGTGTCACGCGCCCAAGGATGCCAGTCCGTGCCCTGGACCGTACGCACGTTCCGGCACCGAAGTGGCGTCGTTCCGGTGTGCGGAAGGCGTACGAGCCGGGCACACACCCACGGGTTCACCCACACGGGTGAGCGCACAAGCGTCCCGTCCGCTCCCCCGCACCACGCTCACGCCCTTCAGACGGACGCCGTCCGCTCCCCCCACACGGCGGCGGCGACGAGACCGGCCGCGTGCGCGGCGAGTCCGAGCCGCCCGTGGGAGGCGGCGACGGCGCTGCCGACGGCGGCGCCGAGCGCGTGCGCGCCCATGTCGCCGAGCATGCTCACCTCGCCGAGGTCGTCGGCGAGGAGCGCCGCGGCGGCCCCCATCGGAGCCGCGGCGGGCGTCCCTCGCAGCAGCCCCGGCGCGGCGAGCCCGAGCACGAGGAGGCCCGCGCGCCCCGGCCGTACGTCCACGAGGTTCACCAGGTGCGCGGTACCGGCGATGACGACCCCGGCGAGGGCCTTGTCGACGGGCTTCTCCTTGAGGAGGGATCCGGCCACGAGCGAGGCCGCACCGATCCCGAGGAGCTTGACGGTCCCGCTGGTGACCTCGCCGTCCCGAAGCGCCGTCAGATGCGCCCGGAATCCGCGCCGGTGGTCACCGCGCAGGTCGTCGTAGCGCCCGCACGCGGCCGCCGCCGCGACGGCCAGGGCGGCGGCGGGTGCCGAGGGCAGGGCGGCGGCCGCCGAGCCGAAGGCGGCGGCCGGACCGGCCTGGAGAAGGACCGGCCGGCCGGCGTGGTTGGTCCGCTGCCAGCTGCCCGGGTTCCCCGGCGGCCGCCGCCTCAGCTGCCCGTACGCGAGCCGCGTCGCCCCGAAGGCGGCCGCGAACGTACCGAGCCGCGTCGCCCCGAAGCCCCGGGCGACCGCACCGAGCCGCGTCGTCGCTCCGAAAGCCCCGACGGCCGCACCCCTCCGCGCCGCCCCGAAGCCTTCGGCGACCGTACCGAGCCGCGCCGCCCCGAAAGCCCCGGCGACCGGACCGAGGCGCCCCGGACTCGGGGTCACGCGTCCGCCCGCGCCGTGGCGAGCAGCTCCTCCGCGTGGGCCCTGGCCGTCTCGGAGTCCTCCTGGCCGGCGAGCATCCGGGACAGCTCCCGGACCCGCTCCTCGCCCTCCAGGACGGTGACGCCGGAACGGGTCACGGAGCCGTCGTTCGTCTTCTCGACGAGCAGCTGCCGGTCGGCGAAGGCCGCGACCTGCGGGAGGTGGGTGACGACCACGACCTGGGCGGACTTGGCGAGCTTGGCGAGCCGACGGCCGATCTCGACGGCCGCCTTGCCGCCGACGCCCGCGTCGACCTCGTCGAAGAGGTACGTCGGCACGGGGTCGACCCCGGCGAAGACGACCTCCACGGCGAGCATCACCCGGGACAGCTCACCGCCGGACGCGCCCTTGGCGATGGGCCGCGGCGGGGCGCCGGGGTGCGGGGCGAGCAGCAGCTCGACCTCGTCGGCCCCGGACGGGCCGTAGGCGACGCGCCGGCCGCTGACCTCGACGCCCTCGGGGTCCTCGGTCTGGGTGATGGAGAAGGACACGCGCGCGTGGGGCATGGCCAGCGAGGCGAGTTCGGCGGTGACCGCGTCGGCGAACCGGGCGGCCGTCTCCGTGCGCGCGTCGGTGAGCCGCTGGGCGAGCACCGACAGTTCGTCGCGCAGCCGGTCCCGTTCGGCGGTGAGCTCCTCGATCCGGTCGTCGTCGTTGTCGAGTTCGCCGAGCCGCGTCGCGCTCTCCTCCGCCCAGGCGAGGACGGCGCCGATGTCCTCGCCGTACTTCCTCGTCAGCTGGGTGAGCAGTGCCCGCCGCTCCTCGACGGCGGCGAGCCGCAGCGGGTCGGCGTCCAGGTCGTCGGCGTACCCGGCCAGTTCCTGCGCGACGTCCGAGAGCAGGATCGAGATCTCGCCCATCCGGTCGGCGAGCCCGGCGAGCGCCGGGTCGTGCGACCGTACGGCCTCCAGGGCCCGGCCCGCGCCGGCGACCAGGGTGGTCGCGTCGACGGCCTCGGGGTCCTCGGGGTTGCCCGCGAGCGCGCCGTGCGCGAGCGCGGCGGCGGAGGCGAGGGCCTCGGCGTGCCCGAGCCGCTCGGCCTCGGCGGCGAGTTCGACGTCCTCGCCGGGCAGCGGGGCGACGGCCTCGATCTCGCCGAGGCCGAAGCGCAGCAGATCGGCCTCCTGGGCGCGTTCCCTGGCCCGGGTGGTGATCTCGTCCAGCTCGGCGGTGACGGCGCGCAGCCGCCGGTACGCCTCGCCGTAGGCGGCGAGCGGCACGGAGACGGCCTCGCCCGCGTACCGGTCGAGCGCGCCGCGCTGCCGGGCCGGCTTGAGCAGGCCCTGCTGGTCGGTCTGGCCGTGGACGGCGACGAGCTCGTCGGCGAGCTCGGCGAGCAGCCCGACGGGCACGGAGCGCCCGCCCAGGTGGGCCCGCGAGCGTCCCTCGGCGGAGACGGTACGGCTGACGAGGAGCACGCCGTCGTCGAGCTCGGCACCGGCCTCCTCGGCACGTGCGGCGACGGACGAGCCCGGAGGCACGCTGATCCGCCCCTCGACGACGGCCGAGGCCGCGCCGATCCGCACCAGGGCCGGGTCGGCACGTCCGCCGAGCAGCAACCCCAGGCTGGTCACGACCATGGTCTTGCCCGCACCGGTCTCACCGGTCACCGCGGTGAATCCGGGCGACAGCTCGACCACCGCGTCGTCGATGACCCCGAGCGACCGTATCCGCATCTCCTCCAGCACGCCCCAGACCATACGAGGTTTACCGGGTCCGATGCGACATCGCCCCCGGCCGTGACTCCCGGACGCGCCGTTCGTTACGGACCCGCCGGGGGCGTCAGCGCGGTGCGCCCCGCCATCCCGAGACGGGCAGGGCGAACTTGGCGACGAGCCGGTCCGTGAAGGAGGCGTGGTGCAGCCGGGCGAGCCGGACCGGCACGGCGCCCCGCCGCACCTCGACGCGGGCCCCCGCGGGGAGCTCCACCGTCCGCCGCCCGTCGCACCACAGCACCCCGTGCGGGGTGTGCGGCTCGACCTCGACGGCGAGCACCGACTGGGGGGTGGTGATCAGCGGCTTGGCGAAGAGGGCGTGGGCCCCGATCGGGACCATGAGCAGCGCCTCGACCTCGGGCCAGACGACCGGGCCGCCCGCCGAGAAGGCGTACGCGGTGGAGCCGGTGGGTGTCGCGCAGATCACCCCGTCGCAGCCGAAGCCGGTCACCGGGCGCCCGTCGATCGCGAGCACGACCTCCAGCATCCGCTCCGGCGAGACCTTCTGCACGGCGGCCTCGTTGAGCGCCCAGTCGCGGTACAGGACGTCGCCGTTCTCGTACACGACGACGTCGAGGGTCATCCGCTCCTCGACCTCGTACGCCTTGGTGACGACCCGGTCGACGACCTTGTCGAGGTCGTCGCGCTCGGCCTCGGCGAGGAAGCCGACGCGCCCCAGGTTGACGCCGAGCATGGGCACGCCGGAGGCGCGGGAGAACTCCGCGCCGCGCAGCAGGGTGCCGTCGCCGCCGAGGACGACGAGGAGTTCACAGCCGTCGAGCGCGTCGGGACAGCCTTCCGGCACCCTCTCGACGGACGGCGGCAGCGGCAGGTCCGCGGCCTCGGCCTCCAGGACGCGGACGCCGATGCCGCAGCGCAGCAGCCCCAGGACGACCAGTTCGGCGCTGCGCACGGCGGCCGGCCGGCCGGTGTGCGCGAGCAGGAAGACGGTGCGTGTTGTTCCCGATGGTGCTGCTGCAGTTGAGCTCAACGAGGTCCCTCCGCCACGGCGCGGTCGACGTCCGCCGGATCCAGCGCGGGCGCGCCTGCCCGCAGCCACAGAAAGTACTCGACGTTGCCGGAGGGACCGGGCAGCGGGCTGGCGGTGACGCCGAGGACGCCGAGGCCGAGCTCGCCGGCCCGCCGGGCCACGTTCTTCACGGCGTCCGCGCGGAGCTCGGTGGAGCGTACGACTCCGCCGGTGCCGAGCCGCTCCTTGCCCACCTCGAACTGCGGCTTGACCATGAGGACGAGGTCGGCGTCGGGCGCCGTGCAGGCCGCGAGGGCGGGCAGGACGAGGCCGAGCGGGATGAAGGACAGGTCGCCGACGACGAGGTCGACCGGGATGCCGTCGATGGCGTCGAGCGTCAACTCGCGCACGTTCGTGCGGTCCTTCACGGTGACGCGCTCGTCGCTCTGCAGCGACCAGGCGAGCTGCCCGTAACCGACGTCGACGGCGACGACGTGGGCGGCGCCCGCGCGCAGCAGGACGTCCGTGAAGCCGCCGGTGGAGGCTCCGGCGTCCAGGGCGCGCCGGCCCTCGACCTTCAGTCCCCGCGGCACGAAGGCGGCGAAGGCCCCGGCGAGCTTGTGGCCGCCGCGCGAGACGTAGTCGGGGTCGGAGTCGTCCTGGACGACGACGATGGCCGCGGCGGTCTCGACCTGGGTGGCGGGCTTGGTGGCGACGGTCTTGCCGACGGTCACCCGGCCCGCGGCGATCAGCTGGCTGGCGTGCTCGCGCGAGCGCGCGAGCTTGCGCCGGACCAGCTCGGCGTCGAGACGGCGGCGTGCCACTCCTGCCACGTTCGGTTCAGCTCCTGTTGTCGTACGGACGGGGGGCGGGATGCGTGTCGAGCGAGGTCAGCTCGGCGCGCAGCCCACGGTGTACATCCTCGTACACCTCCAGGTGTCCGTCCGCCGGGAGGTGGTCCAGCTCGGCGAGACGCGCGAGGCGGGCGTCGACGGCGGGATGGCCGGTGGGCTCCGGGGCGACACCGAGCGGTGCGGGTCCTGCGGGCCCGTGCGTCTCGGCCGGGGCCTGCTCCTGCGGGGCTTCGGGGGTGGCGTCGCTCATGCCTCGACGCTACCGCGAAGCCCTGGGGTACCGTCGACGGCGATGGCGACGATCACGGAGTGCCGCGGCGCACTGGACAGACTTTCCGACAATCTCGCGCGGGCGGACGAGGGCGTGCGCGGTGCGGCCGCGCTCGACCGCAGCCTGAGCTGCCACATCACCGACCTCGACACGACGTTCACGGGCCGACTCGCGGACGGCCGGATCCGGGTCGACGCCACGGTGGCGGGCCCGCCGCCGGCCAAGGCGGACATCCGGCTCGCGATGACCGGCGACGACCTGGTGGCGATGGTGGACGGCGAGCTGAACTTCGCGAAGGCCTGGGCCTCGGGCCGGGTCAGACTGGAAGCCGGCTTCCGCGACCTCCTGCGCCTGAGGTCACTTCTGTAGCGCGCCCCTTCAACGCGACCGCCTGCGCCCTCGCGCCCCCTTCAAAGCGCCCTCCCGCGCCTGTGAGCCCCCCTTCAGCACGCCCTCCCGCGGCCCGCGTGCCCCCTCCCTTCAGCGCGACCGCCTGGAGGTCACTTCTGCAGCGCGGGTTCCTGACCGGCCGGCTCCTCCGCACGGGCCGCCGCGGCCGCCCGGCCGCGCGCCTTCCGCCCGGCCGGCACGACCAGAGGCGTCCCCGTCTCCGGGTCGTCGATGACCTGGCAGTGCAGCCCGAAGACCCGCTCGACCAGCTCGGCGGACACCACCTCCGACGGCGGCCCCTCGGCGACGACCTCGCCGTCGCGGACGGCGATGAGGTGGGTGGCGTACCGGGCCGCGTGGTTGAGGTCGTGGAGGACGGCGACGAGCGTCCGCCCCTGCGTCTCGTGGAGCTCGGCGCACAGATCGAGGACGTCGATCTGGTGCTGGATGTCGAGGTACGTGGTGGGCTCGTCGAGCAGCAGCAGCGGCGTCTGCTGGGCGAGCGCCATGGCGATCCAGACGCGCTGGCGCTGACCGCCCGAGAGCTCGTCCACGTACCGGTCGGCCAGCTCGGCGACGCCGGTCGCCGCCATGGACTCGCGCGTGATCCGCTCGTCCTCCTGGGACCACTGGCGCAGCAGCCCCTGGTGCGGATAGCGGCCGCGCGCGACGAGGTCGGCGACGGTGATGCCGTCGGGGGCCACGGAGGTCTGGGGCAGCAGCCCGAGGGCCTTGGCGACCTTCTTGGCGGGCAGCGTGTGGATGGACTGCCCGTCGAGCAGGACGCGGCCCTCGCTGGGCTTCAGCATCCGGGAGAGGGCGCGCAGGAGGGTGGACTTGCCGCAGGCGTTGGGCCCGACGATGACGGTGAACGAGTTGTCGGGGATCGCGACGGACAGATCGCGGGCGATGACCCGCTGCTCGTAGGCCAGGGTGACCGATTCCGCGCTCAGGCGCTGCTGCTGCCGACCGTTCATACCCGCACTCCCGCTGTCTCGTCCGTGGTCGTGCCCCGCGGTGACGACCACGACCCACGCGAAGTTAGGTTAGCCTACCCAACTTCGCCCCCTGCCCGGGATGCCGGGGGCTCACACCCCCAGAAGCGCCAGCACCTTCCCCGCGTCCGGCACACCCGCGCCCGGCCGGTCCGCCTCCGACCAGGCCGCCCCGCACAGCGCCCGCACCGCGTCCAGCACGTCCGCCCCCTCGCCCGGCGCGCCGTCGAGGACGAGCTCACCGCCGCTCACGGAGGCCCGCCACCCCCCGCACACGAAGCCCCCGTCCGCGTCCGCGACGACCTCGGGCTGCCCCACGAGCAGCCCCCGCAGATCGGCCGCCACATACGTCGGCCGCTGCTCGGGCACGGCCGCGAGCAGCTGCGCCACGTCCGTCACCCCGGTCAGCACGAGCAGCGAGTCCACCCCGCCGTTGAACGCGCCCTCGATGTCCGTGTCCAGCCGGTCCCCCACCACCAGCGGCCGCTCCGCCCCCGTCCGCAGCACCGTCTCCCGGTGCATCGGCGGCAGCGGCTTCCCCGCGACCTTCGGCTCGAACCGGCCCCCGGTGGCGATGCGCACGACCTCCACGCCCGCCCCGTTCCCCGGCCCGATCCCCCGCGCCCCGGGAATGGTCAGATCGGTGTTCGAGGCGTACCACGGCACGCCCCGCGCCACCGCGTAGGCCGCCTCCGCGAACCTCCCCCACGGCATCTCCGGCCCGCCGTACCCCTGCACGACCGCCGCCGGGTCGTAGTCCGCCGACTCCACCGGCACGAGGCCCCGCTCGCGCAGCGCCACCCGCAGCCCCTCGCCGCCGATGACCAGCACCCTGGACCCCGCCGGCACCTCGTCCGCGATCAGCCGGGCCACCGCCTGCGCCGAGGTGACCACGTCCCCGGCCTCCGCCGGCACGCCCAGCTCCGTCAGGTGCTCCGCCACCTCGTCGGGCGTCCGCAGCGCGTTGTTGGTGACGTACGCCAGGTGCATCCCGTCGGCCCGGGCCGTCCCGAGCGCCTCCACGGCGTGCGGGACGGGCTCCCCGCCCGCGTACACGACACCGTCCAGGTCCAGGAGCACCGTGTCGTACGCCTCGCTCAGCGCGACCGCACTGCCCGCCGGGCGCTTCCTGCCGCCGTCCCGCCGCCCCTGATCGTTCCGCACCGCCACCACACACTCCTCGGATCACGCGGGTGAATCGCCCCGCTCCCCCGATCATCGCTCATGCCCCTCCCCCACATACGATGACGGGATGAACACATCAGGTCACGCGGCCGACGACGTCCGCGACGACGCCACAGGCCTGCGCCTGGTCCCGTTCCGCGGACTCCGGTACGTCCCCGAGCGGGTCGGCAGCCTCGCCGCCGTGACGTCCCCTCCCTACGACGTCGTCGTACGACCTGACGGACTGCTCCATCTGGAGTCCGCCGACCCCCACAACATCGTCCGGCTGATCCTCCCGCAGGCGATCACCGCCGGCACCCGCCACCGCAAGGCCGCCGTCACCCTCGACCGCTGGCTCGCGGACGGCGTCCTCGCCCCGGACCCGGAGCCCGCGCTCTACGTGTACGAGCAGCAGGGCGACGGCATCCTCCAGCGCGGCGTCATCGGCGCCCTGGAGCTCTCCACCCCGGCGGAGGGCGTCGTCCTGCCCCACGAGGACGTCATGCCGCACGTCGTCGAGGACCGCGCCGCCCTGATGCGGACCACGGCCGCCAACCTGGAGCCCCTGCTCCTCACCTACGTCGGGGACGACGAGGGCGGCGCCGACGCGGTCATCGAGCGCACCGTCCGGCACGAGCCCCTGCTCTCCACCACCACGGAGGACGGCTTCCAGCACCGCCTGTGGTCGGTCACGGACCCCGCCGAACTCGCCACGATCGCCGGCGACCTGGCCCGCCATCAGGCCCTCATCGCCGACGGCCACCACCGCTGGGCGACGTACCTGCGCCTCCGCGAGGAGCACGCGGCCCCCGGCCCCTGGAACTACGGCCTGGTCCTCCTCGTCGACACCGCCCGCTACCCCCTGCGGGTCCGCGCGATCCACCGGCTCCTCAACCGCCTGCCGGTCTCCGACGCCCTCACGGCCCTCGGAGACGCGTTCCGGGTGCGCAGGATCGACCAGCCGCTCCCCGAGGCCCTGGAGGCCCTGGCGGCCGCCACGGCAGAGGGAAACGCCTTCCTCCTCGCGGGCGACGGCGGCTTCCACCTCCTCGACCGCCCGGACCCCGCCCTCCTCGACCGCACGATCCGCACCGACCGCCCCCAGGCCTGGCGGACCCTGGACGCGACGGTCCTGCACTCCACCCTCCTGGAGCACGTCTGGCAGATCCCGGACGCCCCCGAGGACATCGCCTACATCCACGACACGGAGGCGGCGGTCGCCCAGGCGGAACGCCGCGGCGGCACGGCGGTCCTCATGCATCCGGTACGGGAGGAGGTCGTCCGCGACCTCGCCCGCCAGGGCGTCACGATGCCCCGCAAGTCGACCTCCTTCGGCCCGAAGCCCGCGACGGGCCTGGTCCTGAGGAGCCTGGCCCTGGACTGAGGGCACAGGAACGAAGAAGGGCGGCACCCAGCGGGTGCCGCCCTTCTCACTGCTCCGGGGGATCAGCCCTTGTCGCCGTCCCGGTCGTCCTCGTCGTCCTCGTCGTCCTCGTCGTCGAGCTCGACGACACCGGACCCCTGAGACTCCTCGGACTCGTCCTCGGACTCGTCGATCGCGTCGACGAACTCGACGCCGTCCATCTCGGCGAGCCGGTCGGAGGCGTCCGTGGCGCCGTCCTTGTCGGCCTCCAGGGCCTTCGCGAACCACTCCCGCGCCTCGCGCTCACGGCCGGCGGCGAGCAGCGCGTCGGCGTACGCGTACCGCAGGCGCGCGGTCCACGGGTGCACGGCGCTGGAGGCGAGCTCGGGGCTCTGCAGCGTCACGATGGCCGCGTCGAGCTGCCCCATGTCCCGGCGGGCGCCGGCGGCGACGAGCCGCATCTCGACCTGTCCGGCCTTGTCCAGCTTCTGCACCTCGGGCTCACCGGCCATGGCGAGGGCCCGCTCGGGCCGGCCGAGGCCGCGCTCGCAGTCGGCCATGACGGGCCACAGCTCGACACCGCCGCTCATCCGGCGCGCGGCCCGGAACTCGGCCAGCGCCTCGGAGTACTTCTGCGTCGCGTACGCGGCGAAACCGGCCGCCTCACGGACGGCCGCGACGCGGGACGCGAGCCGCAGGGCGATCCTGGAGTAGCCGTAGGCCTTCTCCGGGTCCTCGTCGATCAGCTGGGCGACCATGACGAGGTTGCGCGAGACCTCCTCGGCGAGCCCCTTGGGCAGGCTCATCAGCTCCTGGCGCACGTCCGGGTCGATCTCCTCACCGGTGACCTCCGGCGGGATCGGCAGACGCTTGATGGGCGCGCGGTCGCCACGGTCCCGCTCGCCACGGTCGTCGCGACGTCCGTAACCGCCCCGGTCGTCACGCCCGCGGAACCCGCCGCGGTCGCCGCCCCGGTCGTCGCGACGGAACCCACCGCCACGGCTGTCATCGCGGCGGAAGCCGCCACCACGGTTGTCGTCCCGACGGAAGGACGAGGGACGGTCGCCGCCCCGGCTGTCGTCCCGACGGAACGACGAGGGACGGTCGCCGCCCCGGCTGTCGTCCCGACGGAACGACGAGGGACGGTCGCCGCCCCGGTCGTCACGGCGGAACGACGAGGGACGGTCGCCGCCCCGGCTGTCGTCCCGACGGAACGACGAGGGACGGTCGCCGCCCCGGTCGTCACGGCGGAAGCCGCCGCCACGGTTGTCATCACGGCGGTCGTCACGCTGCCCGTACGAGGGACGCTCGTCCCGACGGAAGGACGGACGGTCCCCACCCCGGTCGTCACGGCGGAAGCCGCCGCCACGGTTGTCGCCACCGCGGTCGTCACGCTGCCCGTACGAGGGACGCTCGTCCCGACGGAACGACGACGGCCGCTCATCACGCCGGTCGTCCCGGCGGAAGGGCGGACGGTCGCCGCCCCGGTCGTCACGCTGACCGTACGAAGGCCGGTCGTCCCGACGGAAGGACGGACGGTCCCCACCACGGTCGTCACGGCGGAAACCGCCGCCACGGCTGTCGCCACCGCGGTCATCACGACGGAAGCCACCGCCGCGGTTGTCACCGCCACGGTCGTCACGACGGAAACCGCCACCACGGCTGTCACCACCGCGGCTGTCATCACGACGGAAGCCACCGCCGCGGTTGTCATCACGGCGGTCGTCACGCTGCCCGTACGAAGGCCGGTCGTCCCGACGGAAGGACGGACGGTCCCCGCCACGGTCGTCACGGCGGAAACCGCCGCCACGGTTGTCGCCACCGCGGTCATCACGACGGAAACCGCCGCCACGGTTGTCGCCACCGCGGTTGTCGCCACCCCGGTCGTCACGGCGGAAGCCGCCGCCACGGTTGTCGCCACCGCGGTTGTCGCCACCCCGGTCGTCACGGCGGAAGCCGCCGCCACGGTTGTCGCCACCGCGGTTGTCGCCACCCCGGTCGTCACGGCGGAAGCCGCCACCGCGGTTGTCACCGCCACGGTCGTCACGGCGGAAGCCGCCGCCACCACGGTTGTCGTCACGGCGCGGCCCGCGGAAGCCGCCCCGGTCGCCACCTGCACCGTCCCTGCGACGCGGCTCGCGCTCCGGACGGTCGTCGGGAGAGTTGGTGGACATCGGTGTGACTCCTGTCTTCGGGTACTGCAGTCATTCTCGCGCAGCCGGCACTCAGCCGCGCATCGGAAAGTCAAGCAAAAAACAAAAGGACCCCTGGTCCCAGCGTGAACGCTGGGACCAGGGGTCCTGAAGAATTGTTCGGCGGCGTCCTACTCTCCCACAGGGTCCCCCCTGCAGTACCATCGGCGCTGAAAGGCTTAGCTTCCGGGTTCGGAATGTAACCGGGCGTTTCCCTAACGCTATGACCACCGAAACCCTATCGGTTTCGAGCGAACAAGCACACTCTGTAGTTGTGTTCTAGCTCCAGAAACCAGCAACTGTTCGTTGCTTCAGAACTAACACAGTGGACGCGAGCAACTGAGGACAAGCCCTCGGCCTATTAGTACCGGTCAGCTCCACCCCTTACGGGGCTTCCACATCCGGCCTATCAACCCAGTCGTCTACTGGGAGCCTTACCCTCTCAAGGAGGTGGGAATACTCATCTCGAAGCAGGCTTCCCGCTTAGATGCTTTCAGCGGTTATCCCTCCCGAACGTAGCCAACCAGCCATGCCCTTGGCAGGACAACTGGCACACCAGAGGTTCGTCCGTCCCGGTCCTCTCGTACTAGGGACAGCCCTTCTCAATATTCCTACGCGCACAGCGGATAGGGACCGAACTGTCTCACGACGTTCTAAACCCAGCTCGCGTACCGCTTTAATGGGCGAACAGCCCAACCCTTGGGACCGACTCCAGCCCCAGGATGCGACGAGCCGACATCGAGGTGCCAAACCATCCCGTCGATATGGACTCTTGGGGAAGATCAGCCTGTTATCCCCGGGGTACCTTTTATCCGTTGAGCGACGGCGCTTCCACAAGCCACCGCCGGATCACTAGTCCCGACTTTCGTCCCTGCTCGACCCGTCGGTCTCACAGTCAAGCTCCCTTGTGCACTTACACTCAACACCTGATTGCCAACCAGGCTGAGGGAACCTTTGGGCGCCTCCGTTACCCTTTGGGAGGCAACCGCCCCAGTTAAACTACCCATCAGACACTGTCCCTGATCCGGATCACGGACCGAGGTTAGACATCCAGCACGACCAGAGTGGTATTTCAACGGCGACTCCACCATGACTGGCGTCACGGCTTCAAAGTCTCCCACCTATCCTACACAAGCCGAACCGAACACCAATATCAAACTGTAGTAAAGGTCCCGGGGTCTTTCCGTCCTGCTGCGCGAAACGAGCATCTTTACTCGTAGTGCAATTTCACCGGGCCTATGGTTGAGACAGTCGAGAAGTCGTTACGCCATTCGTGCAGGTCGGAACTTACCCGACAAGGAATTTCGCTACCTTAGGATGGTTATAGTTACCACCGCCGTTTACTGGCGCTTAAGTTCTCAGCTTCGCCACACCGAAATGTGACTAACCGGTCCCCTTAACGTTCCAGCACCGGGCAGGCGTCAGTCCGTATACATCGCCTTACGGCTTCGCACGGACCTGTGTTTTTAGTAAACAGTCGCTTCTCGCTGGTCTCTGCGGCCACCCCCAGCTCACGGAGCAAGTCCGATCACCGGGCGTGGCCCCCCTTCTCCCGAAGTTACGGGGGCATTTTGCCGAGTTCCTTAACCATAGTTCACCCGAACGCCTCGGTATTCTCTACCTGACCACCTGAGTCGGTTTAGGGTACGGGCCGCCATGAAACTCGCTAGAGGCTTTTCTCGACAGCATAGGATCATCCACTTCACCACAATCGGCTCGGCATCAGGTCTCAGCCTTGGTGTGTGACGGATTTGCCTATCACACGGCCTACACCCTTACCCCGGGACTACCACCGCCCGGGCTGGACTACCTTCCTGCGTCACCCCATCGCTTACCTACTACCACCTCGGTTCGCCGGCTCCACCACTTTCCTTTCCCCGAAGGGTCCGGAACGGCTTCACGGGCTTAGCATCAGAGGATTCGGTATTGGGCGTTTCAAAGCGGGTACCGGAATATCAACCGGTTGTCCATCGACTACGCCTGTCGGCCTCGCCTTAGGTCCCGACTTACCCTGGGCAGATCAGCTTGACCCAGGAACCCTTAGTCAATCGGCGCACACGTTTCTCACGTGTGTATCGCTACTCATGCCTGCATTCTCACTCGTGAACCGTCCACAACTCGCTTCCGCGGCTGCTTCACCCGGCACACGACGCTCCCCTACCCATCACAACACCCGTTGGGGCTATACGCTGCAATGACACGACTTCGGCGGTACGCTTGAGCCCCGCTACATTGTCGGCGCGGAATCACTTGACCAGTGAGCTATTACGCACTCTTTCAAGGGTGGCTGCTTCTAAGCCAACCTCCTGGTTGTCTCTGCGACTCCACATCCTTTCCCACTTAGCGTACGCTTAGGGGCCTTAGTCGATGCTCTGGGCTGTTTCCCTCTCGACCATGGAGCTTATCCCCCACAGTCTCACTGCCGCGCTCTCACTTACCGGCATTCGGAGTTTGGCTAAGGTCAGTAACCC